>JBDUDH010000147.1:0-3306 GCA_040003015.1 Verrucomicrobiota bacterium | reverse complement strand
GGCGGGAAAATATTTTCAGTTTCGCCGACGTCGATGCCGCGGCGCAGTTTGCTGTGGCGAACGCTGTAGCCGAAATAAATCAGCATCCCGATTGCGAGCCAGACGATAAACCGAATCCATGTGAGGATTGGAAGGCTAAGCATTAGCGCCAGGCAAAAAATCACGCCCAAAATCGGGAACCACGGCGTCAGCGGGACGCGAAATGGACGTGGACGAGTTCGATCGGTTCGCCGAAGCACGTTTACGCCAAGACAGACGAGGATGAAGGCGAAGAGCGTTCCGATATTCGTCAGATCAGCGAGCGATCCGATGTCGGTCAACATGGCCACGCCACCGACCGCGATGCCGGTCCAGATAGTTGTGATGTGCGGTGTGCGAAAGCGGGGGTGAATTCTCGCGAAATATTGTGGAAGCAATCCGTCGCGAGCCATGGCCATGAAGATGCGAGGCTGGCCGAGTTGAAAAACGAGCAGCACTGAAGTCATACCGGCCAATGCCCCGGCACTGACCAACGCTTGCGCCCAGGGTCGACCGGCGAACGCAGTCGCAACCGCGGCGGAATCGCCCAGGTAAACCGTGTACTTCTTAACTCCGGTGAGCACACCGGACATGAGCACATAAAGCACAGTACAAATGATGAGGCTCGCCATGATGCCGATCGGCATGTCGCGCTGCGGGTTGCGCGTTTCCTCCGCCGTAGTCGACACCGCGTCGAAGCCGATGAAGGCGAAGAACACGATGGCCGCTCCACCCATCATGCCTGCCACGCCGGTCGGCATGAATGGGTGCCAGTTCGTCGGATTCACGAGAAAAGCGCCGAAGGAAATAAAAAAAACTACCACCGCGACTTTGGTGACAACAATCCAGGTATTCGTTTTTGCGCTCTCGCGAATCCCGTAGATCAGCAAAATTGTCACAGCGGCGACAATGACAAAGGCCGGCAGATTGAGCGCAATCGGATGCCCGGCGATGACCGGCAGTGTCGTCGAAGAAAAGTCTTGCAACGCATCGCCGCCCTTCGCCAGGACGTCGGTGGCCGTTCGGTAATCGGTCACCGCCCAAAGTGGAAATTTTAGGCCAAAGAGACTGCCGCAAAGTTTCACGAAATAGCCCGACCAACCGACCGCCACGGCCATGTTGCCGACCGCGTACTCGAGGATCAAATCCCAGCCGATAATCCATGCGACGATTTCACCGAGCGTCGCGTAGGAATAAGTGTAGGCCGAACCCGAAACCGGAATCATCGACGCGAGTTCGGCGTAACAAAGCGCCGCGAATCCACAGGCAATTCCCGCGACGACAAATGAAAAAACAACTGCCGGACCGGCACCCGGCCGGCCGAGAACGATTGGCGCATGCGTCAGCCACGATTCAATGAAATTGATGACGGGTGTCGTCAAGTGCGACGCGGTCGATGTCACCCGCTCGCCCGCCGCAGCCGTGCCGGTAAGTGCAAAAATTCCCGAACCGATAATCGCGCCGATGCCGAGGCAGGTAAGATCAAACGCCGAAAGCGAGCGCTTCATCTGGCGCTCGGGCGCTGCCGCTTCCGCCATCAAATGATCAGGGCTCTTGGTCTTAAAAAGTTGTAGCGCCACGCTTCTCCTATTCGTTAGGCTATCCAATCAATAGCGAATGGTTAGATCGTGGCATTAGGGCGTGCGTATGGTCAATCTTAAGTTTCGATGTCGATCTATCTGTGGGCCGCGCCGCTCATTCGGGGGACGAAATGTTCTTCCTCGGCACGGCGACCTGCCACGGCGGCAGGCAGCGCGCCGTTGCTCCAGCGTGGCGCGCATTTAGCTGCTAAGATCGACATGTTCTAAACAAGCTCCGCAAACTTGATCGGCGATTTCGTTTTTGGGTCGATTGGTTTTGTCGCCTTCATTTACGGCAAGCGCATGAGTTTGTGGAAGATCATGCTTTGCGGTCTTGCCCTGATGATCTTCCCTTATTTCATCGCCGATACCGTAATCTTTATGCGATCGGCGCATTTTGGAACCGCCGCTCTCCTCTTTTTGCCGAGTAAAGAGGCATTCTGATAGACGTTAGGGCTTCATTTTCCTAAGCTCGCGACGCCATGTCCAACGAGCCGGCGAAATTCATTCTGGGGGACGCTGTCATTTCGGCGGTGGAAGAGCATCCCGGCGGCAAAAGAGGGTTTTTCGGTCGCAGGAGACGCCAGCGCACACCGCTAACGCATTGTGAGAACTGCGGCGCGGAACTGAGCGGTAATTACTGCGCGCAATGCGGTCAGCCGGCGATCGATTACCGCCGCTCTTTCCGACACGTTATTGTCGATGTTCTCGATTCGTTTCTGAATTGGGATTCGAAGTTTTTCGCGACGATCGGTTGGCTGATCGTCCGTCCCTGGCGCCTAACGAATGAATTCCTGGCCGGTCACCGCGCGCGCTACTTGCACCCGCTCCGGCTTTATCTGCTCGCGAGCATTTTGTTTTTCTTCGCTGTGAGTTATTGGGCGAAATCGATTCATATTCAGCCCGGTAAAAATTTGTCACCCGACCTGCGAGCCGAGGTCGAGGCGGATTTACAAAAAGAGAATCTGACACCGCAACAGCGCGCCAAAGTGGACAAAGCTCTGAATCTCGGAAACGAAGCGCCGGACGCATCTGCGGCAGCGAAAGAAAAAATTAAGCCGAAGAATTCCGCTGATGCTGCGGCCAAGCCGGAGGAAACGCCGAACAAAGAATCTGCTAACGGCTCGAGCTCGGACGAGACGTTCCTCCAATTTGGACACGGTCCCGAACCTACGCCATCAAATGCATTTGAGAAGTGGATCGAGGATCGGGCCAAAGAAAAAATCGGCGAACACGGCACGAATTTTCAGCTATTTCTGATCACGGTGATCAGAAATCTGCCCTACATGATGCTTTGCTGCATCCCGCTCTTCGCCTTCGTTCTCAAGATCCTCTACATTCGCAAACACGTCTTCTACGTCGATCATCTCGTCTACGCGCTGCACATTCACACATTTGCGTATGTTGGAATCATGTTGATCGGGCTTGCGACGATCGGCTTGAGTCGCGCGGCGCCGCCTCTGTTCGCCGGATGGATCGTCGGACTTCTATGGTTTGCGTTTGCGATCCAAATCTTCCTGTCGATCCGGCGGGTTTATCGGCAGGGCTGGTTCTTCAGCACGTTCAAGTTTTTCGCCGGCGGATTTGTCTATCTCATTGTGCTTTGGACGGCCCTGGCCGCGACGTTCTTCATCACGCTCGCTTTGCCCTAGTGATCGAAGCAGACTGCGGCCGATGAAAACTTCACGATTCGCATTCGTTTTGCTTT
>JBDUDH010000140.1:0-11206 GCA_040003015.1 Verrucomicrobiota bacterium | reverse complement strand
GCAACGTGATGAAGGTGATGGCGCACCTTTCGCCGGGCGAACAAAAAGCGTGGTTACAAATTTACAGCAAGATTTATGATTACTGCCAATCGAAATGAGCATCGTTCATCCGATGGCAGTGATACCCCACAACGGTAAAAACAGCGCTGTTTGAATCCGCGCGCTGTGCTTCGCGCATCTAATCTTTAGATTTTATCTTTTCGTGCGAAGACATTTTTTTATCCTCGTCCTGCTTAGCGAAGCGATCGCAATTGCTTCATCTGCATTCGCTGGCGGCCCGGGCGAGCTTCCCGGTGGGCGAGCACGCACCTTCACGCTCGATCAAGCCATCCTGACGGCGCTGCAACGCAATCCGGATATTTTGCGCGGAAAGCAGGAGATCGAACGCACGAAGGGCGTGATTCTTGAGATCCGCGCGCAAGCGTTGCCCCATATAAATGCCGGCGCGACTTTTCAATGGACCGATCCCAATCTTGGCTCCGGAAGTTCATTCACGACGACAGGGCCGGGCATCACACCGACGCCCGCCGCGATCCTAGCTCCGTCGCCTGCGCCCGGTAACGTGGAAGGAGAGACTGGTCCAACGCAGAGCACCAGTACCAGCAACCTCCAGCAGACCGACAAGTCCTACAGTCTGAGCATTACCGGGACGCAGTTGGTTTTTAATGGCACGACTTTACCAGCAACACGCGGCGCTTTTTTTCAGCGCGATAGCGCCTACTTCGCATTTCGAAACGTGCTCGATCAGGTTATCTCGACCGTTAAGACACAATTCTATCAGGTTGTCGTTAACAAGGCGCTGATTGGAGTGCAGGAGGAATCAGTTCACTTGCTGGAGAGCCAGCTGAAAGATCAGCAAAACCGCTTCGAAGCTGGAACGGTCCCGCGTTTCAATGTGCTGCAAGCACAGGTCGCGTTGTCAAATCAGATTCCACAATTGATCACGGCGCGAAATAATTACCGCATCTCGCAGCTGACATTGGCCAAAACCCTCGGGCTCGATTTCGATCCGAGGCGCGGTGATAATCCACCGCTCGAAGTGATTGGTGAAATGCCGTACAACCCGCGAAGCATCTCGCTGACGGCGGCAATCGAGCTCGGGAAAGAGCGACGCCCATTTCTAAAACAGGCGCGCGCCAATGTCTTAAATCAAATTGAACAAGTGCACGTCGCCCTCGGTGGTTTTTTACCCACCATCAATGCGAGCGGCGGCTACGATTGGATTAGCTCACCGTTTAACGATAACATCCGCGATATCAACAAAGGCTGGGTCTTTGGATTAGTCGGCAATTGGGCGATTTGGGACAGCGGCGAGACTTATGGTAGAGTCAAGCAACAACGTGCGCTCCTCTCGGAAGCGAAAATCACGTACGATGATGATGTTCGACAGGTCGAACTCGAAGTGCAGCAGGCTTATTCAAACTTGCAGCAGAATCGCGAGCTGATTCAGAGCCAGGAAAAAAACGTCGAGCAGGCCGATGAAGCGTTGCGTTTAGCGAAGGCTCGCCTCGACGCCGGTGCGGGAACTCAGTTGGAAGTTCTAAATGCCCAAGTGCAGTTGATCACCGCGGAGTCCACACGCTTGCAAGCGCTTTTCGGTTACAACTCCTCCCTCGCGGAATTCGATCGCGTCACCGGTACGGAAAGCGTTTACACCGAATCGTTCAACGGTTTCGCCCCGCGCGCGATCCGTTCGAAAATCTACGATACAGGCGGTGGCACGACCGCCGCCGATAAGCGTCGCGAAAACTCATCGAAATAGCCCGGCTTCGCTTAGCATCTCGGCCGCGACCGCGCCCCGAGAGCAATCTGCGGTCGAGCAATTTACCGCGCTTGAATCGAGCGGTGTTTGCCGGCACGCTTTCATCAGGCGGATCGCGGGCATCGATGTTTTTTGCGATAAAGCCGAAGCATTGCGACGACTCGAAACCGCGCACCGAAACATTCGACGCACAATTGGTGTTGAAAGTTGGCCGCTGCTTACCGCGGAACAAGTTCACGGAAACAAAATTGCGATTGTCGATGGACCAGTTGAATCGAGCAAACAGTTCGCCGGGTGCGACGGTTTGATCACGAATCAGGAAAAAATTCTGCTCGGCATCTATGTCGCCGATTGTTGCGCGGTTCATATAGTCGATCCAAAAATGTCGGCGATCGGTCTCGTCCATTCCGGCCGCAAAGGGACTGAGCTTGGTGTCGTCACAAATGCGATCACGCAAATGATCGCACGCTTCGGGTCGCGACCGTCCGACCTCATCGTGCAACTCAGCCCCTGTATTCGTCCGCCGCATTACGAAATCGATTTCGCCGCGAAAATCATCGAAGAATGCCGCGCGCAAGGCGTGAACGATATTCACGACAGCGGTATCTGCACCGCTTGTCATGTCGATCTTTACTATTCCTACCGCGCCGAAAAAGGACGCACCGGCCGCATGTTCGCACTTCTCAGTCTTGAATAAGGTATATCGGTAGGGATGAGCGGCCCGCTCGTCCTTCGAATAAGTCGGCGCGACAAGCCATCGCACCCTATCCGTCGCTTTCGGCGCCGCGTTTTAAGGGACATATCCCGCGCTTTTTTGCATTTGCGACGAAATCAAAAAATTCGCGCGCCGCTGTGCCGAATTTCATGGTCGCTGCTTTCCCAATCGCCTGGTCGACGTTCAATCCGCTGGTGTAAAATAGTTTGAAGGCGGCCTTGATCTCGTCGCGCTCGGCCGCACTAAATCGACTGCGCCGCAGGCCAACGACATTCAAGCCGAAGACGTAATTGCGTTCCGCGGCGATCACGAACGGCGGAATATCTTTGCTGAATGCCGAAAGCCCTTGGGCAATCGCCATTCGGCCGACGCGCATGTGCTGATGAAAAACACAGCCGCCGCCAAGAAACGCGCCGTCCTCGACCTGAACGTAACCACCGAGCAAACAATTGTTCGCGATGATCACTTTGTTCGCGATGCAGCAGTTATGTCCAAGATGGGCACCGGCCATCAGATAATTGTCGTCTCCGACCGACGTCGCGCTTCCCTCCGCGGTTCCGCGGTGAATCGTGACATGTTCGCGAATAACGTTGCGCGTACCGATGCGTACGCTGCTTTTTGTTTTGGGATCGAAACTCAAATCCTGCGGCCAGGTGCCGATAATCGCTCCGTGCCCGACAAAGTTGTCCGATCCCAGATTGACCGCGCCTTCGAGGACGACATGTGACTGCACGATGGAGCGGTCGCCAAGCGAGACTTCGCCGCCGACACATGCGTATGGTCCGATTTCCACATCGTGGCCGAGTTGGGCATGCCGATCGACGATCGCGGTCGAATGAATTTTCAAAGCACGCCTGCTTCCTTGAAACTAAAATAACCAGCGCTTTCCTCCGCGGGCGCGCCAATGATGATGTGGTCGAGTAACTTAATTTGGAGAAGCTCGGCGGCTTCGGCCAAACGCCTCGTAAGACTGTGGTCGGCCTGGCTGGGCGAGGCGTCGCCAGAGGGATGGTTGTGCACCACAATCACGGCATAAGCCGATGAAACTACCGCCGGGTGAAAGACTTCACGCGGATGCGCGATGCTTTCGTTGACGCTGCCACTGGAGACTTCCTTGATTCGAATCAACTGATAACGCGTATCCAACAAAATCACGCGCAGTGATTCTTGTCGCAACGCTCGCATCTCAGGTCCGAGAAGCGCGTAAACAATCTCGGGCGTGTCGATTTTTTGCTTCGACAATGTTTGTTGGGCGATGCGTTGCCCGAGTCCGAAGGCAGCGACCAGTTTGACGGCTTTGGCGAACCCGATGCCGCGCACATCTGCAAAATCTTCAACGGTGAAGCGCGTCAATCCTGGAAGAGACCCTGCTCTCTCCAGCAGCTCGTTAGCGACATCCATGACACCTTTGCCGGCGACACCGCTTTGGAGAAGCGTCGCAATCAGTTCCGCATCCGTCAGCGCAGTCGCACCACGTGCGGCGAGTTTTTCGCGTGGCCGCTCCTCCTGCGGCATCTCGTGAATCTTTAGCTGCGACATTCGAAGGTGGGCGCGGCCTCAGCGCCGCGATGGGAGATTACTGAAAGTCGGAGCACACAGGTCCCCTCCGACATTTCATTTACACGCGCAGCTGATCAAACATTTCCCGCAACGCGCCGCCGAGCACAAAAAGCGCGTCCCCGTACGGATTTTGAGGGATGACATCGAGCGCAGTTTGCGCCTCGCCGATGAGATCGCTTCCCGCCGCGATCGATTCATTCAGTGCACCGTTCGTCGCGCCATTTCTCAAAAGTTCCGTCATCTGCTCGCATTTTCCTTCGAGGATGAGGCTGCAATAGCGCTCTCGTTCAAACTCGGAAACAGAGCGCAAAAAGATCAGCACCGGAAGCGTGAATTTGCCTTTGCGCAGATCGGTACCGAGCGTTTTGCCGGTCTCCGCTTCCGTCCCGGCGATGTCGAGGCAGTCGTCGTAAATTTGATAAGCCGTCCCGATTTTTTCGCCGAACGTCTTCAGGCTTTTGATCGTCTCCGAATCCGCTCCGCTGATGGTGGCGCCGAGCTCTCCCGCTATTCCCAAAAGCGATCCGGTTTTCATTTCGATAATCCGGAAATAATCATCGACCGAGAGCTGCAAATCGAACCTTCGCTGGGTTTGGATCATTTCCCCCGAGCAGACCTCGTTTGCGGTGCGGGCAATGGCGCGGCTAATGTCCGCATTTTCAAAGTTCGTGGATAAGCTGAGCGCGTGAGCGAAGAGACAATCGCCTAGTAAAACGCTGAGCGAGTTGCCCCAGCGCGCATTTACCGTGGGCTGTGAGCGACGGCGCCCGGCTTCATCCATGATGTCGTCATGTACGAGCGTGGCGAGATGAATCAATTCGACGATAACTGCCAGATCGATGTGCTCGGATGTGAGTGATCCCGTCGCCCCACCGCTCAATATCGCGACCAGCGGGCGCAGTCTTTTGCCCCCGCTTCCGAGCGCGTAAGAAACGTAACCTTCAATTGCCGGATCAAACGCGGCCGCCTGCGCCACAATGCGCGCGTCCACTTCGTCCATCTGTCGTCGCACGAGCTGCGCCACTCGCGCCAGTGGGCCGACAGGAAGAGCGGTTGCCGCAGCTGAGCGTGCAAAGACTTTCACACGCGCAGAATAGAGGGGCGGCTTGCGTATTGTCAAAGGAACACGAGCATCTCGCGAATAATTTTCGGGCTTCTCGCTCGGATCCTAGCGGCGTCGGAGCCACGCCGCGGTACTGTATTTCTGTTCAGCAATTTGGCGAGCGCGTTCAACGACTGCTTCGGCCAATGATCGTTCGCAGGGCGCGTCGCACAATTCCCTCGCGAATCGTTTCGCCAGACCATTTGCGAGATCGACATACTGGATGCTGCCTTGATGCAGCAAGCCGCCACGCGTGCGGCGTTGCGCCGCGCCGGCGACCTTGCGGCCGTTGAGTATCACATCACTTCGCACCGGATTTGCGAAGCAGCTTTCGGAAACTTTTTCCTGCCTGCCATCTGCAAGCACTGCGTGTTCACCCTGCGCGGTCAGAGCATCACGAAGCCCGGAGTGGATCGCCGCATAAATCGATCTTACCGCTGCGGAAAAAAGTTCGGCGGAAGCCGGGATGATGACCGAGTAGGTGAGATCATTTCCGTGAAAAACAATTCCGCCGCCAGTCCAGCGACGGACCACATCGCGCTGCGTGGCATAACTCGCGACATCAACAAATTTTCCAAAATATCCAAACGAGAGAGCGGGGGAATCCCACCGATAAAATCGAATTGACGGGATCTCTGCTATCTCGAGCAATGCTTCATCGATCGCCATATTGATGGCCGCCGATCGCGGTGTGTCGTCGTAATCGACATCCAATTCAGCAAAGATCGACATGTGATTTGTTAGGCGTTTAATTCACCCAAAATTTTTGCAACGGCCGCGCGCGGACTCGGATGCGCAATGATGGGCCGCCCAATTACCAAATAGTCGGCGCCATTCTGGAAAGCTTCTCGCGGCGTCGTCACGCGGTTCTGATCACCTGCTTCCGACCAGGTCGGCCGAATTCCAGGAACGACGATTTTGATTTGGTCGGTGAATTCCGCGCGCAGCATTTTGATTTCATGCGGGCTTGCGACAACGCCATCAATTCCTGTTGTGACGCCCAACTTCGCTAACCGTAAAACGTGATTGTCGATCTTATCGGAGACGCCAGTTTCGCGCAGTGTCTGCTCGCTGGCGCTGGTCAACACCGTGACACCTAAGATCGACATGTCGTTCTCGCGTTCATTCACCGCCGCGCGAATCATCTCCTCGCCGCCGCTCAAATGAATCGTCAGCATATGCACCCCAAGCCGACCGGCAGATTCCACGGCCCGGCCAACCGTGTTTGGGATGTCATGCAATTTCAGATCGAGAAAAACTTTCGCGCCGGTAGCAAGAACAGCGCGCACGATCTCCGGACCCCCGGCGGTGTAAAGTTGCACGCCGATTTTAAAAAAACCGACTTCGGGAGATAATTCACGGACAAGCTTGAGCGCCTCAGTCTGCGTTGGAACATCCAGTGCGACGATCAATCTGTCGCGGGCGCTCGCCCCGGGTGGTGAGTTCATCCTGTAATTCTGCTAGAATTCGTGGACAGATTGCAGTGTATGCAGGTTTCGGCGCCGGCGAAGATCAATCTTTCATTCGAGATCCGTCGTCGCCGCCCGGATGGATATCACGAAATCGAAACGCTGATGTGTCCGATTTCGCTCTTCGATGATGTCACGATAACGAAGAACGATGCATCTCCGGGCATCAAGTTCTCCTGCAATGATCCCACTCTTCCCTCGGACGATGGTAACCTTGTGGTGCGGGCCGCGCGCGCTTACTTCGCCTCCGTCGCGATGGAGGCCAGTCTTGAGATCAACTTGCGAAAGCGCATCCCGCATGGCGCTGGTTTGGGCGGAGGCAGCAGCGATGCGGCAACGACTCTGCTTGCGCTAAACGAGATGCATGGGCAACGACTTACTCGCGACCAGTTGGCCGAGCTTGGCAGCAAAATCGGTTCTGACGTGCCATTTTTTATTTTTCAAAGCGTTGCCGTCTGTCGTGGGCGAGGCGAACGCGTCCATCCTCTTGCCTTCACAAAAAAACTGCGGTTTTTGTTGCTCAAACCGAATTTCGGAGTTTCCACTTCCTGGGCTTACGAGCGATGGCGCGATTCTCGCGAACTGCGGGAGATTTCGTACGCGCCTCAGAGCCTCGATGAGATTCGTCTCGTCAACGATCTCGAGCGACCGGTGTTCGAGAAATATATTTTTTTGGCGCATCTAAAAATGTGGGCGCTCGCACAACCTGAAGTTGACGCTGCCTTGTTGTCCGGATCGGGTTCCACTGTGTTTGCGATGATACGCGACAATGCCGATGCGCAGGCGATCACGAAGCGCGCCCGATCTCAGCTCGATTGCGAATTGTGGACGTTCGCAGTGCACACTCTGTAGGTAGATCGAGCAATCCCTTCCTCGATGTTAAGATAATGCGCCCTCGGCGCCACATTTGGCACCGCGCGACGAAGCGCGCGATCCACCTTATTCGCCGGCGCTTGCGCACAGGGTTGCGCGCACGTATTCCCGGTTGAGTTTCGCGATGAAACTGGCGCTGATTTCGGCGGGACAGACGGCTTCGCATTCGTAGGTATTGGTGCAGTTGCCGAAACCTTCCGCATCCATTTGGCGCACCATTTTCAAGACGCGTCTGGTCCGCTCCGGTTGGCCCTGAGGAAGCAGGGCGAGGTGGGAAATCTTTGCCGCGGTGAAGAGCATCGCTGAAGCATTCGGGCAGGCAGCCGCGCACGCTCCGCAGCCGATGCACGCGGCCGCTTCCATCGCCAGATCTGCATGGTGTTTCGGGATCGGGATTGAATTTGCTTCCGGCGCTGATCCGGTTCGTGCGCCGATAAATCCGCCCGCCTGCACGATGCGGTCGAGCGCGGTGCGATTAACGACCAAATCTTTGACGATCGGAAAGGGCTTTGCGCGAAACGGTTCAATTGTGATCGTCGCGCCATCCTTGAACCGGCGCATATAAAGCTGACAAGCCGCGCTCGGATGAGCGGGCCCGTGAGCTTCTCCATTGATCGTTAGGCTACATGTTCCACAAATCCCTTCGCGACAATCGGAGTCGAAGGCGATCGGCTCATCGCCCATGGTGAGCAGTTGATCGTTGACGATGTCGAGCATTTCGAGAAACGAGGTTTGCGGCGAAATCTTGGTTGCTTCGTAGACGACCAGACGTCCGGGCGATTGCGAATTCTTCTGCCGCCAGACTCGAAGTTTGAAGTTCACTTGTAACTTCGCTGCGCTAAGTGCACGGTTTCGAAATGAAGTGGCTCGCGATGTAATTTTGGCTCGGCCACCTGACCGTTCCCCTGGTGTTCCCAGGCAAAAACGGCCGCGAAGTTTTCGTCGTCGCGCAGGGCTTCGCCGTCGGCCGTTTGATGTTCTTCCCGAAAATGTCCGCCACACGACTCGTCGCGGGCGAGCGCGTCGAGACAGAGAAGCTCGGCAAACTCGAGGAAGTCGGCCACACGACCGGCTCGTTCGAGCGATTGATTGAAATCCTCGCCATCGCCAGGAACAAGCGCGTTGCTCCAGAATTCTTCCCGGAGCTGCGGAATTTTTGCGAGAGCTTCGCGCAATCCGTGCGCATTCCGCGCCATCCCGCAACGATCCCATAACAGCAATCCGAGTTCGCGGTGGATCGAATCGACCGATCGTTTTCCATTAATATCGAGAAGTTTCTTTACGTGCGCGCGCACCTCGGCTTCCGCTTTGCGGAATTCGGGATGATCGGCGGAGGGTCGTTTGCCCATCTGTCCGGCCAGGTAATTTGGCAAGGTAGCTGGCAGAACAAAGTAACCATCAGCCAAACCTTGCATGAGAGCGCTGGCCCCGAGACGATTGGCGCCGTGGTCGGAAAAGTTTGCTTCTCCGATGACGTGCAGACCAGGAACGTTGCTCATCAAATTATAGTCCACCCACAATCCGCCCATGGTGTAGTGGACCGCGGGATAGATCCGCATCGGGACTTGGCACGCGTTCTCACCGGTGATCTTTTCATAGATATCGAACAGGTTTCCGTAGCGTTCGCGAATCGTATTTTCGCCTAAACGTTTGATTGCATCCGCGAAGTCGAGATAGACACCGCGCCCGGTATCGCCGACGCCGCGTCCTTCATCGCAAACTTCCTTCGCGCTGCGGGAAGAGATGTCGCGCGGGGCGAGATTTCCATAGCTCGGATATTTGCGCTCCAGATAATAGTCGCGTTCGAGTTCCGGTATTTCGCGCGGAGTCCGATCGTCGTTTTGCTTTTTCGGAACCCACACACGCCCGTCATTGCGCAGCGATTCGGACATCAGCGTCAGCTTGGATTGGCGCTGGCCGCTGACCGGAATACAAGTGGGATGAATCTGAGTGAAACAAGGATTCGCAAAGAGCGCGCCCTTTTTGTAGGCGCGGTAAGTGGCGGTGACGTTGCAGCCGCGCGCATTTGTCGAAAGAAAAAAAACATTCCCATAGCCGCCGGTTGCGAGCACGACCGCGTCGCCGGCATGCGTCGCGATTTCGCCGTTCACAAGGTCACGCGTGATAATTCCTTTTGCGTGACCGTCGACGAGCACGAGATCGAGCATTTCGGTTTGCGGAAACATTTTCACTGTGCCTGCACTAATTTGCCGACACAGCGCTTGATAAGCGCCGAGGAGAAGTTGCTGGCCGGTTTGGCCGCGCGCATAAAAAGTTCGTGAGACCTGCGCGCCACCAAAGGAGCGGTTGGCGAGGAGACCGCTGTACTCGCGCGCGAACGGCACGCCTTGCTCCACGCATTGGTCGATGATTTCGGCGCTGACTTCGGCGAGCCGGTAAACATTCGCTTCGCGAGAGCGAAAGTCGCCGCCTTTGATCGTGTCGTAGAAAAGGCGATAAACGCTGTCACCGTCGTTCTGATAATTTTTCGCAGCATTGATGCCGCCTTGCGCGGCGATGCTGTGGGCGCGGCGAGGACTGTCCTGAAAACAAAAGCATTTTACGTTGTAACCCAGTTCGCCCAAAGTCGCCGCGGCAGAGCCGCCCGCGAGCCCGGAGCCCACGACGATGATTTCGAAACGGCGGCGATTATTCGGACTAACGAGCCGGGCGTTGTTCCGATACGTCCGCCATTTGTCTGCGAGGGGGCCGGCCGGGATCTTCGCGTCGAGATTGCCAATCATAAATGTTCGCCGGGAAGTTTTACCAGCCGCAGCAAAACCCCGACCGGAATCGATGTGTAGCCAAGGAAAATCAGCCAGGCAAAAATACGACCGGCCCGCGCCAGTTTCGGCGCAAGCTTTTTATTGTTCATGCCAAGTGACTGAAACCAACTGGAACTTCCATGACTGAGATGCAGGCAAAGCAAGAACATCGCGAAGATATAAAAGGACGAAACGATCGGATCCCGGAATCCGTAGATCATCATCGAATAAACATCGTACTGTTTAAGCGGGTCGATCGGTATCCTGGCGAAACGCGGATCGGTGACACGAAATGTAAAGTGGAGCAGGTGATAGATAATAAATGCGAGCAGGATGAGACCGCTCAACATCATGCTGCGCGAGGCAAAGGTGGCCTTCACCATGTGCTTTCGCACGTACCGTTCGGGCCGCGCGCGGCGATTATCGATCGCCAGCCCGATGGTGAAGTAAATGTGGACGAGCACAACGATGAGCAAGGACCCACGGATAATCCAGAGCAACGGTCCCAGGTCGCGTAGATGTTGCGCGTATGCGTTGATCCATCCAGGCCCGAGGAAGATTTGCAAATTTCCGAGCAAATGCCCGACAACAAAAACGACCAGAACAACGCCGGTGACCGCTACGATCATCTTTTTGCCAATGGACGAGCGATAGAAGGCCGGGAGAATATTCACAGACGCGAGTCGCCCCAGCGAGCGAGCGGCAGGGACAGATGAGATTAAAAGTGCGGCTTGAGGTGTCAAGCGCCCGTCCTTGGTCCGAAGTTATCTCACAAATAGCATTGTCATTCTGAGCGTAGCGAAGAACCTTTGGCGCGAAAAATATTTTGGCTGGGGCGACTACGTTATACCGATGAAGGCGTCGGAGACTACTCCTTCCTGACGACGGAGTTATTTAGCTGGCATCCGATGAAGAGCGGGTGCGGGCATTATTTACTCCCTGGCTTTTCCGCAGGGATTG
>JBDUDH010000008.1:0-11261 GCA_040003015.1 Verrucomicrobiota bacterium | reverse complement strand
GGACGAATTGAGCGCTGAATCTCCATATTAACCGGCGGTTTCGCGATCGTTCCGGGATCGCGCGGGCGGGCGAAATCTGCCGCCGGCACTGTCGCATGGGAGGCCGAAATCATTAACGAGCGCGAGAATGAACTCATTGCCTGGTGTTCGCTGGGGAGAGCGGATGTGGGAAATGCTGGATCAGTCTGGTTTGAGCAGGCGCCGGACGCGCAATCGACTCAGTTCAAAATCGCGGATGATGGAGGCGCAGAGCAGTTGCAAAACCAGCCCGCAAGACGCTGCTGGTTAAGTATTCGCTCTCGTCGGCAGATGGGCCGATTTAATCGGGCAGCCTGCGCAATTAGGATCGCCTTCCGGTTTGAACATGTTCCGCCGCAGCCGCGCAAAATCTTCGCCAAAAAAAATTTCCGGGAGCTTCTTTCCCTCGCTTAGGCGCCCCAGCGTCTTCCGATGCCACGGACAGGGAAGAACTTCCTCTTGGTCTCGAACCATGATCTCCGAAAATGGCCGCGCGCAAAAGGTGGTCGAAAACTCTTCCGCGGCCGAGCCTTCCCAACTCGCGCTTTGCGCCTGCGCCACGCGAGCCGGGACAAAGCGCGGTTGATGCGACCCGGCCGGATCGGGCGTGACGCGTCGAAAATCCGGTAGAGCGATCTCCGGTTCAGAGAACGGCTCCCATTGCTCGGCTGTTTCGAAAGGCAATGGGAGATAATAATTGACTCCCCAAGCGCGCGCCTGTTCGATGATCTTTTCGCGATAGTAATTGTATTTTGCCGGCTGTGACGAAAGAAGGTCGGTGGGATCGAAATAGGTTTCGATCGCGACAACGTGACGGAAATCAATCGAGTCGGCGCCGAGGGATTTTGCAAGATGAACGAAGGCCGGCGCTTCGTGAATATTGCGCGTCATCATCACGAAATTAAAAACAAACGAAGGGAAGCAGGCGTGCCACTGCTCCTTCAGATCGCGCAAGGCCAGAATGTTCCCTAGCAGCTGCTCGTAACGGCAGCCGACGCGGATCGATTCCAGCAGTGGCGCACTTACGGCATCGACCGAGAAGAGCAATCGCGCGACGCCGGTCTCCATGATCGCTTTGCGGATGGGCGCGCGCATCAGCATCGCGTTGGTGCAGAATTCGATCGCGACTTCGGGGTGTTCATCGGCCAGATAATAGAGAATCTCCGGCAGATATTTGGAGGTGAGCGGCTCATCGCCGCAGGAGAGAATGACCTCCCGAATGTGCGGTCCGATTTCGCGAAAGAGCGCTTTGAATTCGTCGGTCGTAAATTGCTTCGTCGGTCGCTTGAAGATCGCGTCGTCGCTGAAGTGACACATGACGCAACGAAGGTTGCACTTGTTAATGATATCGAGCCGCAATGTCAGACCCCGGCGCGCCGTTAGGGAACGCTGAAGACGGTTTTCAATTGGTAAATCCTCGTCAATTCTGCCGGCGTCCGCTCTGTCCGCGCGCGTCCCGGTTTTCTCATTCAGCTCGAAAGTTTGGACATCATGAGTCTCGAAATTCACGGGAAACCAGCGAAACTCGCGTTCGCCGCCACCCATTTCGATTTGTACGCAAAGCCTTGTCGGCCAATCAGGCATCGGTTGATAGTTGGTAGAAAGACGGAAACCTGAATTTTCCGCATTCGGATATTCCGGATAGGCCCGTTTCACATCCGGCCGCGCGAAACCGAAAGGAATCATTTCGCATCCGGAGGTAGGATTCTCGAGATAAAATGCGCAAATTGGTCTTGATGCGATGCACCAACCCTCCAGGCGAAGGATGGTTTGACCGGAAGCATCGCGGCGGGCGAGATCGCTGCAGAAGATAAGTTGCTCGCTCATGGCGGCGGAAGATGATCAACCTACCGCATCCGGGTCGAAATGCACGCAGAGCCGCAGATGCAATTCAAGCCGTTGATCTTTCGGAATGGAATCCAGCGACGGCAGATAAAGCTGTGGATCGATGCCGGTCAGTCGCAGACGAAGGTAATCTGGGTGAGCAATTCTTTTCGCGTCCCCGCGAACGTCGATTTGGTCGAACTGTTTGGCATTGGCGGCAAAAAACACCATGCGGCCCGAGCGCGCCGTAATTTTCAGCTCGGCTACATCGATAAACTCCAGCGTACTAATAAAATCAATTCGTAAAGGCGCCCCGAAGGTACCGAGCGGGAGCGTAATCGAAATCTCGCTCCAGCGGTCTTCGCGCACCCGTGCAAACACGGATTGTTCTTCGCGGTAGGTGCCGTCGGTTGAGTAAAATACCTGAATGACCGTTTCCGTTCGGCCGGCTGAAGGCCGAAGGCGTCGTCTGCACAATGCGTACGCCCGGCGTCGCAGCTTGATGAAGAGCGGCTCGACCACTTTGCGGGCGATCAGGATGGACTCGTGCCATTTATTACTTTCATTGTCGTAGCCGGGAAGATTTTCCCATTGTGTGTGTGCTTCGATTGTTTCGAGTCCCGCATATCTTGCCATCGCGTAAAGGCCGTCGGAAAGGACCCGCCAGCAATCGACGGGAAATCGATGCTCCGGTCCACTCGAAGGGACAATAATGCAACAGAGACCGCGCGGTTTGAGCGTGCGCGCGATTTCTTCCAGCGTCTCCCAAAAAAATTCAGTGTGCTCGATGGTCTGACCGGAAATGACTACGTCCGCCATTTCCGAGGCGAGTTCACGCCAATGATAAGGATCGCGCAAAACCACATCGACATTTTTCCCCGGAGCGAGATCGACGCCGAGGTAACGCCAGCGCGAATGCTGGAAAATGGGCCGATAAGATCCATTGATGTCGTGGCTGCCGAGATCGAGAATCGTGAGCGGCTCATTCCATCTCGACTCGAGATAGTCGCGGCAAAACCTCGCCATTTTGTCGAAAGAGCTTTGGTGCACCTCTACCTAGTGAATCGCGTCGTTCGATTTTACGCAACCGCATCACGATTCCTCCGAGACTGATTGTTCGATTGAGGAGCAGTATGCCTTCGAATTCTCAACGACCTCGCGCGCAAGCTTGATTGCGCTGCTTTCGGCGCTCAGTAGTTATAGGTCAGTTTCATCCAAGCCCAAAGATGCTTTCCGAACTACCCAGCTTGCGCGGTTTTCAGCCAAAGTTTTACACCGGCAGCGCCGGTCGTTGTTATCTTCCTTTGCAATACGATTTGGTCGCGATCACGAAACCAAAAGTCATCGTCTTGCTGGGCTTCGGCGATGGACAAGCCTTTTTTACCTTCTGTCAGGCGGTGCGAGAGAATGAAATTGCATGTCGATGCGTCGCGGTCCGTCGATCCAGCGCGACGGAAAACGCGGATGACGATGAAGTCTGGCAAAAGGGGAAAGCTGACGGCGAAGAATTCTACGGCGAGAGGGCGGAGTTTGTCGCCGGTTCGTCGGCGGAGTTGGCTGCGACCTTTCCAGACGGAAGCGTCGATGTGCTGCTGATCGATGATTGCGATTCTTACGAAATTATGCGCGACGAATTCGCGGCATGGGAATCAAAGCTCGCCGCGGATGGAATCGCGCTCCTTCACGGTATCGCTCTGGAACGATCGAACGGACCACAACATTTCTGGAGCGAACTGACCGCGCGCTATTCGTCAGTCGCATTTGGCGATGGGATTGGTCTCGGACTTATCCGGAACAAATTGGCGGCTAAGGGCGGCGTCTTATTTTTGGACCGTCTCTTCGATTCGGCGGAAGCGAGCGCCGAGCTCAAAAATCTTTATTGTTTAGCGGTCGACCGAATCGACACGCAGGCCCGGGCCTATCGCGCGACGCGAAAAAACGCGGCGCTGACGACCCGCCAAATCTGGCTCGGAAGCCTGCTCGAAGATCGTTGGAAAGTTCAGGACATCATGGATCACCAGGCGCGAGTGATCTCCGATCTCGAACAGAAGATCGCCCGAGTGGACCAACTGACGGCGGAGCGCAACAAACTCAAAGCTCAGCTGAACGAACATAAAAAAATCCTGAAAGCCGCCAAGCAACTCTGCCGGAAAAAAGGCCGCTGTTTTCAAACGACGAACCAACCGGATGTCGAAGAGCACCGCTCGATTCCGATCAAGATCGCGCGCGAGCTGGGTCGCATCCCGCGCAACCTCCGGCGTCTGTGGTCTCCTGTGCCGGCACCGCCTCCACCTGCGGCTCCAGCGCTGATTCCAGATCGCTACGGAACCTGGATCGCGGACCACGAGCCCAATGCGGCGGCGCTCGAGGAACAGCGTCAGCGCGCTGCAGCGGATTCGAACGGCGCCACGATCAGTTTGATCGTTCCAGTTTGTAATCCGACCGCGATTTATCTCGAAGAGATGCTCGCGTCGGTCGCGGCACAAACTTACCCGCATTGGGAATTATGCATCGTCGACGCCGGATCCGATCACCCGGAAGTGCGCCAAATTCTTGTCCGCTGGCAAGAGCGAGAGCCGCGAATTCGCGTCGAGCGACTGGAGACCAACCTCGGCATCTCGCAGAATTCAAATCGCGCACTGCGTCTTGCCAGCGGAAATTTTGTGGCCTTTCTCGATCACGACGATCTCCTCGCGCCTTTTGCTCTTTATGAGCTGGCGCAGGCGATCTCGCAATTTCCGCAAGCGGACATTTTTTACAGCGATGAAGATCGATGGAGCGAGCAGGACGGTCGGCATTTGCCGTTTTTCAAGCCGGAGTGGAGTCCCGAACTTCTCCTTTCCTCCATGTATTTGGGACATTTGATCGCGTATCGCCGTCAGCTCGTCGAGGAGCTGGGCGGCTTTCGCAAGGAGTTCGATTTGTCGCAGGATTACGATCTTGCGCTGCGCGCCACGGAACGCGCGCGAAAAATCCGCCATATCGCCAAAGTGCTTTATCATTGGCGCGAGCACCCGGAATCGGGCTCGACTGGTGGAAAACCCGACGCTCGCAAAACAAATCTCGCCGCGCTCGGCGACGCCATGCGCCGCCGCAATCTCCCCGCCGAGATTATCGAATATCCCACCGCCAATCGCGCGCGTTTGCAGGTTTCCCGATGGCCGCGCGTTTCCCTCATCGTTCCGACCGACTCGCCGACCCGCGCGCAAATCTGTGGGCGCGATCTGCCTCGCAGCAGCGACTATCCCGATCTCGAAATTGTAATCGTGACGAACAGTAAGCTCCTGGAATCGTTGAAGAGTCTGCCACCGGAGCAGGCCGCAGTTCGCTTCGTGGTCTACGACGAACCTTTCAATTTCTCCGCGAAATGCAATCTCGGTGCCGAAGCAGCCACGGGCGAACGGTTGATTTTCTTCAATGACGATGTCGAAACACAACAACCGGATTGGATTCAAGAGCTGATCGAACCGCTCGAAAACCCCGAGGTGGGCGCGGTCTCTCCGAAGTTGCTTTATAAGACGGGAAAAATCCAACACGCCGGTTTGGTGATGGGCGTCCGAGGCCTGGCTGGAACTGCATTTCACCAGCGCCCGGGCGATTCGACGGAATATTTTAACCTGGCGCAATCGCTGCGCGACGTGGCGGCTCTCTCAGCCGCGTGTCTCGCAGTCCGTCGCGAAGATTTTTTTCGGTTGGGCGGTTTCGATGCGGTCAATACACCGATCGCGCACTCCGACATCGATCTCTGTTTTAAAATTCGAGAGGCGTGGTTGCGCTGCGTTTACACGCCCTTCGCGACTTTGAGACACGCCGGTCACGTTTCGATCGCGACCGAGGAGAAGAACAAGCTTCTGGGGCGCCGCGATAAAGCTTCGATTTATCTGCTCAAGCGCTGGGGCGGTTATACAACTCGCGATCCGTACTTCACCGAGAACATGCGGGACTGGTTATGTGCCGATTCGCCGACACCGATCCGGATGACCGGGCGCAATCAGGCGAGAGCGATCGAATCATCGAACGATCTTCTTTTTGTTTGCCACGATTTGTCCTTGTCTGGTGCGCCGATGATGCTTTGGCACGCGGCGGTTTGGTGCCATAGCCACGGTTCTTTCGTGGTGGTGATGGCCCCGGAAGACGGACCGCTTCGTGCAAAATATGAAGCTGCAGGGATCCCGCTGATTATCGATCCATTGATCCTCACTGGTCATAAATCGTTCGCGAAATTCGCGCGCGATTTCGATTACGTGGTTGCGAATACAATTCGGAGTGGGCCTGTGGTTAATGCGCTGCAAGGGGAAAATATGCCCGTCCTCTGGTGGTTGCACGAGCCGGGCTCGGTCGGCGAGCATTACCTGCGGGAAGATGCAAGCCTGCGCGCCGCGCTACCGCTCGCGGAGGTTCTCATTGCGCCATCCGAGCGCACGGCCGCAGTCTACCAGCCATTCACGGATCGGCCGGTAAAGTGTTTGCGCAACGCGATTCCAGATCTCGAGGGCAAACGCAACCGATCGAACGACGACGCGGAACGTCCGCTGCAATTTGTCGTGCTGGGCAGTGTCGAACCGCGAAAGGGGCAGGACCTTTTTGTTCAGGCGGTCGCTCTGCTACCGAAGGAGATCCAGGGAGCCGCGAATTTCCAGGTAGCGGGGCGAGTACTCGATCCGGAGTTTGGTTCGAAGATCGAAACGGCCGGCGCGAGCGTGAAGAATTTTTCGATGCGCGGCCCGCTCAGTCATGCGGAGGCGATCGCGTTGCTCGATGCAAGTGACGTGCTCGTCTGTCCTTCGCGCGATGAAGCGATGCCCACGGTGACAATTCTCGAAGCAATGAGTCTCGGTAAAGCCATCATCAGCACCAAAATCGGCGGAGCGGCGGAATTTCTTACCGACGGTGTGGATGCGCTTCTCGTGAGGCCGGAAAATGTTCTGGCCGTTGCCCGGGCCATTCGGCGCGCGATCGGCGACCGGGCTCTTGTTCGAAAGTTGGGAAACAACGCGCGCATCACTTACGAAAAATCCTTCACGATGTCGCGCTTCGGTGCTGAATTTCAATCGCTGCTCCGCGCGGCGACTTCCGTCGAAGCCGTGGAGTGTGCTTAGTCGTGGATCGGATTGCCGAGAAACAACTCGCACCGGCGGCGGCTCATCCGCGAGTGCTTTTCATTTCGCATGAAACGACGCTCAGTGGCGCGCCGATCCAATTGCTTCACCTGGCGACCTGGCTGCGAGAGCGCGATTGGGAGCTGTTAGTCAGCGCGCCAGAACGGGGCCCCATCTCCGATCTTTTGAACGCTGCGGAAGTTGAGATCGTAATAGAACCGACTTTGCTGATCGATCCGCAGCGGGACGCACTCCGAGAATTATGCGGCCAGTTTGATGTGGTCGTCGCAAACACGATCGCAAGCTGGCCGGCAGTCCTGGCTGCGCACGAGGAAAAAGTGCCGGTCATCTGGTACTTGCACGAGACGCGGGTGGCAGTTGAGCTGATCGGCAAAATCTCTGAGATCCGGCCTGCGCTTCGGGTTGCGAATCTGCTGGTTACCCCAACGCGTGAAACCGCGCGCATTTACGAAGGGCTAAGCCGCGCCCCCATCGAGGTTGTTCCGTACGGAATTCCGGAGTTGCCTGTTTCGGCGAAAGTGAATAGCGGGCAACCGCTCGAGTTCGTAGCGCTCGGAAGTTACGAACCTCGAAAGGGACAGAACATTCTCATTCAGGCGCTCCACCGATTGGATCCCGCGACGCGGGCGCGCACGTCGTTCAAAATGGCGGGTCGAACTCTCGACGCCGGGTTTTTTGAAAGAATTGTGACGGCCGCGGCAGATCTTAAGAACGTGGAACTCGTCAGCGCGCTCGATCATGGCGAATCGCTTCGATTACTCGCAACGGCCGATGTGCTGATTTGCCCGTCGCGCGACGAAACGATGCCGGTCACGATCATTGAAGCGATGAGTCTGGGGAAAGCGGTGATCGCGGCCGATGTCGGCGGCATTCGCGAATGGATTCGCGACGAGATGAACGGCTTTCTGGTTCCGCCGGAAAACCCGCACGCGCTCGCGGAGGTAATCGCCCGCTGTGCGAGGGATGAGAATCTCGTTAGGCGGATAGGCGCCGTCGGCCGGCGCACGTTTTCGCGCCACTTCAGGATCGATCGCTTGGGCGCAGCTTTCGCGAATCTGCTCGGGAACGCGTCGAAAAACCGAACTGAAAGCGACGCGCCGAAAACTGCAAGCTACGAAAAATGGGTTAGGAAATTTGATGCGCTGAGCGCAAACGAGCGCATTGTCCTGAGCCGGGCCCTTCGCACATTCCGCAGGCATCCGCTCATATCCATCCTGCTGCCGGTTTACAACGCTGATCTAGACTTCCTCGGCGCAGCGATTGATTCCGTGAGAAATCAAATCTACGAGCGGTGGGAACTTTGTATTGCC
The DNA here is from genome assembly GCA_040003015.1 of Verrucomicrobiota bacterium. Classification (GTDB taxonomy): domain Bacteria; phylum Verrucomicrobiota; class Verrucomicrobiia; order Chthoniobacterales; family UBA10450; genus JBDUDH01. The sequence goes on along the minus strand of JBDUDH010000008.1, from coordinate 2,989 downwards.
GACGACGCCTCCATGAACGCGGAGGTTCGTCCATTTTTACAAGAGATGGCGCGCAGCGATGACCGGATCAAACTATTGTTGCGCGAAACGAACGGGCACATCTCCGCCTGTTCGAACTCGGCGCTGTCGCTTGCCACCGGCGAGTGGTGCGCGCTGCTCGATCAGGATGATGCGCTTTCAGAAAACGCACTCGCATTCGTAGCCTTGGAAATTGCCGAACATCCGGAAACCGGATTGATTTATTCCGACGAAGACAAGATCGACAATCACGGAGCGCGCTCGAACCCGTTCTTCAAGACCGATTGGAACCCGGAACTTTTTCTCGGTCAGAACTATATTAATCACCTCGGAGTTTATCGCACTTCGCTTCTGCGCGAGATCGGCGGCTTCTGGGAAGGTTTCGAAGGTTCGCAGGATTACGATCTTGCTTTGCGTTGCGTGGAAAGACTTCGCAGCGAAGAAGTGCGACACATTCCACGCATTCTCTATCACTGGCGCATAGTGCAGGGCAGCCTCGCCGCAGTCGTCGATGCAAAACCGTACGCGAAGGATGCAGCGCGCCGCGCCATTGGCGAGCATCTCAAGCGATGCGGGATTACCGGTCACGTCGTGCCCTGCCCGGAAAACATCGAATCACATCGTGTGATCTATGACTTGCCGGAACCAGCGCCCTTGGTTTCGGCGCTTATTCCTACGCGCGATCGGGTTGACTTGCTGAAAGAGTGTATTCAAAGCCTGCGCCAGAAGACAGACTATCCGCGAATGGAAATTATCGTGGTCGATAATGATTCGGTGGAAAAGGCGACGCACGAATACTTGCGCGAGCTTAAAACCAAAAAAATTGCACGCGTCGTTACCGAGCGCGGTCCTTTTAATTTCAGCCGCTTGATTAATCGCGGCGCGGCCGCGGCCAAAGGCGCGGTGTTGGCATTGCTCAATAACGATATCGAAGCAGAGGAACCTGGTTGGCTGCGCGAAATGGTCAGCCACGTGGTGCGGTCGGAAGTCGGTGCGGTCGGAGCGCGACTTTGGTATCCAACGGGCCGGATGCAACACGGCGGCGTCGTTGTCGGATTGGGCGGCGTGGCCGGTCAGGTTTATCACATGATCCCGCGCGGGCATCCCGGTTATTTTAACCGCGCGTTTCTGCAACAGAATTATTCCTGCGTGACGGCTGCCTGCATGGTGCTGCGCAAAAAAGTTTTTGTCGATCTTGGCGGCTTCGATGAAGTCAATCTTGCGGTCAATTTCAACGACGTTGAATTTTGCCTGCGTCTGCGCGAACGCGGCTTGCAAATCGTTTGGACGCCGTACGCGAATTTGATTCACCACGAATCAGCCTCACGCGGACACCACCGCACGCCGGCCGAGCAGTCGCTATTTTTCCGCGAAGCGACCTACATGCAGGAAAATTGGGGCGACGAACTTCTTCACGATCCGTTTTATAATCCGAACCTGTCGCTCAACCAACCTGGGTTCGAATTGGCCTTTCCACCGCGCTGGGAGGCCGCCGCCGCGATGGATCGCATCTACGATGAATCATCAGGGGAAAGCTGAGCTGGATAAGGAAACCAGTTCGTCGCGCAGATCGAGAGCAGCCCTCGTCACGGTAACATCGAAACGTCCGCGAGCGCGCCCGGTTTGGCACAGCGCGAAATCAAGACCGTGCACTTGTTCGTCACCTCAAAATCGAACCTGTTTATCCGCGAAATTGCCGAGTTGCTTTGCGCTGGGTTCCGGGATGCCGGTTATGAGGCACAACTTTTCGTTGATCAAATTCCGGCTGAAAAAACCGAGGAGGGCAAAATCCAAATCGTGGTTACGCCTCATGAGTTTTACAATTTGTTTTTGAGCTATCAGCTCCCGTGGGAGCGCATTCAACGGCTCACCAATCATCTTTTTTTGCTGGGCACCGAACAGCCGGAAAGCGACTGGTTCCATAGCAATCTGATCGTGGCGCCGCACGCACGCGCCATGCTCGACATTCATTTGCTCGGTGTGGCCGCATATCGCGCGCGCCGGCTGCGCTGTTATCATTTGCCGCTCGGTTATCATCCATCCCTCGGGCGGTCGGATGCCGCGGCAGGCCCTGCGAGAAACATCGATATTTGCCTCCTGGCTGCAATGACGGAGCGACGTGAAGCGTTCATCGCCGATAACGCCGATTTTTTCGCGGCGCGTAACTGTCATCTTCGGTTGGTTCCGATCGGTTTCGCAAAAACGGAAGAGACGCGAAGCTATTTATCGGCGACAAAACGCAACGCCTTGCTCCAACGCTCGAAAATTCTGCTTAACGTTCATTATTCCGATCTGCGTTATTTCGAGTGGCACCGGATGCTGATTGGTTTCGCGAACCGCTGCTGCATCATTAGCGAGACGTGCGAAGGATTCGCCCCGTTCGTTCCGGGAAAGCATTTCATTATGGCGGAGGCGGAGTATTTGACGACCTGCTGCGAGTACTACTTGGAGCATTCGAAGGAACGCGAGACGATCGCGCAAGCGGGTTTTGATTTCGCGCGCACGCAGTTTTCCCAGAAAGATAATTGCCTCGCATTCCTGCGACAGCTCAAGGCGGACTCTCAGATAAAATCCAATGCCGGCGCGGGCGGCATCGCGGAGTCACCTCCAGTGGCGTTGACGCGACGCATCTCGCGCAAAACTTTCGGCCTCTTGTTTTCCGCATTACGGGATGATCTCGCGGACAGCTTTCGCAAAACGGAGCGACCGTCGGTAACGGCTGGCGAGAAAGTCACCGACCCAGTTGACACCGCCGATCACATCGCGTTCTTCTCGGACAAGCGGCGAGGCTATACCGAGCGGTTTGATTGTCAGGAACAAATGCGCAAAAACGGTGAGCCCGTTTTCCGCTTGTTTGAGAATGCGAAGTTTTCTAGCAATGGCGCACCATCAATTTCCATTGTCATTACCCTCCACAACTATGCGCACTTCATCCGCCAGTGCCTGCAAAGCCTGGAGGATTCTCAAACCG
>JBDUDH010000107.1:0-11267 GCA_040003015.1 Verrucomicrobiota bacterium | reverse complement strand
CACATTATAATCCGCGCTCCAGTTCATCCCGCCGGTGATGTACGCCAGCTCGGCCTCCAATTTGACCGCATTCGGCGTTGAGATTTTCCAGCTCAGCTCTGGCTTCAGAATGGTATCGTCCGCCAGCTTCGGAAAGAGCGGAGTGCCGGGGAGTTCGAAGCGGAGTTTGCCACCTACTTCAATGATCGGCTGCAAACTGTTTTCAACCGATCCCGGTGACTTCCGCGAATATCCGCTGCGGATGATTTTTCCCTGCACGATTATGCTTTTGTGATCTTCTTCGGTGCGGAAATCGATTGTCTGCCCTTCGAATAACGAAAGCAGCAGCTCCTGCGTGACCGGATCGGCACGATAATTTTGCTCGAGGACACGGAGCTCGGTTTTTCCTGCCGGATCGCGCAAGACAACCGAACTCGGCTCCAGTTGCGCAGTCGTGTCGGCGAATTTCACGTCGTTCACGCCGGGGTGGAGATCGAGCGAAACAGTGCTGCGGACGACCGCGAAATCCTGATTGTAAATCGTCAGCGCGGAATCCGCTGCGAGCAGCGGAAAGCAGGAAGCCAAAAATAGACCAAGGATGGCAAGGATTTTCGACATTCGTTAGCCTGAATTTTTAGATCGAAATCACCAATCGCGCCAACTCATAATCGCCGAAACGCTGCGCCACCCGGCCAGCACGACCATGAGCAAACCTGCAAATGCGGAGCAAAGCCGCCTCGTGCACAATAATCGGCGGGAGGAGCGCTGGCATTTGTGGGGGCCCTATCTGGCAGAACGCGCCTGGGGCACGGTGCGCGAAGATTACAGCGCGAACGGCGATGCCTGGAATTATTTTCCACACGAACAAGCGCGCTCGCGCACCTATCGCTGGAGCGAAGATGGCATCGCCGGCATTTCCGATTTCAAACAGCGGCTCTGTTTCGCCTTCTCTTTCTGGAATGAAAGAGATCGCATTTTGAAGGAGCGCTTTTTCGGTCTGACCGGACCGCAAGGCAATCACGGTGAAGACGTGAAGGAAATTTATTTCTACACCGATTGCACGCCGTCACACAGTTACATGCGGATGGTTTATCGCTATCCGCACGCGGCATTTCCTTACGAACAGCTCGTGGCGATGAATGCCGGTCGATCCAAGCTCGAGCCGGAGTTCGAACTTTGGGATTCCGGCGTGCTCGAAAACGGCTATTTCGATATCGATATCGAGTTCGCGAAAGCTGCGCCGGACGATATTCTCGTGCGCGCGACTGCGACCAATTGCGGCGACAAGTCAGCGACGTTGCATCTGCTCCCAACGCTTTGGTTTCGCAATACCTGGAGTTGGGGACGTGATGATCGTCGACCAAATTTGTGCGTCGGTCGTGACGGTTCTCTTAAGGCGCGCGTGATCGAAGCAAACCATGACGCGCTCGGTGATTATCGACTTTACTGCGAAGGCGCGGATGACCTTCTTTTCACCGACAACGAAAGCAATCTCCAGCGGCTTTGGGGTGTTCCGAACACTGTCGAGTTCGTCAAGGACGGCATCGAGGACTTCGTCATCCATGGGAAAATGAATGCGATCAATCCCGCAAGGATCGGCACGAAATCCGCGGCGCATTATCGGTTGACGATCGCGCCGGGGGGATCGTCCGTCGTTAGGCTGCGATTGAAGCAGTTCAGCGAGTTCCGCGAAGGCCACGCCACCGCGGAGCCGCAAAGGATTGTGAATAGCGGAAAGAACGGACGCCGAAAGTTTCCTGCTCCGACGATGGAGGGCGATGCGTTTGCGGATTTCGAAACGATTTTTGAATCACGCACCAAAGAAGCCGATGAGTTTTATGATGGTCTCAGTCCGTCTTCTCTGAGCGACGAGCATCGGGCAATCCAGCGCCAGGCGCTCGCGGGCATGCTTTGGAGTAAGCAATTTTATCATTACGTCGTTGACCATTGGCTCGAAGGCGACCCGGCCCAACCGCCCCCGCCCAGAGAACGCAGCCGCGGCCGCAACGCTGAGTGGCGGAATCTTTATAATGAGCGCGTGATGTCAATGCCGGATACCTGGGAATTTCCGTGGTATGCGTCGTGGGATCTCGCCTTCCACTGCATCCCGCTCGCGCTGGTCGATCCGCACTTCGCCAAAGGTCAGCTCGATGTCATCGTGCGCGAATGGTACCAGCATCCCAACGGCCAGGTGCCCGCCTATGAGTGGAATTTTGGCGATGTCAATCCGCCGGTGCTCGGATGGGCGGCCTGGCGCGTTTATAAAATCGAAGAGCGTCAGACCAGCAAAGGTGATCGCGCTTTCCTCGAAACGATCTTCCACAAGCTGCTCATTTCCTTCACCTGGTGGGTGAACCGTAAAGACTCTGCGGGCAAAAATATTTTTCAGGGCGGATTTCTAGGTCTCGATAACATCGGCGTCTTCGATCGTAGCGCTGTTTTGCCGGATGGCGGACATCTCGAGCAGAGCGACGGCACGAGCTGGATGGGCATGTTTTGTCTGAATATGATGCGGATGGCGCTGGAGCTGGCGCGCGAAAATCCAGTTTACGAAAATATCGCGACGAAATTTTTCGAGCATTTTCTCGGCATCGCCGGCGCAATGAACAATGTCGCCGGCAAAGGGATCGGGCTCTGGGATGAAACGGATGAATTTTTTTACGACGTGCTCCATTTGCCCGATGAACGCTTCATCCCGCTGCGGGTGCGGTCCCTTGTCGGTTTGATGCCGCTGCTTGCGGTCGAAACGATCGAGCCGGAGTTGCTCGACGCGATGCCGGGCTTCAAGCAGCGCCTCGAGTGGTATCTCGCGAATCGTCCCGAGCTTTGCGGCCTGATCTCGCGCTGGCAGGAACCGGGGATGGGCGAACGGCGCCTCATCGCGCTCACCCGCGGCCATCGCATGAAATGCTTGTTGCGCTGCATGCTCGATCCGGAGGAATTCCTGAGTTCGTACGGCGTGCGTTCAGTAAGTAAATTTCACAAAGCGCATCCGTACGTCCTCAATGTCGGCGGTGAGGATAAGGTGGTAAATTACGAGCCCGCCGAATCGCAGACCAACTTGTTTGGCGGCAACTCAAACTGGCGCGGTCCGATCTGGTTCCCAATTAATTTTCTGCTGATCGAGTCGCTGCAAAAGTTCCATCATTATTACGGCGACGATTTCCGCGTCGAATGCCCGACCGGCTCGGGTCACTTTCTTTCGCTCGATGAAATTGCCAACGAACTTTCAAATCGCTTGATCGGAATCTGGTTGCGCGGCGAAGACGATCGCCGGCCGTTCGCGCGCGCTTCAGGCGATGCGCTGCACAATACGCGCGATCGCTACCGCTATTGGTTTCACGAGTATTTTCACGGTGACACCGGGGCTGGACTCGGAGCGAGCCATCAAACGGGCTGGACGGGATTGGTCGCAAAGTTGATTCAACAGCAGGGCAATCTCGGCACGATCGCCAAACTCGATCCATTTACGGACCTCTAGGTTGCGTGCGGATGCCGATGCTCCACGCGCACGGCAACGACCAGAGCGCAATCAGCGCGGCAAGAAGCGCAAGATCGAGCGCGAGATGACCGACGAAGCTGAGATTGTTACTGGCAGCACCGAAGCATCCGCAGGTGATGTCGATGCCACGAAACTTCGCCGCGACCGTGGCGCCGATGAAGATGACCATGAGCGCGCTAAGGATCGACAATGCGCCGAGGTAAACTTGCCTAACGAGTAACGCTGCTCCGCATAATATTTCCAGCCACGGCAAATAAAAGGCGAGGCGGACGCCGATCGCCCACGGGATGATCTGATAGTTGTTGATGTCACTCGCGAAACGCATTGGGTCCGCCACCTTGGCGATCCCCGCGTAAACAAAAACCGCGCCGGCTAGAACAGCGAGTCCTCGCCTAACGAAAAAGTCCCACGCGAAACGCGTCCGATCTCTGCCCTCTTCGCTCATTGGTCGCTTTTCTGCCACTCCTCCCAGCCGCCTTGCAGCACGTAAACGTTCTTCAGCCCGTCCTCGTTGCGCAATCGTTCCGCCACGGCGTGGCTGGCGTTGCAAGTTTGCCGGCTGCAATAGATGATCAGTTTGCGTTCCGGCGACCAGGCTGCGAGCACCTTCGGCAGCAGCTCCGTCCAGTCGTCTTCGTTTAACTGCATTGCGCCGGGGACATGTGCGCTCGCGAACTGCCCATCCGAGCGGGCATCGATCCATAAAACGGCGGCGCCCCAATTTTTTGCCTGCGCTACGGTCACCTGCGCCGCATCCACGGGCGGCTGTTGCCAAGCGGCATTGCCCCGGTAGTAGAGGGCCTGTCCGATCGCGGGCAGAAACGCAAGGCCCACCAGCCACAAGACCTGGCGAATCAGAATGGCGCGCACGAGTTATTTCGGCGGCGCGACAAAAGGGGCGGGACGGGCGTCGACGCGGACGTTCGCGTAAAAGGTCTTGGGCGCGTCTTTCGGAAAGTCGGGCTGGATTTTCAACGCCGCGTTGACCGGGCGGTTGCCCGTCTCTGGCGTGACGGTGATGCGAAATGCCTTCTCGTTAGGGACAGGCGCGGATTCCACCTTGATGGCCGGATCGGTGGAAGAGACATCGAGTTTCGTCACTGGAAAGTCCGCATCGATCTTGACCTCGATCGTCTTCGGCGCGGGCGCATCGCCGGGGCGCCAGTAGAGAAACGCGGGCGCAAGCTCCAGCAGCCGCGGGATCGTCGCTTTCAGCTTCAATAGCGTTCCTTCGCTTTTCGGCTCGTCCGTCCTGACCCGAATCGTTTTCGTCTGCTCTCCGGAACGATCGCCGATGTTAAACGTGGCGGTGATCTCGCCGCTCTCGCCCGGAGCGACCACATCTTTCGCCAGCGCCGCGGTGGTGCAACCGCACGAGGGTTGCACCGCGGTGATCTTTACCGGCTGATCACCGGTGTTTTTGTATTTGAAATGCGCGACGGCAGTCTTGTCCGACAGAGTCGGATGCAGATCGACCTCGGGATTTTCCCAGACAAGCGACGCGTCGACGCCCAGGCTCAAACAAACACAAAGCCCGATGGTGAGTGCCGAACATCTGCCCGTGCTCATTGGCATCTAGAATAGACAGCCGAAACCAAGACTCCCGCCGAGCGAGTCGATTCCGAAATTCCTTGAGCCAAGCTCGGCGTTCGAGATGTGGCGATAGGTTGCTTCCGTGACGATGGACCAGCGCGAGTTCAGCATAAAGCGAAGACCGCCGGTGCTCTGCAAATTAAATTCCACCGGTGCGCCGATCAATCCCCTCGATTCTGTCTCGGAAATATTAGTGTAGACTCCGCCGCCGCCGATCTGGAGGTAAGGCACGACGCAGGCTTGCGGCTGTAGGAAATTGTAGCGCAGGAGCAGGGTAGCGCCGGCGAGAACATCACCCGGTCCGTTAATGATGCCGCCGCCGAAAAGCTCTCCCATCAGCTCAAAATTTCCCGAGAGCAAGCCGGCGCGGAAAGGATCGTTTAACATGATCCCGAGCCGCAAACTGTCGACCGCATAATCGATCGCGGGACGATCGTTTATCGTCGTATCAAAAAAGAAGAATGCTCCGGTGACATTTTGAAACTCGCGCGTGCCGCGGGCGAAGCTCATCGAGCTTTCGGGAGCGACCTCGGTCGTGGCCACCGGCTCGACCCCGGCCCGAAGAGTGACAGCAGAAATCGCTGAGGCGATAAGAAGACATGCGGTGATTTTCTTTCGCTCCATGAGCGCCGATAAAACGACAGCCTCCTGACCTTGTCAATCTTCCTCGCCGGATCGCCGATTTAATTCGCCACGGACACCATCTCCCAGAAGTTATCTAGTTATCTCATAAATAGCATTGTCATTCTGATCCCGCAGTCGCGAGAGAAGAACCTCTCAATCTTCCTCGTCTTTGTCGTGAGGTCCCTCGTTTCGCTCGGGATGACACCCTTCGCAGCGTATTTATGAGACGGCCTCTACTCTCGCAAGGCAATCACATGCGTCTGTACATATTCCGCAACCGCCTCGCGCCAATCACGCGGTGCGCGGCCGATCAGATCAGCGCATTTCTTGTTGGAAAGAACCGTGTAGACGGGACGCTTCGCGACAAAATTTTTCATGTCGCTTAATGACAATGCTTCGACCGTGCGCGCTCGCATCGGAATGCCGGCGGCGTGGCAGCAATCGAGCGCCCATTGCGCGTACTGCTGCCAACTGCATTCACCACTGTTCGCCAGATGCAGCAGTCCGCTCTCGCGGGATCCGAGAAGAAGCGGGCGAAGCGCTTCGGCAATATCCGGCGCGTAAGTCGGCGTCGAAAATTTGTCGGCCACGGCCGCGACCTCCTCTTCCTCGCGAGCACGTTTCAAAACCGCGTCGATGAAGCTCGGACGATCGGGACCGAAAACCCAGGAAACGCGAGCGACCAGCGCCTGGTCGTTCGCCTCGAGCACGCGTCGCTCCCCTTCCCGCTTCGATTCACCGTAAACACTGATTGGAGTCGCCACATCTTCTTCGCTATATGGCTCGCGCGCTTCACCATCGAACACGTAATCCGTACTGATGTGAGCGAACCTCGCATTTTTTGCCCGACAAATTTCCGCGAGGACGCGCGGCGCCTCGGCATTTAACTGAAGCGCTTCGTCGCGGTGAAGTTCGCAGTAATCGACATCCGTAAGAGCTGCAGCGTTGATCAGCGCATGGAACTCGATTGGATCGAGCGTCGCGCCAAATTGCTCCGGCGCCCCTAGATCCAGTTGCGCGTGATTAAAACCGACAACTTCGAATTGCTCGCGGTACTCGCGCAACAGCGCCGTACCAAGTCGGCCACCCGCGCCGATAATTACGATTCGCATCTTAAAGTGGCACAGGCATCCTGCCTGTGGAGCAACAACGCTTCTTGCGGACGCAGACTGGAAGTCTGGGCCACATCAGTAATGTCCCGCACGATCGAGCAGCGCTTCCCACCAACTCGAATGATTCACGTACCAATCAATCGTCGTCGCGATTCCTTCTCGTGCGTTGTGGAGCGGCTTCCATTCCAATTCGTGTTGCGCGAATGATGAATCGATCGCGTAACGCCGGTCATGGCCGAGCCGGTCGGTCACGAATGAAATCAAGCTATGGGGCTTTCCGAGCGTATCGAGGATCAACTTTACGACTTCGAGGTTCGGCATTTCACCATCCCCGCCCACATTGTAAATCTTCCCTGGTTTGCCCTTGAAAAGGGCCGCGACAATCGCCGCGCAATGGTCCTCCACGTGAATCCAGTCGCGCACGTTCAGGCCGTCGCCATAGACCGGGAGCGGCTGGTCGCGCAAGGCGCTTATGATCATGAGGGGGATCAATTTTTCGGGAAATTGGTAGGGGCCGTAGTTGTTCGAACAGCGTGTCACGAGAACTTCCAATCCGTAGGTTTTGTGATAGGCGAGCGCGAGCAGGTCGGCGCCTGCCTTGCTCGATGAATACGGGGACGTTGGATCGAGCGGCGACTCTTCGGTGAATTGGCCCGTCACGCCTAACGAACCGTAAACTTCATCGGTCGAGATCTGGAGAAAACGCTGGACATCGTGGCGGCGCGCCGCATCGAGAAGGACGCTCGTTCCGACAACGTTTGTGTGGATGAAATTCTGCGGCGAATTGATGCTCCGATCGACGTGAGATTCGGCCGCGAAATTGAGAACGGCATAAAACTGGTGATCGGTCATGAGCGCGTCCATTTGATCGGCGTTGGCGATGTCCCCCTGAAAAAAATCGTAACGCTCGCCGTGCTCCTCGACCACACCGTCGAGGTTCGCGAGATTCCCCGCGTAAGTCAGAGCATCCACATTTGTTACGTACGCCGGCTTGTAATGTTGCAAAATGTAACGAATAAAGTTGCTCCCGATGAAGCCACAGCCGCCGGTAACAAGAACGCGCATGCGAGCGCTAACTAGCAGCAGAGAAACGGGCGCGCCAGCGGATTTTGGCGAGACGGACACACTGGCTGCGGTTTTGCCGTCGCGCCTGATAAAATCGGATTGGACCCCATGGTTGATCCTCGCGCTTGGCGCGCTCCTGCGTCTCCTCTTTCTCGGCATCAAACCGCCGCATTTCGACGAAGGAATCAACGGATGGTTCGTCGATCAGGTTGTTAAAAATGGCTTTTATGACTACGACCCGACCAACTACCACGGGCCGCTTCATTTTTATATTCTTTTGCTTTCGCAAACGCTGTTCGGGCGCAATGTCTGGGCGCTGCGCTTGCCAGTGGTGTGCGCCAGCATTGCCGCCATTTACGTCACCCTGAAATACGAGCCGTTCCTCGGCCGCACGGTCAGTCGGATCGCTGCTTTGGCGATGGCTGTTTCGCCGGGTTTCGTTTTTTACGGGCGTTATTCAATCCACGAGGTCTGGCTGGTCCTCTTCTCGCAGCTTTTTGTGCTCGGCCTCTTCGGTCTCTGGAAGCTGGGAACGAACAACTATCTTTGGTGCGTCGGGATGGGATTGACCGGTATGATCCTGACGAAGGAAACGTACATCATTCATCTCGGCTGTGCCGTTCTCGCCCTCCCAGTTCTTTGGATTTCGAACTTGATCACTCCGCTGGCCGACGCGAAACGCGCGCCCCAAACCTGGACTTACGTTGATTTGTGCGTCGTGCTCGCCGCTGGAATTTTTCTAATCGTTTTTTTCTACTCTGGAACTTTCTTCAACTGGCCGGGCCTCCGTGACCTCTATGAAACGTTCGCCACCTGGTTTCAGACCGGCAAAAACGGAAACGGCCACGAAAAGCCATGGTACTACTGGCTGAAGGTGATGGGGCGCTACGAAATTCCGGTCCTGGGTGGTCTAGCGCTATGTGTTTTTTGCCAGATGTTCAAAAACTTTGCCGTCCGTTCTCTGGCGATTTATGGCATGGGAACGCTGCTTGCCTACAGCATCGTTCATTACAAAACACCGTGGTGCATCATCAGTATCATCTGGCCGTTTTTGTTCCTTTTCGGCGTGGCGACTCTGATCATTCCTCTCAGACATCGATTGGTGTCTTACATAATCGGCGGTTGCATGTTAGCCGCTTCGCTCGGTTCCACGATCTGGCTGAATTACTTTCATTGCACTACCGACACTGAGCCTTACGTCTACGTGCAGACTTACAACGATATCTACAAGCTGTCGCGGCCGCTGCTGCGGGCGGCCAAAAATAATCCGGTCAATTATCACCTTGTCGGCCACATCATTCGGACGAGTTGCTATCCGATCCCCTGGTTGCTGGGCGACTTCGACCATGTCGGCTACTACGAGCACAATGATCTGCCACCAAAAGTGGACGCCGATTTTCTTTTGGTCCAGGAGGACCGGATCGCGGAAGTGGAAGCAAAACTGCAAGGCTCATATTATACCGAGCCGCTCACGCTCAGGCCCTACCAGGATCCTTCTAAGCTTTATCTAAGCGCCCGGACCTTCCGCAAATTTTTTCCCGGACAAGAACCTGATTTTGTCGGCAAGTCCGCTGGCATGCAAAAAACTTCGCCTTGAAATGAAATGGCTTTCGGCGGGCTTAACGTTCGTTAATGTCTCGACTGTTTCTGGTCTGCTCCTCGGAATTATCGGCCAAGGATTGAACGGAGCGATCGCCCTCTGCGCGCTCACTCTCGGCCTCCTTGCCGGTGTCTACGCTTACCTGGTCACGGTTGATTCGCGCAGCACCGATAAGTCTCCCGCATCGTCCCCCGCCCCCAAACGGGAATCGAAACGTGCGCAACGGCGAAGCCCATCCGAAGTAGAACCGGCAGAAAATACCGCTCGCTATCAGCATATCTGGCTCTGGATCGTCGCTATCTGCTTCGCCATATTCGCGCTGCGATCCTTTTGTTGGCTTCTTTATGTCGATGGCGCCGCACTTAAGATTCAATCGCCGAATAATCTGGGCGATCTTTCGCTCCATATCACTTACATCCGTTACTTTTCCAACGGCGTAGCACTCTGGCCCGACAATCCCATTCATGTCTTCAGCAAACTAAGATATCCGGGCGGGATCGATTTGTTTAATGGCTTGTTCGACTGTCTCCACTTCGATTTGATCCGCAGTCTTGTTTGGACCGGTCTCATCGCTTCGCTGGCCACCTTCTACGGCTTTTATCGCTGGAGCGGCGCCTTTGGGGTAGCCGGTTTTCTTTTCAACGGCGGTCTCGCCGGCTTCCAAATTTTTAGAACCCTTCAATTTCTTGATTATCAAGGCGATAAAACCATCGCCTGGAAAAGTATTCCGCTGGCCATGTTCGTCACTCAGCGAGGCTTGCTCTATGCGATCCCAGCGGGTTTGCTCTTGCTTTGTCATTGGCGCGCGAAATTTTTCAACAGGTCGGCGCGTGAAACTGGAACGCTCAAGGAGGCCGGAATCCTTCCTTTCTGGATCGAGCTGTCGCTTTACGCCTCCATGCCGCTCTTTCACATCCATACCTTTCTCGCACTTTCGATCGCTTTGGCCTTCTGGTTTCTGACTGAACCGCGAACGGTGAAGAAACACATCTTTGTCCTGTTGGCCGCTGCCGTTGTGCCGGCAACAGGAATTGTCTGGCTGATCACCGATCATTTCCAGGCGAGGTCTATCCTCGCGTTTCAACCGGGCTGGGTTCAAAGCGCTGGAGACTTTGCCAGTTCTTTTCCGCGCTTCTGGTTAATGAACTTCGGGATCATTCTGCCGCTTATCCTGGTGTTGATGGGAGTGCTTTGCTGGCGCACCTGGCGAACGCGGTCGGGCAAACGTTTTAGTCTCTCGGAACCTCTGGCGTTCGCCTTGCCGGCGGCGGTTATTTTTCTTTTCGCCTGCCTCGTTAAGACCGCCCCGTGGGAATGGGACAACGCGAAGCTTATCATTTGGTCTTATTTTATTTTCCTGCCATTTCTGTGGAGCGAACTTATATCCAAGTGGCCGCAACCCGTGAGATACGGGGTCTGTTTCGCGCTCTTCGGCTCGGGCGTTGTTACTCTAATCGGGGGTCTCGCCGCTGGTCGCACCGGCTTCGACTTGGCGGATCGCGGGGAAGTCGATGCCATCGCGACTGTGACCCGACAACTGCCAATCGCGGAACGATTCGCGGTTTATCCCACTTACAATCATCCCTTGCTTCTGAACGGACGAAAAGTTGTCCTGGGCTATCCCGGTCACCTTTGGACGCAAGGATTCGACTACCAGGAAACTTATGACCAGCTAAGCTCGCTCATGAAAGGAGCGCCGAATTGGAAGATGATCGCGAACTCTTTGCATGTTCGGTATTTGTTTTGGGGCGCCGAGGAGAAAGCGAATTATGCGGGAAGCGGCGAGCCTTGG
>JBDUDH010000014.1:0-11364 GCA_040003015.1 Verrucomicrobiota bacterium | reverse complement strand
GGAAGTTGATGCTTTTAATTTGCGGGCGTGGCGGTTTACATTGCGCGGAAATGAAAGGGTGAGAGTCAAGCGCTGTTCTTTCCAAGTTTCTCGATGATGTAGTCGTGAATTGAATTGACGCTCTGGAGCGCTTTGCTGGCGACTTCCGAATTCGGAACGCCAACCCCAAAAGTTTTTTCCAAGCTAACGACGAGTTCCAGCGCATCGATGGAATCGAGTCCGAGACCGTTCGGGCCGAAGAGCGGCATATCGTCTGTGATCGCAGTCGCCGGTGTTGGCAGCATGAGATTTTTTACCATCATCTCTTTGATTCGGATGCGAAGGTCGGGTTCGGACATGAAAGAAAATTTGTAGAACGGTATCGTTAGACGGCGCGGCGGCAAAAGTCATCGGCGAAAATTGCCGCTCCGAAAAAGTTTCTTAGCTGCAAATGCACGCCGCCGTCTCCGCGCAACAATGGCGCGCCTCAATCGAAACGAATGTATCCCGCCGAGTCGTTAAACTCGATCGGCGCGCTCGCCGGGAGCAGTTGTCTGATTCGGATCCGGTCGCACCTCGCTGGCCGGTGGCGCATTCTCAATGCGCGGTACCGTCGCTTGCGCGGGACGCGCATCAGGTTGCGACGCGGCAACGTCGGTTTTTCCGGCGGAATGCAGTTCGTCGGTAAATTCGTCTTTCGCCTTTTGGAATTCCTTCACGGCCTGGCCCATTCCCCGAGCCAGTTCCGGCAATTTTTTCGCACCGAAAAGGACCAGAATAATAAGCAGGATGACAATCAAATCGGGTCCGGCCAAATTCATGAAACTCGCGAGGAGACTCATAGAACTTGAACATGAACCGATCGAGAAAAGTTGCAAGGTATTTCATGGTGCCGCAAAACGCAGCCTGCGGCTTAGGCTCTTGCAGCTTCGGCTGCCCAAGCGTTGGGAAAGCTGGCGCAGGACGAACGAAACGAAGTTATGAGAACAGATCCACACTTTTCGGCTTCTCGGAATTTCCGCTCGAACCAAAACGCCAAGGGCTTTGCATTTACTCCGTCTGAATTGCGTACGTTGCGCGCGCTCAAGACGCCGGCTGGCATCCAGCGTTTTATTGACGATATGCCGTATCATCTGCCCATAACGTCGTGGTCGCCGCGCGTGGTCTTGCGCGAGCGGACCGCTCATTGCCTGGAGGGCGCCACCTTTGCCGCCGCCGCGTTGCGCGTAATCGGCTTTCCGCCATTGATCTTTGACCTCGAAGCCGATCGCGATACCGACCACGTGGTCGCCATCTTCCGCGTACGCGGACATTGGGGCGCGGTGGCCAAATCCAACTTCACTGGCTGCCGCTATCGCGAACCTGTCTACCGCAGCCTCCGCGAACTGGCCATGAGCTATTTTAACATCTACTTCAACCTGCGCGGAGAACGCACGCTACGCCGCTACTCCCGTGCCGTGAATCTCGCTCGCTTCGATCAGCGCAACTGGATGACTTCGGAAAAAAACATTTGGTTTATTGCCGAATACCTTTGCGAAATCCCACACATCCCTCTGCTCAAGCCGGCCATGGAAAAGTCCCTTACCCGCGTCGACGTTCGCACAATGAAGGGCGAAATGGTCGGTCACAGAAAAAGGTAGGATTTCTTCCGGTAGCCCGTGTAACAAAAGGCAAGGTGATTCGCAAGATGTCGGCTGCGTTCTGTAATCGGTCACACGACCGATTATCTGGCGGAGCTTCAACCGGAATAATTACTTTGCCGAAGAGATCGCGTAGGTAATGATGCCGCAGATCGCGGTCATCAAAATCATTGCGAGAATAAAAATCCGATCAGCGATCCGCTCGACTCGATGCATCCGGCGAATGCTGCGGGTCCGCAGTGCCCAGTAAGAAAGAAGACAGGCGATGAGAAACAATAAGGCATCTGTTGAGAGAAGGTCGTCAGCGATCGTATCGATTTTCCCGAGAGTAATGACGACGCGAATCAATCCAATGACGGTTAAACATACGCCGACCATGGCCGAGGAGACGGTGAAAAGATAAATGCAAATATCCTCTTCCAGATGACTTTTTGGCGGGCTTTGTGACATTATCTTCTCACCGAGCAGAATGATAATCCAAACCCAATCGAAGTCTGCGACTTAACATCACATTGTTTTGCCAGGTCCCCAGAGTGCGCGTCCCGGTTTCGCGCCGGTGTGCTCTCCATCTTTGATTACCTGAACGCCGTTCACGAAAACGTGTTTCATTCCGATTGCGTATTGATGCGGCTTTTCGAAGGTCGCGCGGTCAGCGATCGTGGCCGGATCGAAGATCGCGATGTCAGCAAACATTCCTTCCTTGAGGAATCCGCGGTGATCCAAGCCCAGGTTGGCGGCGGGCAATCCCGAGAGGCGATGCACGGCTTCGCTGAGCGAGATCACTTTTTCTTCGCGGACGTATTTGCCTAACAATCGGGCAAAGTTTCCATAGGCGCGCGGATGCGGATTTGATTTGAGAAAAACGCCTTCGGGCGCTTGTGATGTTTCGTCGGAACCAAGAGAAACCCACGGTTTTCGTAGTTGTTTGCCGATGTTTTCCTCGGACATGAGAAAGTAGATCGCATCGACCCGCGAATGATCTTCCAGCATTAAGTCCATGATGGTTTCGATCGGATCGCGACTGCGCATTTCTGCGACCTCCGCCAGTGATTTACCGGTAAGGGGTTTTAATTTTTCATTCTTAAAGCCGGTGACCAAGATGCGATCGGGCGAGCCCGCAGCGAGATAGAGGTTTTCCCAGTCGGTCGTGGGTGTGCTAACCGCTTCAGCAATTTTCTTTCGCATCGCCGAATCTTGCAGCCGCTTGAAGAGCGCTTCGTAGCCACCATCCAATGCCCACGGTGGCAGACAAGCGTTGAGGCCCGTGCCGGCCGCCGGGTAGAGATACATGTCGGCCGTGATTTTCAATCCATCGCGGCGCGTCTTCTCGATCAGGTCGAGCACTTGGTCCATCTTGTTCCAGTTTTGCTGGCCTGCTGCTTTCAGGTGATAGATTTCAGCCGGGATTCCGGCCGCGCGACTGATCTGGATTAATTCGTTAACTCCTTCGATCAGTTGATTTCCTTCACTGCGCATGTGCGAAATATATTTGCCGTGATATTTCGCCGCGACTTTGCAGAGTTCGATCAACTCGTCGGTCTTCGCGTAGAACGCCGGCGCATAAATTAGCGACGAGCCGATGCCGAGGGCGCCTTCCTCCATCGCGCGACGCACCAACTCGCGCATTTGATCAAGTTGCTCGTGAGTTGGCGCTTTGTCCTCGAGCCCGATCACATATTCACGAACGGTCGTCGCACCGAGAAAGGAGGCCACGTTTTGGGAGACACCGCGTTTCTCGAGATAGGTCAGATACTCTGCCAGGGTATTCCATTTGATGTCATACTTGATGTCCTTTTGCTCGGCGACGATTCGCTTCTTGATGCGGGCGTTGAGCGGTCCCATGGAGTCGCCTTCGCCCATGATCTGGGTGGTCACTCCCTGCCGCAGCTCGCTTTGTGACCGGCCATCTTCGATCAAAGATTCATTCGACCAGGAGAGCATGTTAATGAAGCCGGGCGCGACGGCGAGACCATGACCATCGATAACAGTGGCGCCATTTTTTCCGGCCAGATCGCCGACGGCGGTGATGCGGTCGCCTTTAATGGCGACGTCTGTTTTGATGACAGTCCCGCCGGTGCCATCGTAAACCGTGCCGCCTCGGATAATGAAATCGTAGTCGGCCGGTTTCGAATAAGCGGACGAAAAAATCAGAGGCGAAGCGACAAATATTAAGGAACAAATTTTTCGCATGGAAATGTGCCGCCTGACATCGGGCGCGACCAACGATGGGCTTATTTCGCGTATTCCAAGCCTTGGGGCAAGCGCTTCCAACGCGTCAACAAATCCGTTGACAAGCAACCGCTTGCACCGCAATGTCCCAGTTCGCTTTTTCCCTGACGATGCTTGCTTTTCCGCTCACTCCCTCAGCCGTTGCGAGCAGCTCGCCGACGATCCTCCAGTTCCCGGCCGACGCAACCCGCGCGGTTCGTTCTTTGCGCAATATGACCACTCAACTTCTGCACGAAGCGGCCAAAGTGATCCCGAACCAGCAATTGCTGATCAATGTTGTTTCCAAGCGAGTGCGTCAGCTCGGACTGGGCCATCGCCCGCTCGTCGAAGTCACCTCGCGCGCTTCGCTAACAGATATCGCGCTCAAGGAAATCATCGCCGGCAAGCTCAGCTTCGAACGTCTGAAAGACGCGACGGAAGAGGCCTGAGGACTTCGCTCGTGGTCCAGGCATGCTGCCTGTGATCCCAAATCGAGAAATGAACTTCTACAGGCAGGATGCCTGTGTGCCTCGTGATCATGCCCGCTGAGTCGATCATCAATCGCAAGGCGCTGCGCGATTTCCATATTCTCGAGCGCTACGAGGCTGGCATTGAGCTGAAGGGGAGCGAGGTTAAATCGATTCGCGCCGGCAAAGCCAATATCAGCGACGCTTTCGCTCGAATCGAAAAAGGCGAGGCCTTTCTCTATAACGCCGATATCCAACCGTATGAACGCGCCAGCCATGACGTGCCGGCCGCCAAACGCGTGCGCAAGCTGCTCCTGCACCGCCAGGAAATCGACAAGCTTTACGGCCTAACGAATATCGCCGGTCGCACCCTGGTCGTGCTGAAGCTTTATTGGAAGAATGGGAAACTGAAGACTGAAATCGGGGTCGCCCAGGGCAAAGAAGCGCGCGACAAACGCGCCGATCTGAAAAAGCGCGCGACCGATCGTGAGACCGAGCGCGAAGTGGCGCGCTTCAATCGGCGGCACGGATGAGGGGAAGGGCAGAAGTGAATGGTGATCAGTGAATGGTGATTGATGGCTGTCGCCGCTTGCGTCTCACCATTCACGATTCACAATTCACCACTTACTACCATGCCGGGCAAGAAATCGCCGCTCTTCATCATTTTTCTCACCGTGTTTATCGACATGGTGGGCTTTGGCATCATCATCCCGGTGCTGCCGCTCTACGCCGAGCATTTTCAGGCATCGCCCGTCGCCATCGGCTGGCTCACCGGCATTTATTCCGGCATGCAGATCATCTTCACGCCGATTCTCGGAAGACTTTCCGACCGCTTTGGACGGCGGCCGATCCTGCTCATTAGTCTTGCCGGCACTTCGGTCGGTTTCGCGGTGATGGGCCTGGCGAATTCGCTGCCGCTTTTGTTCGTCGCGAGAATCATCGATGGCGCCACTGGCGGCAACATTTCCACCGCGCAGGCTTACATCGCAGACGTCAGTACGCCGGAAAATCGGTCGCGCTCGATGGGATTGATTGGCGCGGCCTTCGGTCTCGGTTTCACTTTCGGGCCGATGATCGGCGGAATCATGAGCCGCATTTCCTACGGTGCGCCGTTTTATTTCGCGGCCGCGCTCGCGGCCTGCAACGTGGTGTTGCTCTATTTTCTTCTCCCGGAAAGTTTATCGAGCGATCACCGCGCGCAGCCGCACGAAAATGCGCGCGTCAGCGAAGTTTTCCGTCATGGTCATGGCTGGATGTTTGCCGCGGTCGTAGCGACCTATTTTTTCGCGATCACTGGTTTTGCAATTATGACGACTCTCTTCGCTCTCTTCACCGAAAAGCGGTTTGGTTACGACGCGCACCAGAACGGTTATCTCTTCGGTTTTGTCGGCATCCTGAGCGTAATTATGCAAGGCGGATTGATCGGACGGCTTATCACAAAATTCGGCGAAACCATGCTGGCGCGCACCGGATTAGTCATTCTCACTGCCTCGATGATCGCCCTGCCGCTGAGTGGCGGCCTAACGAGTCTCTTGATTGTCTGCGCAGGGCTCGCCGTCGCCAACGGGCTGACCAGTCCCACTCTCACCGGCCTCGCTTCGCAGATGATCGATCGCGGCTGGCAGGGACGCGCGCTCGGCCTCATGCAATCCGCGGGAAGTCTCAGCCGCTTGATCGGTCCATTGATCGCCGGTTGGTCCTTGATGGCCGACTTGGACAAACCATTGACGCAGTACGGCCGCACACCATTTTGGACGAGCGCGGCGATCCTCCTTCTCGGTTTATTTGTCTCGTTTAGCTTCCAGAAACCTGCGGCCGATCAACTGCCGCGGAGCGTGCCGGTTGAAGCTGATGTTTGAAACGTGGAAATACGCCGGATCTTTTTAAGATGAAGCGAACTTTCCTTTTTGCCATCGGCAGTTTGGCTTTGGGCGCTTGGGGAATTGCCCGGCTCGCCGCCGGACGCTTTTCGTTTGCTGACAAAGTTATATTGATCACGGGCGGCTCACGCGGACTGGGACTCGTCATCGCGCGGCGTATGGCCAGAGCAGGGGGCCGCATCGCGCTGCTGGCTCGCGATCAGGCGGAACTGGATCGCGCCTGCGACGATCTGGAGAAACATGGCGCCAAGGCGCTCGCGATTAGATGCGATTTGCTCGAGCGCACACAGATAAAAGAGGCGGTCGGTCGCGTCCTCGATCATTTCGGCACGATCGATGTTCTGATCAACAACGCTGGCATTATCGAAGTTGGTCCGCTCGAGAATATGGAGCGCGAAGATTTCGAGAAGGCGATGAATCTACATCTCTGGGCGCCATTTCATTTGATGTGGGAAATCATTCCGCACATGCGGCGACGCGGTAACGGTCACATCGTTAACATTTCATCGATCGGCGGCAAAATCGCCGTGCCCCATCTCGCGCCCTACAGCACAAGCAAGTTTGCACTGGTCGGACTTTCCGACGCAATGCGGAACGAGCTCGCGCGCGACGGCATCCTGGTCACGACGGTCGCGCCCGGGATGATGCGGACTGGTTCGCATGTCAACGCGAAGTTCAAGGGCGAACACGCCGGCGAGTTTGCCTGGTTTAGTGCATCTGCCGGATTGCCGCTGATTTCGATGAGCGCGGAGCGCGCGGCGGCGAAAATTGTCGAAGCATGCCGGCGCGGACAACCTGCGCTCACGCTGGGGATGCCGGCGCGAGCCGCAATCATCGGCAACGCGATCTTCCCGAATTTATTCGGTCGAGCAATGAAACTGGTGAATCGGTTTTTGCCTGGTCCCGCTGGTCCGGAGGGAAATAAATTGCGCTCAGGCTGGGAAAGCCGATCCGAGCGCGCACCTGATTGGCTCACGCATCTGGCCGATCGCGCGACGGAGCGCAACAACGAAACACCCTCCGATGGCTCACGTTAATATCGCGGTAGTGTCGTGAAGCGGAAGCGTCTTTTCGTCGGTCTTGATCTACCAGAATCCGTCAGGCAATCGCTCAGTGCGCTCGATCCGCATCTGCGCGGTGTTCGTTGGATGAAGCCTGAACAAATACATTTGACGTTGAGTTTCCTCGGAAGCGTCGAAACTGCCGCCGAAGAAATCCTGCGCGAAAAGCTGGCGGCGATCCGCATGACGCCGTTTTTTCTTCCGCTGCAAGAAATGGGAAGTTTTCCTGCTCATGGCCAACCGCAAGTGATCTGGATCGGAGTCGGAGCGGGGCATCCGCAACTTTTTTACCTGCACAAACGCGTGCAAGACGCAGCGCTGGCCGCAGGTCTCGAGCCTGATCTGCGGCCGTGGCATCCGCATATTACGATCGCGCGCTGTAAAGATGTGGCCGCCGAATCAGTCCGCCCGTTTTTGAAAAAACATGCTGATTTCGACGGCGGCCTGGTGCGCGTAAATTCGTTTGCGCTTTATTCGAGCGAGCCGCGCGAAAGCGGATCGATTTATACGCGCGAGCTAACTGTTACCTGATGAGGTCGGCGCGAGAATCGCGTCGCGCATACCGTGCAAAAGTTTCTTGTCCGCCGGGCAAATCGTCGCCAGCGCTCCGCCCAGAGCGACCTTGTTCTCTTTCACAAAGTAATAGGGACAAAGCCGAACGCGTCCGCGCATCGTTTTCAATTCATCCGTCTCGGAGTCCCAAAATGGATGCTCAACCAGGCGGCCTTTGTGAAAGCGCTGCAGAATAGTCGGTGAAGATTCGAATGTTTGCAGGGCGTTCTCGATGCGCTGTTGCCACTCGGCGTGCGGCAAATCCTGACCCAACGCAATGCCACGGCTGCCCCAGCCGAGCGGTGAGAATCCGCTCACTTTCAGCAACAGGTCGCGCTCCTTCTGACTGAAACGAGCGGCTTCACGCCAATCGTGAATTTCGAGCCGGGGAATGACGGCGTGTTGTGGAAGCGGGGTCGGATCGAGCAGCCAGGTGTATGGAATGACTTCCTGAAGTTTTTGCAAATATTTTTCGCCAAGCTCGCGGCGCCAAAATTCGCGCAGCGGCTGCATCCAGAAAAGCGCGAACCACATTTTTTCTTCAAGATATGGTTTGAAAGGCGGTGTGACCTTCATGCGTTCATCAGCTGCCGCGTCCATCAGCTCCCGAACGCGTGGCAGGTTCGGCAGATCAAAAAGCTCGAAGAAGCGATAAACGCTTCGATTCGTGCGCGGCTCATAATTCTCCGCTTCGTGCACCGACCATTCGTGACCCGTGCTCGGCTCGTTCATTTGCCTAACAACCCACTCCATTTCGGGCCGATAGGTTGCTGCTTCCTGCGAGATGACAATGTCGCCGCCCGCCGGCAGCACATTTTTAAAACCATCGAACATCCCCGCATCACCGCCGATTACTGCGCCTCCGAGCCTGGTGTAGGTTTGATTGAGCCACGCCGTCAAACCAATGCCGCCAGGGACGGAATCGATTTCGGCGATGATGTAGCCATTATCGGTCAGAACGAGGTCCGGCCTGATGACCAGTGGCAAGTCATCGCGAAATTCCTTGCGCCGCGAAAATTCCACGAGCTCCGCCGGCTTTCCATAGTCGAGATAGCGCGCAATCCATTCCGGCTGCTTTCCTTTAATGCTGAGTTGATAGAGCTGATTGCAAGCGCGCTGAAAGACGAAGAGGCGATGACCGAGCTGCTCAAGCTCCCTCGCAAATTTTTCGTCAATCGGGAACGGTGCCGGTGAAAGCAGCCAATCTTTGTCGGCGAAAAGTCCTTCTGCCGGAAAGGCGCTTCGAATCGTATCCAGTTTGTCGGTAACGGTAAGCATCAATTGAAAAGCAGTACCTGGCGCGGAATAAATTTTCAGCCGCCTGACACGAGGCGTTTGAGCGTCAGCCTAACGAGTTCCTCGGCGCTTTCCGTTGCGCCTTTCTGCTGGATCTCGCGCACGGCTTTGTGCGCTTCCACCTGCTTGTAGCCAAGCGCAATTAATGCGAGCACCGCTTCGTTGGCCTGTTCTTGCTCGGGTGTGGGAAAATGCGTTCCGCTGGCCACTTCCCACGCGGCGGCGACGCCGAGTTTATCTTTCAGCTCGAGCACGATCCGCTCAGCAGTTTTTTTCCCAAGCCCGCTGATCTTCGAAAGCGAGACGACATCGGAATTCACGACCGCGGTTTTGAAATGGCTCACGCTCATTCCGCTCAAAACGGCGAGCGCCAGTTTGGGACCGATGCCGCTGACGTGATTGACGAGCAGGCGAAAAAGATCGCGCTCGGCTGCGGTCATGAATCCGTAGAGGACATGGGCATCTTCTCGCACATGCAGATGGGTCAGGATCTGCACGGGTTGACCCGGGGCCGGCAATTTATCGTAGCTCGAAAGCGGAATAAAAACTTCGTAGCCGACACCGCCGACGTTCACGATCGCCTGCGTCGGCAAAGCAACGGTGAGTTTTCCATCGAGGAAAGTGATCATCTCTCCGCAATCGGTAACAGACCATGCTCAAACTGCAAACTCACGGCGCGCCGGTCGTGATCACGACGGCTTCAGGATCAGCGTGAGATCGACTTGTCTTCCTTTCGAAAAATCAATGCCGCGCGTGGAAAATTTCTGCCAGCCTTCGGGCAGCGCGGGATAAAGCTGATTCGCTAACGCTGTTGGCATGATCACAAAATGCGCGCCCGGTTTTTCCAGAAAAGCTTTTACCTGTCTCGGTTGGAGAGGCAAAACATCCCGATTATTGAGCCGGTTATGGAAGAGATATCCATGAACGCGGCTCCGAAAATACCAAACAAGAGTAGGCGCTTCATAAGCAACCGAGCCGAAGTCCATCTCAGGCTTGAGAGCGTCGCGCGATTTTTTAAATAACTCGACCGATGGAAATAATGGGGCGAGCAGGGGAGGCACGATCAGCGCGACGGCGAGACAGACGCTTGCCATCGCAACCGCCCGGTTTCGCAATCTGCGCTGCGAGAGTCCGGCAGCGAACCAGTGGCGAACCAGCAGCAACGACAACAGGGGAAATGCCGGCAGGATGTAATGCGGCAATTTTGTTTTGACGATTGTGAACAACGCGAAGATTACGCCGGCGCCGGCAATTAAATAAGAGTCGATCGCGTCCCGGTCTTTGCAGAGACGGCGCGTCAACCACGGCAGTTTGATCGACCATGGGAAAAAGCTGACAAAGATCGTCACGAAATAAAACGGGAGCATGAGAAGAGCGGAAAGGATTGATTTGCCGCCATGCCCTTGCATGGTCCCGACGGTTCGCCCCAAGACTTGCCGGCCAATTCCAACCCACAAAAATTTGCCATGGGTACTGTAGACTGCCGGGATGCCCCAAAGAGCAATGATTGCGAGGACGACCACACAACCGGCCACAAACAGAAAGTGCCGGTTGAGTTTTTCTCCAGGAAGGAAAAATCGAGTAGCCGCTATCGTTCCAAACGGCACCCAGCCGGCGGGGCCTTTGGCCAGAAAAGCGAAGGCCAGAGCAAGATAGAAAACCCACCACCATTTGCGTCCGTCGTCCGCGTTCAACGCTGCGCCGGGCTGCTTCGACCCTAACGAGTCCCGCAGCAATTCATAACCCGCCCAATGCGCCAGCGTCACAAACAACACCAGCCACATGTCCGCGACCGCGGCTTTCGCATGCAGGATTGTTTGCAGACAAAGTGTGAAGACGATCGCTGCCCATAACCCGAGCCGCACGCTTTCGATCCGGCGGCCCCAGGCGAAAATAATTAACGCCGTCAACGACGCGGCAATAGCGGTCGGGAAACGAGCCGCGAAATCATTCTGGCCGAAGAGCCGATAACTGACCACTTGAAACCAGTAGGTGAGCGGCGGCTTGTCGAAACGATATTGGTTATTGAAGTAGGGGACGATGTAATCACCGCGCTCGATCATTTCGCGCGATGCTTCGGCAAAGCGCGGCTCATCGCGATCGACCAGGGGCAGCGTCCAGGTGCCGGCGAGATGAAAAAGCAGGCAGCCAAAAAAGAGCAACGCGAAATTGCGGATTGCAGGTTCCAAGAAGGCAATTCAAAAATAGCGCCGCGCTAAAGACAAACTGTAAATTTCGGATGAATCAATCGCGTGCCTTTTGGAAATGGCTCTGCCTCGCA
>JBDUDH010000127.1:0-3431 GCA_040003015.1 Verrucomicrobiota bacterium | reverse complement strand
GTGAGGAGGTCGCAAACCGCTCTCGCTTGGTTGAGCTGCTGAAGTCAAAAGACGGTTGTAGTAACTGTCGCGCTGGACAGGCTCGCGGCCAGCTTCGCGAATGACGCGCTGAAGTGTCGCCACCGTTTGCTCTTGCGGGGTCTTTGCACCGGCCATGTGGAAAATTTTCTCCTCCATGATTGTCCCGTGAAGATCGTCCACGCCATAGCTGAGCGAGACCTGCGCGAGTGGCAGTCCCATGCTGACCCAGTAGGCGGTGAGATGATCGATGTTATCGAGGTAAATTCGACTGACCGCCAGATTGCGAAGCTGATCGAACGCTGTGGCCGGCTTAATGTGTGAAAGGATGGTCCTTTGCGGTTCAAAAGCGAACGGAATGAATCCCGTGAAGCCATGGGTTTCATCCTGCAGCTCGCGCAGTTGCCGCAAATGATCGACCCGTTGCGCAGCATTCTCGATATGTCCGTAAAGCATCGTGCAGGTGCTGCGCCCGCCCATTTGGTGCCATGTGCGATGCACATCCAACCACTCCGCCGCGGTTTCTTTTCCACGGCAAAGTTCGTCCCTCACCCCGGCGTCGAAAATTTCGGCCCCTCCTCCGGTCATGGAATTCAAACCCGCGTCGCGCAGCAGCTCGAGAGTCTCCCGAATCGAGGTGCGAAAAATCCGCCGCGCCAGATGGCGAATTTCGATGGCCGTGAAAGCTTTGATCTGTAATGCCGAATCGAGTTCCCGTAACCTGCGAAGGAGCGTGAGATACCATTCTTTGGTCAGCGTCGGATGCAGACCGCCGACCATGTGCACCTCCGTGATATGCATCGATAACGCCTGACGAACGGCGCCCACGATCTCATCAATGGAGAATTCGAAAGCATGCGCGTCACGCTTCTTCGCTGCGAAGGCGCAGAACTGGCATGAGAGAACGCAAATGTTTGAGTAGTTGATGTAACGATTGAGAATGTACGTGGTAACATTGCCATTTTTTTGCTCGCGGACCGCGCTCGCCATCACTCCCAGCGCGTTTAGGTCCCTGGAACGATAGAGAAGGAGCGCGTCCTCGTCGGAAATGCGCTGGCGCGCCTCGATTTTCTCGGCGATCGGGCGGAGCTGCTCTGGAATGAGTGACCGATTCATCAACAACTGTCTGGTCGAAAGTTCGGCCAACTTATCACGCAGAGCGCCTCTTCATGCAAGAAAAAGCCCATGTTTCCCACGCGCTGGCGTGACACTGGAACTTTGAATGCTAACGGAGTGAGAAAGGCGGAATGAGCAGGCGAGCGACCAGGGCGCGTGCCAAATCAGAGCTCGGAAACATTGCGCGCGCGATCTTCAAACCGCGTGAACTCTTTCAGGAATGTCAGCGAAACGTCGCCCACGGGTCCATTTCGCTGCTTGGCAATGATCAGCTCCGCTTCACCTGCTTTTTCCTGCCGCGCTTCCTCATCGTCCTCGTAAATTTCTGGCCTAACGAGCAATCCGACCAGGTCGGCATCCTGTTCAATCGAGCCGGACTCGCGTAAATCGCTTAGTCGCGGCTTACCGCCCGAGCGCGCTTCCGGCTGCCGGTTGAGTTGAGCGACTACAATGATCGGAATTTTTAATTCCTTGGCGAGACCTTTGATCCCCGCCGAGATTTCCGAAATCTCGAGTTGGCGATTGTCCTGCGCGCGCCGCGTCGTGGAACGCAGGAGCTGCAAATAATCGACCACGATGAGCTGCACGTCCTGTTGCGCTTTGAGCCGGCGGGCTTTCGCTCGCAATTCCAGAATGCTCAACCCTGCGCTATCATCGATGAAAACTTTCGCTTCCGCCAATTTCGATGCCGCCGCAGTCAGACTCGGGAAATCACGCTCCGCCAGAAATCCGTCGCGCACTTTTTGCAAATTCACCCGCGCCCGTGAGCAAAGCAGGCGTTGCACCAGTTGCTGGCTGCTCATTTCCAAACTGAACACCGCGACCGGTAGTTTTTCGTTGATTGCGACGTGCTCGGTGATGTTCATGGCGAGCGCCGTTTTGCCCATGCTTGGGCGCCCCGCGATTACGATCATCTCGGCCGGATGGAGCCCGCTCGTCATTCGGTCGAGTTCGACAAATCCAGTCGAGATGCCGGTGATTCCGCCCTTGCGCTCGTAAAGTTTCTCTATCGATTCGATCGCCTCCATTACCTGGTCCTTCATCGTCAAGACCTGGCCTTTGAAGCGATCTTCGCCGACGGCGAAAATTTTCTGCTCCACTTCATCGAGCAGATTGTTGACCTCGTCCTGCTCCTCGTAAGAACGGCGTACGCTTTCTGTGCAGGCTGCGATGATTTCCCGCAGAATGTATTTGTCGCGGACGATCTCGAGGTAGTAGGTGATGTTTGCCGCGGTCGGGACGAAGGTAAAAAGACTGGTGATGAAAGCGGGGCCGCCGACCGCATCAAGAACGTTTCGATCACGCAGCACTTGCGTGAAAGTGATCAGATCGATCCCTTGGCCGGCATTCCACAACTCCACCAGCACCGTGTAAATGGTCTGGTGGGCCGGGATGTAAAAATACGTTTCGTTAATTTTCTCGACGCATTCCGCGATGATTTCGCGCGGCGAGATGAGCATCGAACCGAGCACGCCCTGCTCTGCTTCCACACTATGCGGGGGCGAGCGGTGAATATCCTGCGAAGAAGATGTTAATGAGTGGCCGGGGCGAGCGCCCCCATTTTTGTCCGGCCAGCCTCTGCCGGATCCATAACCCGGTTCTTTGCGAGGCTTCTCAGCGGTCCGTACGGACGCTTGAGAACTCGGCATCTATTTTGTTTCTTTGCGTTTTCGTGTCGGACGAGCGTTGGCCGCAGCCTCTTCGCTCTTGGCTTCGGCCTTCGGCTCTTTGGAAGATTTCACCTGAAATTTGAGTTTCGCGATCACGTCGTGATGCAACTTGATCGGCACTTCGTGTTCCCCGGTCGTTTTGATCGGATGCTCGAGCGTGAGCAAATGACGATCAATTTCCCGGCCAAGTTCCTGTTTCAAACGATCCGCGATGTCCTGCGCCGTGACCGAACCAAATGCCTTGCCAGTTTCGCCGGTGGCGAGAGTGAAAATAAATTTCAATTTCCCGATGCGCCGGCTGAGCTCTTCCGCTTCGTTCAATTCGCCCGCCTCGCGTTCGGCCCGTCGCGCTTTGAGATTATCCAGCTGACGCATGCTGGCGGGCGTGACTTCGTACGCTTTACCCTGTGGCAACAGAAAATTGCGGGCATAACCGCGCCGCACTTTGATTACATCCGCCTCGGCGCCGAGGCCTGGGATATTTTCGGTGAGAATAATTTCAGTCGAAGGCATGTAATAGATCGTTTCCACGCGAAAAATTTCTGAGTCAGGCGGCGCGGGGAATCGAGTATAGGATGACAAGATGCTGTGTCAAGCGCTGCATCAAAAGCCGAGAAAAGAAAAAAA
>JBDUDH010000128.1:0-3432 GCA_040003015.1 Verrucomicrobiota bacterium | reverse complement strand
AACAATGCCGATGATCTGAAGCACCATTCTTCCGAGATATGGACGCGACAGCAAAATGCGGCATGCCGAATAATCCTTGCCGGCTTGCAAGCCCGTAACGCGCATCAAATACGTGCCGGCCCGCTGCGCCGTCATTCGTCCCAAGGGCACGCGCATCGTCGTCAGGCCGTAAACAGCGCCCTGCGCCCGCACGTATTCATATTTCATGTGAGTCCCCTGGCCGGTCGCATTCTCGATGATGTCGAACTCGAAGTTTCGATAATCCGTGCCGAAGCGCGGCGTCTCCAGCAGCAGCACCAACTCACCCGGCTCGCGAATCGCCAGCTCTTGTTCTGGCACCAGCGCGGCGGTCGCGAGGATTTGCTCACGGTTTTTCCGGATCAATTGGGCGACGACCCAAATCAGCAGACAGCCGAGCGTTAAAAACACGATGCCCGCCACGACGAGCACGCTCCAGGATTTCACGATCAGACTGCTTTCCATGACACGCGAATTCATCGTCGTCCAAATCCGATCTGGTGGCCAACTGCCTTTTGCGCCGGGGCTCAGCCGCCGTTATTATGAGGCATCAGCCGCGAACCAGCAGCGGCGGCGGCGTTGAGCGGAGTCTCGCCGCGAATGTCCTTCCGTTTAAATCAATCACGGTGCGCCACCCAGGCTATGCGCGCCGATTCATTACTGCAGCGGCATCGCTTACGTTTAAGAGTCGGAATTGGCCCGTAACGTTGACGGCGAATTTGTCGGGAGCGGATCAACAAATCCGGGGCAATTGTTCGCCCGAAAGCATGTCGACGACACGAGTACCACCAACTCGCGTTTTCATCATAACAAACTTGGGATGTTCGGCTGTGACTTCGCCGATCATGGCGGCGTCTTTCCCTAACGAGTGCGATTGCATGGCCGCGAGAACCCGATCGCTGTCCGACGGCGCGACGATGGCGAGTAGTTTGCCTTCATTCGCAACATAAAGCGGATCGAGCCCAAGAATTTCGCAAGCGCCTTTCACCTCTTCGTTAATGGGAATGCGCGACTCGTCCAGGAGCATGCCGACATCTGCGGTTTGGGCGATCTCGGTGAGCGCACTCGTCACCCCACCCCTTGTCGGATCACGCAGGACGTGAATGTCTTTTACTGCGGCGAAGATTGTTTCAACAAGGCCATTCAACGGCGCGGTGTCGCTCGCGATTTCGGTTTCAAATTCCAATCCCTCGCGCACCGACATGATGGCAATGCCGTGCACGGCGATCGGGCCACTAATCAAAATTTTATCGCCAATTTGCGCGCGACCGGGATGAATGTTTACGCCGTCAGGAATAACACCGATACCCGAAGTATTGATGAAAATTTTGTCCGCTTTGCCCCGGTCGACCACTTTCGTGTCGCCAGTGACGAGCATTACGCCTGCGGCATCGGCCGCGCTTCGCATCGATTGAACGACGCGCCAGAAATCTTCCATCGGCGTGCCCTCCTCTAGAATGAATCCAGCCGAAAGATAGCGCGGCCATGCGCCGCACATCGCGAGATCGTTGACGGTTCCGTGGATCGCAAGTTTGCCGATGTCGCCGCCGGGAAAAAAGATCGGGCTTACAACAAACGAATCCGTGCTGAAGGCGACCCGTTCGCCGCCTAACGAAAAGATCGCGCCGTCATGGAGCG
This sequence comes from Verrucomicrobiota bacterium, assembly GCA_040003015.1. Taxonomy (GTDB): domain Bacteria; phylum Verrucomicrobiota; class Verrucomicrobiia; order Chthoniobacterales; family UBA10450; genus JBDUDH01. Next base: position 1,776 of record JBDUDH010000128.1, on the reverse strand, counting down.
GTTCGAGGAGTTCGTTACGGAACTGCGGCAACACTATTTTCTCGATCAACTGGTGGCTCAGTTTTCCACCGCTGCCATGGGCGAGAACGATCTCCTTGTAATTGGTCAGCGGCAATGGACACGCACCTGATAGCGCGCTGCCATCGCCACTCAACGTCTCGGAACTCGCGCCGAGATCAGATGACATCCTCGGCTCCGAGCGCGATGTGAATTAAATCCCAGAGAACGTGAACCAAAGTCGCGTGCACTTCCTGAATGCGATGAATGCTATATGACGGCACGATGAAACAGTAATCCGCAACCTCGGGAAATCGTCCGCCGTCTTTGCCCGCCCACGCCACAGTCAGCATTTGTTTTTTGCGCGCTTCCTCCAGAGCGTAAATAAGATTCGGTGATTTTCCGCTCGTGCTCACGGCTAGGGCGATGTCGCCTGGTTGCCCGAGCAGTCGCAGTTGATCGACAAACACGCGCGCGTAATCGGTGTCGTTGCTGACCGCGGTCATCGTTGCCACGTCGGTCATCAATGGAATGGCGGGAAATGCCGCGCGTTTCTCGATGATCGGATGCGTGAACTCGACCGCGAAATGTAGCGCGTCGCACAAACTGCCGCCGTTACCCATGGTTAAGAGTTTATGACCTTGCGCAAATCGCTCGGCCATGTCCTTGCTCAGCGATTCGATCTCGGTCGCGTATTTGGCAAAGAATTTTTCCTTCATCTCCACGCTTTCACCGCATTTGCGCAGAATTTTGGCGCGGAAATTTTCGGCCGCCTTGTCGGCAACGGCTGGAACGGATGCACTCACGGCGCAACCTCGACGGGTTCTTTTTTCAATTTCAAATGACGGCCGTATGCGTAATAGGCGGCGCAGGCACCTTCCGCGGAAACCATGGTCGCCCCGAGTGGATGCTCAGGCGTGCATTCCTTCCCGAAGCAGGCGCAGTCATGTGGCTTCTTTACGCCACGCAAAACAAGACCACTGATGCAGTTCGCAGGCTCCTGCGTGTCGATTTCCTTCACTTCGAAAATCCGCTCGGCGTCGTGGTCACGAAATTCGTAGCGCAGTTTGTAACCGCTTTTTGGAATCGAACCAACGCCGCGCCACTTCCGATCGCAAACTTCGAAGACGTTATTGACAAGATCCTGCGCCACACGATTGCCGTCGCGCTGCACCACGCGCGGATATTGATTTTGCACTTCATGCGTCCCTGCTTCCAGTTGCCGCACCACCATCAAAGTGCCTTCGAGAATGTCGATAGGCTCGAAGCCCGTGATTACTATGGGAACCTTGAAACGCTCTGCGAGCGGTTCGTATTCGCGGTAGCCCATTACGGTGCAAACATGGCCCGGCCCGAGAAATCCCTGCACGCGATTGAGCGGCGATTGCAGGATTGACGCGATCGAAGGAGGGACGAGGACATGCGAGACGAGAACAGAAAAATTCTTTATACCTTGCTTTTTTGCCTGCCAGACTGCCATCGCGTTGCTCGGCGCAGTGGTTTCGAAGCCAATCGCGAAGAAAACGATTTTCTTGTCCGGATTTGCACGGGCAATCTTCAAGCAGTCGATCGGAGAGTAAACGACCCGGATATCCGCGCCGCGTGATTTCAAAATCAGCAAATCGTCTTTCGACCCCGGGACGCGGAGCATGTCACCGAAAGAGCAGAAAATCACGTCCGTCCGTTGGGCAATCGCGTGAGCCTTATCGATCATTTCGAGCGATGTCACACAAACCGGGCAGCCCGGGCCGTGCACGAGCTCAACTTCTTCCGGAAGCA
>JBDUDH010000007.1:0-11688 GCA_040003015.1 Verrucomicrobiota bacterium | reverse complement strand
CTTGGTTGCTAAATCGGTTCCGGCTGGGCCTGGCGGTGAAGCCAGTCTCGTGGCTGAAGCTATATGGCCAAATGCAGGATGTGCGCGAAGCGTTCTCCGATCGCGCGAATATTCCCGGTATTCATGGTGCGGAAGGCGACGATGAGGCTGATTTACGACAGGCTTACGTCTCGCTCGGCGATGTTAAGAAGTTTCCGCTCCTCCTCACAGTCGGCCGACAGGCAATCAGCTACGGCGACAGCCGGCTCGTGGCGGATTCCAAGTGGGGAAACTTCGGCCGCACCTTCGACGCCATTCGGCTTCGCTTCGAGGAACCCCATTTCTGGGTCGAAGGTTTTGCCATGCGGCCGGTGCAGATCAAGCGCCACGAGTTCGACGACAGTGACTCGGCGGATAATTTCGGCGGCGTTTATTTCTCGACCGATTACATAGGAAAACAGACTACCGATGTCTACTTTTTTTACCGTGACAAGGAAGATAACCAGCCCGATCTCGATCCCACCAACAAGATTGATCCCCAAGGCACATGGAATGGCCCGGCAGCGCGTTTTGCCACCATCGGTGCGCGAGTAAAATCGACGCCCGACAAGCTCAATGGCTGGGATTACACGGCGGAAGCTGCTTACGAATTCGGTGATTTGTTTCTAACCAATCGCAACTCGCAGCGCTTCGATTTGAGTGCCTTCGCGTTGCACGTGTCGGGCGGCTACACAGCGAAGGAGCTGCTTTGGAAACCTCGCTTCGGTCTCGAATACGATTACGCCAGCGGCGACCGCAATTCGAACGATGGGAAATCTGAGTCATTTCAAAATCTCTTCCCATCCAACCATGAAAAGTATGGTTTCATGGATGAGTTCGGTTGGCGCAACATCCACGACCTGCGTGTGCAGTTGAACGTCAAGGCGATCAAGAAGCTCGACCTCGAATTCGATTACCACGCCTTTTGGCTCGCGGATACACACGATTTTTGGTACCGCTCGAACGGCATCTCGACGTTGCGCACCAAAACGCCAGATGGACGCGACGTACGCACGATCGGGGCGAGCAATTTCGCAGGCCATGAGATCGATCTGACCGCGACTTACGAACTAAACAAGTTCGTAAAGCTACAGGCCGGTTACAGCCATTTCTTTGCGGGACAGTACCTGGCCGACACCGGCGCCAATTCGGATGCCGACTTCGGATACTTCATGACGACATTCAGCTTCTAAAATCAAAAACTATGAAACTACAAAAAATCGCGGCATTCATGGGCGCAGGGCTCCTGTGCGCCAACACCGTTAGCGCACAAGAGAAAGTGACTGTCCGCTTCGGGCATTTTCCGAACATTACCCACGCCCAGGGAGTCGTCGCACACGCACTCTCGCGTCAGGGCAAAGGCTGGTTCGAACAACGACTCGGACCAAATGTAGAAATCCAATGGTTTACCTACAACGCCGGTCCCTCAGCGATGGAGGCAATTTTCGCGGGATCGCTTGATCTTACTTATGTCGGTCAAGGGCCGGCGCTGAATGCGCATCTAAAATCCAATGGCGCGGAGATTCGCATTCTCGCCGGCGCGGCGACTGGAGGCGCCGCCCTTGTTGTTCGGTCGGATGGGCCATTGAAAAATGCCGCGGATTTCCGCGGCAAAAAGATCGCGACTCCGCAACTCGGCAATACGCAAGACATCTCCTGTCGTGCCTGGTTGAAAGCGCAAGGTTTCAATGTCACGCAGACCGGGGGCGATGTGATGGTCCTGCCGACCGCTAATCCTGATCAACTCGCACTTTTTCAAAGCGGCGGTGTGGACGCGGTATGGACAGTGGAGCCGTGGGTCACGCGACTCGAACGCGATGCGAAAGCAAAAGTCTTTCTTGAGGACACCAACGTCATTACTACCTGGCTGGCGGCGAGCGTGAAATTTCTGAACGCTCATCGCGATCTGGCAAAAAAAGTAGTGAACGCAAACAAAGAGCTTACGGATTGGATCCAGGCCCATCCGGAAGAAGCGCAGAAAATTCTGATTAGTGAATTGAAAGAAGAAACGAAAGCCGATTTCGCACCGGAAGCGGTCTCGCAGGCTTGGAAACGTATTCGATTTACCACTGAAGTCTCGCGCGAACTGCTCGCCAAAGCCGTCCAGGACGGAAAGGATGCCGGTTTTCTCAAGGGTTCCACCGATACTTCGAAGCTGATCGAAGCTCCCTGATGTTCCGCGCCAGAACAGGATCGTCGGTCACCGACGAGTTACAGGTTGTTCCACCGAGCAAGCTGGCGATCGAGAAGGTTTCAAAAAGCTTCCGGACTGGGACCGGGACGGTGCTCGCGCTTGACCGCGTAAGTCTGCAAGTAAACGAGGGGGCGTTTGTTTGCCTGGTTGGTGCAAGCGGTTGCGGAAAAACAACCTTACTTAACATCATCGCGGGTTTGGAGAAACCCGATAGCGGAGATGTGCTTGCCGACGGCAAGCCGGTGACAGGGCCTGGTCGCGAGCGCTTGGTAATGTTTCAGGAAGCGGCGCTTTTTCCTTGGCTCGACGTTTTTGGCAACGTGCTCTTCGGACTCAAACTCAAGCCGCACCTTTCCAATAAAGATCGCCGGGATGTCGCAAAATATTATTTGGAGCTCGTCGGCTTGTCGCGGTTCGAACATGCGAACATTCACGAACTATCCGGTGGAATGAAACAGCGAGTTGCGCTGGCCCGCGCGCTGGCTCCGAATCCTCGCGTGCTCTTGATGGATGAACCGTTCGCCGCGCTCGATGCTCTCACGCGCGAGCAACTTTACGGCGATCTGCAAAGAATCTGGAAAGCGCGCAACAAGACAATTGTCTTCGTTACGCACAATGTGCGCGAGGCGGCATGCCTGGGAGACCGCGTGTTGCTTTTTTCGCCGCATCCGGGCCGAATTCAGGAGGAGTTCGCCGTCGACCTGCCGCGACCGCGTGACATTAACAGCGTCGATCTCGCAGGCTATGCGAGCAAGATTATGCATTCCTTAAGAGCATTCACGCAACCGAATGGGGCCGCACCAGAATGAAACGATTTCTGTTTGCAGTTCTGTTCTTCATCTTCCTTCTTTTCGTCTGGCAAAAGCTTTACGACGCGCACATCTGGTCGCCCGTTTTGCTGCCGGCGCCTCTACAGGTGTTGAATTATCTAAAGGACTCCACCTGGGATGGCACACTTGGGCACGCAATTGTTACGACCATGCGCCGCCTGGTCATCGGTTATCTTGTCGGAATTGTTTTTGGCCTTCCCCTTGGATTACTCACCGCGCGCTGGAATTTATTTCGCGATACGATCGGAACAATGGCGCTGGGATTGCAAACCTTGCCCAGCGTCTGCTGGGTGCCACTGGCGCTTTTGTGGTTCGGCCAAACCGAAGCAGCAATGTTGTTTGTCGTCGTGATGGGAACGCTGTGGTCGGTTGTCATTGCAACTGATACCGGCGTGCGCCACGTGCCGCCGATTTACCGACGCGCGGCGCTAACGATGGGATCGAAGCGTTTGCACATTTGGTTCAAAGTCATTCTGCCCGCCGCCCTTCCGTTCATCGTCAGTGGAATGAAGCAAGGCTGGGCCTTTGCCTGGCGTTCGCTCATGGCGGCAGAAATTTTCGTCACCATTTTGACGGGCTTTGGTTTGGGACAACTGCTACATTACGGTCGCGAGTTGAACGCCATGGAACAAGTCATCGGCATCATGCTCGTCATCGTCGTCATCGGTCTTTTGGCAGACAAAATTTTCTTTTCGCCAATGGAGCGCTTTCTACATCGGCGCTGGGGAACGGGAACGACCGAATAGTGGCGGATGAAATTCCGCTTACATCGCGAGCCCGTCCGCGCCAGCCGGGAGATCACGATCGTGAACGAGCTCGGCTTGCACGCCCGCCCGGCCGCTGAGTTCGTCCGGCGCGCGAACGCGTTCCGGTCCGACATCTGGCTCGTGACCGAGAACGGACGATTCTCTGCTCTTAGCCTGATCGATGTCATGCGCGCCAATCTCGATCGCGGCGCGGTCGCCACCTTGGAAGCACACGGCACCGATGCCGAAGAAGCGCTCGACCGCCTGGCAAAACTTGTGAGCGGCTTCCGGGATTAAGAGGCCGTTACCGCAACGGGCGAGCGACTAGGATTCCAGTGTCCGTGCTGTAGCGATAGAGATAACTGGAGAGTCGGGAGTCGACGACGACCTTGCCGTAGTTGCGCGGCGAAGATGCGTGCATGAAATGCAAGACGCCGTCGCCCGTGCGATACGCGAGACCCACGTGCGATGTCGAATACACTCCCGGCCGGTCCCGGGAAATAATGCCGATGATGTCTCCAGTGCGCAGTTTCGATTCAATCGCGGCGACTCGCCGTTTCGGAATTTCGTAAAGAGGCCGCTCGGTCACGCGCGCTTCCATCTGCGCCAATGGTCGAAGCAAAGATGGGTTGGTGGCGAGGTAACGGTAATGCTTCCAGCCGATTGTCATTTCGTGAGCGGCGTGTCGAACTCTAACGCCACCCAGTTGTCGAGTGAGATCCTCGACTAGACCTCGTCGGTCGTTATCGGCGAGCCAATCCTCCAAGTAATGTAAGCGCGACAAATATTCTCCGTTGCATTCGCCGCCCCGATAACGATCCAGTTCGATGTAGTGGAGCAACGTTTCCGGTGTCCAGTTTATCTCCGGCTCATTGAGCATGCGCGCGAAGCCGAGCGCGATCTCAAAAAAAGTCCAGCAATCCATGCCGTAAAAATTCGCTGATGGAGCTTCGATCCGATTATCGATCTCGAGTGTGAAAGCCTTATAGCGCGTCCCAACGAGGGCGCGTCCCACCGTGGCTGTGCGCTCTCCGATGGGTAATGTTTTCCACCCGCCTTCGCGCGCCGTCTGCACCAGACGATCGAATTTATCGCGGCCCTTAAAGACGGTACCGAATGGCAGCCGCGTCTGCATTCCCCATACCGCCGAGCTTGATAGACAAAGAACCAAAATCAAAACTTTGGCGCGCATGCCTTCACTTTTCGAGAGAATTATTCGTTGCGCAAGCTCCACGCCGCCAATGCTACAAAAACCGGGCGTGCTCTCAGGACGGCTTGGTTGCCGTCGGCACGAGCAGAACGGGACGCTTGCTGGTTTTGAGAACTCCCTCGGTCACGCTGCCGACCAGTAAATTATAAACGGAGCCGTGTCCATGCGAACCCATGACGATGAGGTCCGCGGCGATCGCGTCCGAGGTTTTAAGAATCTCCGCGACCACACTGCCCGTCGGTTCGTGGATCGTCACTTTCAATCCGGCACGAGTCAATTCTTCCTGACGCTGACGCAATTTGCTGGGACCCTCTCTCCTGACCGCCTCGCCACCAGGTACGTCGGCCTTCGCCATCAGCACAGTTCGAGTTGGCGCAATCTCCGGCACACCGAACCCAGGATAACCGGCGGTCGCGGCCGGAAAAATCGGCAATTCCGCGGCAGCACCCTGCACATGGATGAGATGCACCTCCGCCGCGAAGGCCTGCGCGAGTTCCCGGGCCACCTCCAACACACGCCCAACCGCGGGCGAAAAATCGAGCGGAACGAGTAATTTTTTCATCCGGTGAATGTCACCGACGCTCTCACAGGACGAGCCTCTGAAAGATGCAAGAGCCGATTGGCAAGGTCAAGCTGCTGGAAAATGCGGTCACGCACCGCTACTTTCTTATGATGCACGATCTGTTCGGCGAGCAATCCGAAAACGATATTTCGCGGGTTGATCCAGCCGCTCCGCTCGCGACGCGAATGCGACCGCGCTCGCTCCAGGAATTCATTGGCCAGGAACATATTCTTGGCCCGGGCAAATTACTGCGCCGCGCCATCGAGGCTGATCGTCTACCGTCGGTGATTTTGTCTGGTCCACCTGGAACAGGAAAAACCACTCTCGCCTATATCATCGCCGATATCACGCGCTCGAAATTTGAGCGGCTGAGCGGAGTGGAAAGCAACGTGGCGGAATTGCGGCGCGTTGTCGCGTCGGCCGCGAACCGACTGCGCACTTCCGGACAAAAGACCATTCTCTTCGTGGACGAGATTCATCATTTCAACAAGGCGCAACAAGACATTCTGCTCCCCGACGTGGAAAACGGGAATTTACGTCTGATAGGGGCGACGACGTATAATCCCTTTTTTTATGTCAACAGCGCGCTCGTCTCGCGCTCGCAGGTATTTCAGCTTGAACCGTTGCGGCCGGACGATTTGATCGAATTGACGAAACGCGCGCTCGCCGACAAAGAACGCGGTCTCGGCAATTACAATGTTCAGATCGCGGATGACGCACTCGAGTTTCTCGCTAAAGTAAGCGACGGCGACGCACGCAAAGCGTTAAATGCGCTCGAGATCGGGGTGCTGACGACTCCGCCGGCTGGAGGGACGGGCTCTGTCCCGTTCACCTCGCGCAAAAAGTCGGACGCGACGGAGCGCATCCCTCCACGACAAGACGGAGTTATCCATTTCAGCCTCGGCGTCGCTCAGGAAAGCATTCAGCAAAAAGCGATCGTCTACGACCGGGCCGGCGATGCGCATTACGACACCATTAGCGCTTTCATCAAAAGCATGCGCGCCTCGGACGAGAAAGGCGCGATCTACTGGCTGGCAAAAATGCTGCATGCGGGCGAAGACTTTCGCTTCATCGCGCGGCGCATCGTGATTTTCGCGAGCGAAGACGTCGGACTCGCCGATCCCGAAGCGCTGCCGCTCGCCATTTCGACTCAGCAGGCGGTCGAGTTTGTCGGTCTTCCGGAAGCGCGCATTCCCCTCGCCCACGCGACAGCCTATATGTGCCGCGCGAAGAAGAGTCGCGAAGCTTACGAAGCGCTCGGCGCCGCCATGCAGCAAATCGAGGCGGAGCGAACCAGGCGCGTGCCGGAACAGCTAAAGAACAAGCACTTTCCTGTGAACCCGGAAGGCTAAACCTTCGAAAGCGGCTCCCCAATGATGGTTGCGCGACGAGCGGCCGAGCCTAACGAGTTATCCGCGCGCTTGTATCCACAGCTGACCGAGTGGTTTCGCGGTGCGTTTTAAAACTTCACTCACGCGCAGTTGCTTTGCGTTCCAGCGATTCTCGACAAAAAATCGATCCTGCTGACATCACCCACCGGAAGCGGCAAAACGCTGGCCGGTTTCCTCGGGATCTTTGCTTTTACTCTCCGGCGCGTTTTCGAATCGCCCGTTCTTGCTGTTGTAGAGGTACCCCCGCAGAATGCGAAGCGCATGAGACAAGGGGCAACGGAAGTTCAAAGCCTGGGTCATGGGGTCTCTCTCTGGCATGTTTATGATTCCTCCGCCAAAGCGGATCTCTGGTCTTCTACGGTCGAAACCGATGAAGGACGACTATTTATCGATCCGGTTACTCTGCATGCCACCGCTCTAGAGCAGCTGACCGATCGCCGACCTATAATCGGGGTGGCCGTGACGAACGAAAATCACACCCGGCAGTCGAAAGCGTTCGCCGAAGAGTTTAGTGTGCCGATCTTTGCCGGCGCAGATCTCGCAGACTTGATTGATTTCTCTCGATTAACGCCCGTCACGGGAGGCACCCTTCTCGCCGGAGATATTGAAGTTGTTGCAATCGACGGAGCAGCGCGCGGCGAAGTGGCGTTTTACGTTCCGCACGCCGGAAGAACACTGATTGTCGGTGACGCACTCATTAATTTCGAACCATATGGATTCACCTTCCTACCTTCGAAATACTGTTTGGACGCGAAATTGATGCGGCGCTCGTTACGGCAATTGCTTCCCTTCGACTTTGAAAGAATCCTTTTCGCACACGGCGCACCACTTCTCTCTGCGGCCAAGCGGAAACTCGAACAACTTCTTGACAAGGTATAAACTGAAAGATGTTCGCGGAGCGGGCTGAAAGTTCACGAAACGAGGAGACGCTTCCGCCGAACGCATTCGCACGGTTCCTGACATTTATTCGATTTTCGCACACCGTCTTTGCGCTTCCATTCGCGCTCGGTGCACTCTTCGTGGCGACAGATGGCTGGCCAGCTGGCCGTACTTTAGTCCTGGTGATCCTCTGTATGATTTGCGCTCGCACCGCGGCGATGCTCTTCAATCGTCTCGTCGATTGGTCGCTGGATCAACGCAATCCCCGAACAAAATCGCGGCACCGTTTGATTTCGAAAACTGTTACCTGGTTGTTTCTAGGTTTCAGCTCAGTTGCATTCGTCATTGCGGCCGCTGCGATTAATCACGCTACTTTTCTGCTCTCGCCCGTTGCGCTCGCGATCATCTTTCTTTATTCAGTAACGAAACGTTTCACCGACACGACGCATTTTTTTCTGGGACTGGCACTCGCGCTTGGGCCCGCAGGCGCGTGGATCGCCCAGAGTGGACGCCTTGATCTTCCTCCCATCGTGCTGGGAATCGGAGTTGTTTGTTGGGTCGCCGGCTTCGACCTCATTTATGCGACCCAGGATTATGAATTCGATAAACGCGAAGGTCTACGCTCGATGGTTGTTCGATTAGGAATTCCCACCAGCTTAAGATTAGCCCAGATACTACACTTGGCGATGTTTGCAGCATTGATTGGTTTCGGCGTTTCCGCGCGAATAGGACTAGCCTATTACGCAGGTATGCCATTTGTCGCGGCGGCGCTTCTTTACGAACATCGCAGTGCGGTGAAACTCGATTTGGTCGCCATCAACCGCGCCTTTTTCCAAAGCAACGCTTTTGTCAGCGCAATTTTCCTGCTCAGCGTCGTCTTTGCCAAGCTCTGCTAGCTACTACTCCGGCTCGAGTTGCGCGATCCGATTCACGTGACGACCGCCTTCGAAATCTGTGGTCAACCAGATACGAACGATCTGAAGCGCCAGCTCTTCGGAAATCATTCTTTCCCCGATTGAAAGAACATTGGCATCGTTATGCTTGCGCGAAAGTTGGGCGGTTTCCTCGTTCCAGCAGAGAGCGCAGCGCACGCCCCGCACTTTGTTCGCCGCGATGGCTTCGCCGTTTCCAGAGCCGCCCAGCACGATTCCCCGGTCGCACTCACCACGTGCAACTGCCTCCGCGGCCGGCCGGATAAACTTCGGATAATCGACCGGTTCTTCACTGAAAGTCCCGTAGTCTTTGACCTCGTGGCCAAGTTTACCCAGGAGTTCTTTAATTTTTTCCTTGTAGCGAAAACCGGCGTGATCACAGCCGAGCGAGATTCTCATGGATCGCTTGTTAATTAATGATACGGCGCACGTCGAGATTAACTAACAACGCCGCCTCTGAAATCTTCAGCTGCCGTGCAACTGCGCCAGCTGTTGCCAAATCTCCCGCTCGCGCTCACTAAGTTTTTTCGGAACCGCGACCTCGGCACTCACATAAAGATTGCCACGGCTGCCGTTCGCATTCGGCAATCCGCGATCGCGCAACCGGAAGCGCTGACCGCCTTGCGTCCCGGCCGGAATTTTCAATCGCGCATGACCTTCGAGCGTCGGCACCCGAACTTCCGTGCCAAGCGCCGCCTGCCAGGGCGCAAGTTTTATCTCGTGAATCAAATCGCTTCCTTCCACAGAAAAATCCGGATGCCGCGCCAACCGCACGCGCAAAAAGAGGTCGCCGCTTTTCCCTCCGCGCCGGCCCGCTTCACCCTGCCCCGCGAGACGAATTCGCTGCCCTTCATGAACGCCGCGCGGGATCTTTACCTGATAAGTTTCGGTTTTCTGAGAACCGCTCCGCCGCAACGACACCTGTCGCGTGGAACCATGGAGCGCTTCTTCGAGCGTAACCATGATATCGGCTTCCACGTCGTTTCCGCGCGCCGCACTGCGTGGTCGCCGACCGAATCCGCCGCCACCAAAAGCGGATTGACCACGGCCTCCGCCGAAAAACGCTTCGAAGAAATCGCTGAAACCGGTGCCGCCAAATTCGAATTCCACTCCGCCGCCATTCTCACCACCGTAACGATAGAATCCGCCGCCGGGCTGCGCCCCACCCCATTCTGGCGGTGGCTGAAATCCGCCGGGCTGATTCCAATTCGCGCCGAGCTGATCGTATTTCTTGCGCTTCTCTGGATCGCTCAAGACCTCGTAAGCCTCGTTGATCTGTTTAAACTTTTCTTCGGCGGTCGCTTTGTCCTTGGCGACATCAGGATGATATTTCCTCGCCAGCTTTCGAAAGGCGCTGCGGATTTCGTCATCGGTCGCTGTTTTCGCAACACCCAGCGTTTCGTAATAATCTCTGAATTGAACCGCCATAAAATTCGGTGTGTAACTTTCTCCGCATCGTCTCGGTTCTGCAACTGAATCGAAAATCAGAAGCGCCTCACGTTTGAATCGCAAGACAAGTTGATTCCGGTGCGCAACCAGCAGATTTTTGGCTGATGCATGAACTGGGCAAGCTTCTGGTCATTTTGGGAACGATCATCCTCTTAATTGGGCTCGCGCTTTGGAGCGGCTTCGGCGGCAGCTGGCTCGGCCGATTGCCGGGCGACATTCGGATCGAGCGGGGAAGCTCAGCGTTCTATTTCCCCATCGTCACCTGCATCATCATCAGCATCGCGCTGAGCCTGATCTTTTCCTTATTTCGCCGTTAAGCGCAATGGTCGCTCCGACGAAGAAACGGGACCGCCTCGACGCGCACGTAAACGATCTCCTTCAGTGCCGTCGTTGTTCGCTTATGCATCCTCCGCCGGTTTCGGGCGGCCCGATTCCCAGTAATGTGATGCTGATAGGACAAGCTCCTGGAGTGCGCGAACCTGTGTTGAAGAAACCGTTCGCCTGGACTGCTGGTCGCACCCTTTTTCAATGGTTTGAGGAAGCGGTCGGAGCAACCGAAGACGAAATGCGATCTCGAGTTTATTTTGCCGCGGTCTGCCGCTGTTTTCCCGGCAAGACGTCGGCCGGCGGCGATCGCGTCCCGAATTTTCAGGAAATTACCAACTGCTCTTCGTGGTTGGATGCAGAGATCAAAATCTTAACGCCGCATCTGATCATCCCGGTCGGCAAACTTGCGATCGCGCAATTTATTCCGATCACGAAGCTCGATGCGATCATCGGTCGCAGCTTCAAAGTCCGGCGGGCTGGGCATCGTTTCGATCTGATCCCTCTGCCGCATCCTTCGGGCGCTTCGCCGTGGCACCGCATTCCACCCGGCCGCGACTTGCTTGCCCGAGCTCTCGCCCTTATCGCGAAGCACCGGGCGTTTGACGCGATCCGCGGGCACGAGCATTGAATCAGAAAATGGTTTTAAAACTCCGAGTAACGGTTTGGGGCGAATACGTGCATGAGCGCAAGAACGAAGCCGTCGCAAAAATCTATCCCAAGGGAATGCATCGCCGACGGGCTTTCAGAAGATAAGTGAAGCCCGAGGTTCGTGTTCGCATAGACGTTTGATATGAACGTGCCGCAAATCCCGACGCGCGCTGAGATTCCGGAGTCGGACAAATGGGATCTCGGCAAGCTCTTCATTGAGACAAACAAATGGAACGAAGATTTTGCCTGGATTCAGCAGACTTATCCGAGATTTACAGAATGGAAGAACAGAATCGGCGAGTCCGCGCAAATGCTGGCCGATTGTCTCGAGTTTGAGAAATCGCTCGATCTGAAAATTGAACGTGTCCACAGCTATGCTTCCCTGCAACTGGCGGAGGATAGCGCGAATCCGGAATATCTCTCCCGAATAGGTCAGCTGCAAAATCTGCTGACAACAGTGAGCGAAGCGGCGTCATTTCTAGTGCCGGAAATCCAAGCGATC
>JBDUDH010000095.1:0-11696 GCA_040003015.1 Verrucomicrobiota bacterium | reverse complement strand
AGTTTTTCGAGCTCGTTAAAGATCGGGCGGAAGATGTCGGTCTCGTAATTGGAGATTGTGCCGGAAAAATCGGTAAAGCTTTTTGTGCCTTGAATGATTGCGGTGGCCCGTTCGAATCCCATTCCGGTATCGACGTGACGCTGTGGTAGCGGCGTGAACGTTCCATCCGAATTCGCGTTGAATTGAATGAAAACGAGATTCCAAATTTCAAAACAGCGGGGATCATCTTTGTTCACGAGCGCGCCGCGTGTATCGCCGAATGGCGTGAGATCGACATGAAGTTCTGAGCACGGGCCGCACGGCCCGGTGTCGCCCATCATCCAGAAGTTGTCCGCTTTACCGCCATTTACGATGTGAATGGCAGGATCGAGATCGGCGTCGCGAAACAATCTCGCCCAGTGATCGTGCGCTGCCTGGTCGAACTCGCTCGGTTCACCCAGACCCGGCTTGTAAACGGTCACGTAAAGCCGTTGCGCCGGAAATTTCCAGCGATCAACCACGAGTTCCCACGCCCACTCGATTGCTTCCTTCTTAAAATAATCGCCGAAGCTCCAGTTGCCCAGCATCTCGAAAAAGGTGTGGTGATAACTGTCGAGCCCAACATCCTCGAGATCATTGTGTTTACCGCCGGCGCGAATGCATTTTTGGGTGTCGGCCACGCGCGGCGGATTCCACGAAGGCCTTTGTTGTCCTAGAAAAATCGGAACGAACTGGTTCATGCCTGCGTTGGTGAAGAGCAGATTGGGCGCGTCGGGCAGCAGGGAGGATGAAGGCACAATGGTGTGCTGTTTCTCGCGAAAGAAATCGAGAAACGATTGTCGTATCTGGGCCGAGGTCATGATGTCGATGCAAGAAATTCAGAAGCAAATTGCCGGAGAGATTGCAGATTTCCAAATGGAAATCTTGTAGCTCGCTGTCATCTTCTCACGACGGGATTATGAATACGATCAAAGGCGAGCAGCTTCTCGCGCAATTGAATTGGCGTTATGCGACGCAGTATTTCGATCCGGCACGCAAAATATCTCCGGAAGACTGGACCGCGATGGAAGAGGCGCTCATTCTTTCGCCCTCGTCGTACGGGCTACAACCATGGACCTTCGTCGTGATCACCGATCAGAAAATGCGCGAAAGACTTTTCCCTTCGACATGGAATCAACGCCAGATCCTGGATTGCTCGCATTTCGTGGTCTTCACGGCGAGAACCAAAATAACGAAGGAGGATATCGATCGTCACGTCGCAAGAACGGCGGAAGTGCGTGGCGGAACGGTTGAGGCGTTGAAACGATTTCGTGAGGCGATGGCCGGCGACCTCGTAACTGGAGTGCGCGCGGCCCAGGCCCACGAGTGGGCGACGCGGCAGACTTACATCGCCCTTGGAAATTTTATGACGAGCGCAGCTTTGCTCGGCATCGACACCTGTCCGATGGAAGGATTCAAGCCGGAGGAGTACGATGAGATTCTCGATCTTGCGGCGAAACGATTGGCCTCGGTCGTTTGTTGCGCTGCGGGTTATCGTTCCGCAGAAGATAAAAGCGCCGGCCAGAAAAAAGTGCGCTTCACTCCCGTGGATGTGATTCACATCGTCTGAATCAGCGTCTCGCCGCAGAGGCGGTTGCTGCGTCGGCAAATCCCATCGGGAGTGGGCAGTGAACGGCTAGCGCTTGTCTTCGTTCAATTTCGCTTTTACAGCGGTTTCGATCTCTTCGTAAAGCGCGCTGTCATTTTTCAAAACCTCTTTGGCAGCGTCGCGGCCTTGCGCCAGTTGCGTCCCTTTGTAGCTCAGCCACGATCCGCGTTTTTCGATGATCTGCTTTTCGAGCGCAAGATCGAGCAATGCGCCCGTCGAGGAAATTCCTTCATTATACATGATGTCGAACTCCGCCTCGGTGAAGGGTGGCGCAACTTTGTTCTTCACGATCTTCACCCGCGTACGGTTGCCGGTCACAACACCGTCGGTCTGCTTGATCGCACCGATTCTGCGAATATCTATGCGAACGCTCGCGTAAAATTTCAGCGCCCTACCGCCGGGCGTCGTTTCCGGGTTACCGAACATGACGCCGATCTTTTCGCGGATCTGATTTGTAAAAATACAGCAGGTTCGCGCTTTGGAGATCAGCGAGGTGAGTTTACGCAATGCCGCGCTCATCAAGCGCGCTTGCGCGCCAACCGTCGTGTCGCCAATTTCACCCTCCAGCTCCGCTTTAGTCACGAGTGCCGCGACTGAATCCAGCACGACCACATCCAGGGCATTCGAGCGCACGAGTGTCTCGCAGATTCGCAAAGCTTCTTCGCCAGAGCTCGGCTGCGAAACCAGTAAATCGTCGAGATTAACTCCTAATCTTTTCGCGTACTGTGGATCAAGGGCGTGTTCAACGTCAATGAACGCCGCAAGCCCGCCGCGCTTCTGGGCTTGGGCGATCACCGTGAGGGTGAGGGTGGTTTTGCCGGACGACTCCGGTCCGAAAACTTCCACCACTCGGCCGCGCGGGAAGCCGCCAACCCCGAGCGCGCGATCGATCAAGATATTCCCTGTCGGAATGACGTCGATGTCCACAATCTGATCGCCGCCCAAACGCATAATCGCGCCCTCCCCGTAATCTTTCGCGATCTGTTGGATCGCGAGATCGAGATTCTTGTTACGGGCGGCGGTGACTTTATCTTCGCTGGTTTTTTCTTCAGTTTTTGCGGCCATAGCGGGCTCCTTAATTACGTCCGCGCGGCGGGCTCGCCAAGCAGAAAAGCTGGTCTCGGGAGAACAAAAGCCGCAAACCTTGCGGCTTGCGGCTTTTGCCTACCAAGAACTAGTTAGGAGACGGTGATTTTGCGCGGTTTCACTTCCTCCGCTTTCGGGAGAGTGAGTGTGACGACGCCTTGATCCATCTTCGCCACGATTTTTCCCGTGTTGATGGAAGGATCAAGTTCAAACGAGCGGCGATAATTTTCCGCCCGCGATTCTCGATGAATCGGTGTGCCTTCGATTGAAGGAAGAGAACGGCGACCAATAACGGTCAATTCATTATTCTCGACCGAGATCTCCAGACCTTCCTTCTTCACGCCGGGCATCTCCACCTCCAAAGTGTAGCCCTCGGCGTTTTCGAACACACTCGCCGCAGGAGCGATGAACCGCTCCGTGTCGCGAGCCGTGCTGGGATTTTCCCGAACTAAAGTGTTCATAATTTTGTGGGCCTTTCTTGAAAACTTTTTATCGACTAACTCACGTTGACCTGAATCTGTTTTGGCTTCGCGTCCTCCGCCTTCGGCAAGGTGACCGTCAAAATGCCATCCTTGTAACTGGCGTTGACCTTGGCCGAATCTACTCGTGTGGGCAAGCTGATGCTCCTTCGGAATTTTCCGATGAAGCGCTCACTGCGCTCGGATTTTTCGCCGTTGCTGGATCCGCCTTTCCGCTCACCTGCGATCGTCAGCATTCCGTCATGCAGGGAGATTTCGATGTCTTCCTTGCGCATACCGGGAAGCTCGATAACCGCGACAATGTTGTCCTGGTTCTGATACAAATCGAGGGCCGGCGTCCAGCCGCTGAAAAGCTGCGATTGCCGTCCAACATTGGACCAAAACGGCAGCTCGATAAGGTTATTAATTTCGTCTCTCAAAGTGGCCCAACGATCAAAAGAAGGCCAAGCCGAGAGATCCGGTGTCTGATAACGAATTAAGCTCATACTTGTCTGGTTTTCCTTTCTATGTGAAAATCTGCGCTAATACTAAGAGCGTATGGAATGCCAAATCGAGGCTGTTCTTAAGTATTGAATGTAAATCGCCGTCCGTAATGCAATTGTGAATCGATAAGCGATTCAATAAGAGACGCCTTGAGTTACCTATTGTCTCGTCCCGGCTTATTCTGGACGCACTTGTAATGGGACATTATGTAACTGTTGCGGATTTTAAAACCAACCGTTTCCGGTCGAAAATACGGGCGGAACGACAGATTGCGGCGCGAAGAAAGACGTCGATACTTGTCGCGTGAGGAACAGTTTTTCCGACGAATTTTTTATGCGGCACGCTTTGATCCAAGCGCGGAAATCTATCGGACAAACCAGCCCTAACCCTGCCGTTGGCGCCGTCTTGGTCGCAAACAAACAAATCCTTGCCCGCGGCCATCATCGCGGCGCGGGTCTGCCGCACGGCGAGATCGAATGCCTTCAAAATGTTAGCGGCAAAATTCCGCGCAACGTCAGCCTTTACGTGACCTTGGAGCCATGCTCGACAGCCGGTAGAACGCCGCCCTGCGCTGATGCAATCATCCGCGCAGGCATAAAACGTGTTGTCATCGGCGCAATCGACGTTAATCCGGTCCACGCCGGGCGCGCGATCGATTATCTTCGCGCAGCGGGCATAGATGTAACCAGTGGGGTACTAAGCGACGAGTGCACGAGAGTCAACGAAGCGTTTAATAAATGGATCGTTACGCGTCGGCCATTCGCCATCGCCAAGTGCGGCATGAGTCTCGATGGAAGATTGACGCGACGTCCGGGCGAGCCGCGATCGATCACGAGCCCGGCCGCGCGGCAACATGCTCAGCAGTTGCGCGCTCACGTTGATGCAATCCTGATCGGCGCCGAAACTTTACGTCAGGACAATCCACGCTTAACCGTGCGGGGCGTGACCGGTGCGAAACAGCCGTGGCGCGTCGTAATCACTCGGTCGGGGAAACTGCCACCTGGCGCCCATCTGTTCACCGATCGGTTCGCTCAACGAACTTTGATTTATCAACAAAAGTCACTGGATTTCGTTCTTCGTGATCTTGGAAGGAAGGAGATTACGAGTGTGTTGATAGAAGGCGGCGGCGAGATGCTCGGACAATTTCTCGATCAACGGCTCGTGGACAAAATACAGTTTTATGTCGCTCCGATACTGAGCGGCGGACCCGTGCTTGCGGTGCCGGGAACGGGCGCGGATAAGACTGCAAACAGTATTCGACTCGGCGATATTCGTTGCCAACGAATCGGTCCTGATATTTCTGTCGCGGGCTATCCCATTTATCCGCTAAAATAAATTACCGAATAATTTGACAAATACTGCGTCCTATTTACAGTTATCGAACACAAAGGAGGCAAGATGAGTTGGAAAAAACTTCTGTTGATTGCAGCAATCGCGGGTGCGTTTACGGTGGCATCAGCTCCCAAATCTGAAGCACACGCCCGGTTTTCGTTTGGGGTGGGAATTGGATTCCCGGTCGGAGTCGGGTACTACGGCTATGGCTATCCAGGATATTATCCGTACGGGTATCCGGGATACTATCCTTATGGTTATCCTGCGTACTCGATCAGTTACTACCACGGCCGGCCTTTTCACTGGTTTCATGGCCGACGCGTTTTTATCGCCCGGGGTTGGCATCGTTAGACCAAGAGGTAGCCCGTTAGAAAAGATTGAGCTGACTGCGCTTCGCAGTCAGCCCAATTTTGTTTTCGCAAGTGCGAGGGCAAAAGCGACGGGCCGGCACGCCGCTGGTTAGTCGCCCCTAGGTTTCCGCAGCTTCGAGAAAACCCTCGAGCTGACGGATACGCGTGGGATGGCGCATTTTGCGCAGTGCTTTCGCTTCGATCTGCCGAATTCGTTCGCGTGTCACCCGGAATTGTCGGCCCACTTCCTCGAGCGTGCGGCTATAGCCGTCCACCAGACCAAAGCGTTGCTCCAGTACCTGGCGCTCCCGATCGGTTAGAGTTTCAAGGACGTCTTTGATTTTCTCCTTTAACAGCACGATGGCCGTCATGTCGCTCGGATTTTCCGCGCCTTTGTCCTCAATAAAGTCGCCAAAATTCGTCTCCTCATTTTCGCCGACCGGCGCCTGCAGCGAGATGGGCTGCTGCGCCATTTTCAAAACCGCCCGGACGCGATCAACCGGCAATAAAATTTCCTCCGCCACTTCTTCCGGGGTCGGTTCGCGCCCGTACTCCTGCACGAGTTGTTTTTGCACCCGCATCAACTTGTTGATCGTCTCGATCATATGGACGGGGATGCGAATCGTTCGTGCCTGGTCCGCGATGGAACGCGTGATCGCCTGGCGGATCCACCACGTGGCGTAGGTCGAAAATTTATATCCGCGACGATATTCGAATTTCTCAACCGCTTTCATCAAGCCCATGTTTCCCTCCTGGATCAAATCGAGAAATGAGAGACCGCGGTTGGTGTATTTTTTGGCGATCGAAATGACGAGACGTAAATTTGCTTCGACCATTTCGGTTTTTGCGCGCAGTGCCTTGCGCAGCCAGCCTTTCAACTCGTGATAGAGCCCGGCGAATTCCTCGAGCGAGAGCCATAAGGTGCTCTCCAGATCGCGAAGTTTGTGACCGTGCGCGAAGCGACCGGCGTGACCTGGATGTTTGTTCGCTTCGGTCTGCAAATGCGTGAGGAGGCGGAATTGTTCATCCGCCAGATGCACGAACTCCTCGATGACCCTCTGCTTGAAATAGAACTTGAGGTAAAGCTTTTGCAGGTTGGCGATCGATTTTTGAAATCTTTTCTCTTTTTTGGGATCACGCCGTGCGCTACCGTGAAGTTGCTGAGTGTATTGATGCGCAATGTCATCGCTTAGTTTTTCTACCTGCCTGCAAAGCCGTGGCAATAACTTCATGTAGCGCTCCCGGCTCTCGATTTTTTTATCGAGAATCACACGGTCGAATCGCTCCCGGCCCTCCATCAGCTTGGCGGCAAGATCAAGATGGGCGCGGGCAATGAAGCCAAATTGATTGATGCTCCGCTGCACCGTCTGCTCGGCTTCCTCGATGCGCTTGGATATTTCGACCTCCTGCTCCCGGGTCAACAGCGGCACCTGGCCCATCTGTTTCAGGTACATCCGTACCGGATCGTCGAGGATATCGAGCTTCGCCTCCGGTTTTTCCTCTTCCTCCTCTTCGACGTCTTTTTTGCCGTCCTTATAACGATCGACTTCTGAAGCTTCGATAATATCGATCTCAAGCTTTCGAAGACGCGTCAAAATTTGGTCGAGCTCGTCGGCATCGGTAATTTCGGGAGGAAGTGCTTCGTTGAGGTCATCGAAAGTCAGATAACCCTGCTCCTTCGCCAGCTTGATCAATTCACGTATGCGCGCCTGCGCGTCACCAGTGCTCGTCATGGGGATAACCGTCGAATTGCCGTTCATTGCCGGGACCGCGGATCGTTTCGACTTCGTTGCCGACTTGTGGCCAACGCGTTTGGACTTTGCGTCGCGCTTTTTCCTCACCGCAGGTAATCGACGCACGAATGCTTTTTTCGTCCGGCCCAAGCGAGGTTTCGCGCGGCGAAGTAAACGTTTCGCCTTGCCAGCCTTCTGGCGTTTGCCCTTTGCTTTAGAATGCGTGACCAAGATTTGTGCTGATGAGGAATCGCCGGCTCTGCGTTTTGCGCTGCCCCCTCAACGACGTTCACAGGTCGAGCACGCGGGCAGACGAAAACTTGGAAAGCTCGTGGAGCTGTTGCCGGAAATCAACAATTTGTTTCTGCAAATTAACGACTTCACCGGTGGTAAGCTGAGGCAGCTTCATCCGGCTCTCGGCCTCTTGCAATTGTCGCCGTAAACCCGCTGCGAGCAGGCCATTCCACCAGTCCCGAGCGACTGCCTCGGGATTGGGCGGAATTTTTTGCAGCAGCCACGATGAAACCAGCGATTCCTCCGCTCCCGAAAGCGACGCCATGAAAACATTCAAGGAGGCTGAATCCGCCGGTCGCAAATCGCTTTCGAGGATGCGGGCGAGCAATTCCGCGCCCGGTGTTTGCGCAATCACATCTCGCCAATTCTGCCCGGAAAGGAACTCACGCGCGGTAGCATCTCGCAGCGCCAACAAACACAGCATTGCTATTTCGTGTCGCGGCGCAGGTGTCGCTGATCTCGGCGCTTGTTCAGACGAACGTTCACGCTGAGGCCTTGGCAAAAGCGTCTCGAAATCGCGTGCGGAAACACCAAGGCGCGCGGTCACTTTGCTGATGACTTCACTGCGCATGAGAGGGTCGTGCACGCGCGCAACGGTCTCTGCAAACTGTCGTGCAAGTTGCATCTTCGCACTCAAAGAGCTAAGATCGGTCGCAGCGGCTTCGCGATCGATCCAGTACTCGAAAAACTCACGCGCCTTGGCGATGCGCTCGTTGAAAGTCTCCGTTCCATCTTTCCGAATCAATGAGTCGGGATCTTCACCCGCCGGCATTTCCACGACGCGAACGATTAGATTATTTTGGAGGAGCGCATCGAGCGAGCGCTCCGCCGCTTTTTGGCCCGCGGCATCGGCGTCGAAACAAAGAACGACTTCGTTGACAAAGCGCTTCAGAATGCGCGCCTGATTTTCGGTGAAGGCCGTTCCCTGCGGCGCGACGACATTCGCGATTCCCGCTTCAAACATCGTGATCAAATCCAGCTGACCTTCGCAAACGATGGCGCAGCCCGCCTCGATCAAACTGCGCTTCGTCTTGTGAAGTCCGAATAAGATGCTGCCTTTGCGAAAGAGCAGCGTCTCGGGCGAGTTCAGATATTTCGCGCCCTCGTCATCATTCTTCAGAATGCGACCGCTGAACGCAATGACTTCGCCGATATCGTTGCAGATCGGAAACATGAGCCTCCCGCGAAAGCGATCATAGACTTCGCTCTCAGCTCGCTCTTCATTGCGCAATTTCACCAGGCCGCTTTGTAGAATCAGCCCGCGCTTATATCCGCGTTCGAGCGCCCAGTTGAGAAGCGCATCCCAGTTTTCCGGCGCGTAACCGAGCTGCCAAGAGCGAGCGACTGCGTTGTCGATTCCGCGCTTTTTCAGATACGAACGCGCGGCCGTCGCGAGGTCCTTTTTCAACAAATTTTCATGAAACCACTCCGCTGCTTCGGCATGCAGCTTCAGGAGCGCGTGTCGCGCTTCGTCTTGCCGATCATCACTGCTGCTTCCGCCGCGTTCTTCGATCACCGGAATGCCAGCGCGGGCGGCGAGACGACGGATCGACGTTGGAAAATCAACGTGTTCATAGTCCATTACAAAACGGAAGACGCTGCCGCCGACGCCGCACCCGAAACAGTGAAATGATTGCCGCTGCGGGCTCACATGAAACGACGGCGTCTTTTCCTGATGAAACGGGCAGAGAGCGCGATAATTTGCGCCGGCACGCTTGAGCGGAAAATATGAGCCGATCACCTCGACGATGTCGTTCGCGGCTGCAATTTGCTCGATCGTATGCGAAGGGATCGTGCCCATGGATGTTGCTTTTTTCTCGTTGCGGAGTCGCAGGGGTGTCAAATTACCGCAGCGCTGCCGCGCTTCCAACCGCAATGAAAACGCTTCGTTCGTTACTCGTCATTATTCTTCTGTTCGCTGCTGCCGCCCATGTCGAGGCGCGCGACACCATTCACCAAGGCGATACCGTAGTCGTTCCACTAAGTGGCGAGATATCCCCATCGCTGTTTTTGTTCCTTCGGCGCGCGGAAAAGGCGGCGGAGAACGCGGGCGCGGCTGCGATCATTTTCGAGATGAATACTTACGGCGGTCAGCTCGATTCCGCCGAGAAAATCACTGGCGTACTCAATCACGCCACTATTCCAACCTACACTTACATTAACTCCAACGCGGGCTCAGCCGGTGCACTCATCGCCCTGGCGACGAAACATATCTTTATGGCCCCGGTGAGCGCGATCGGAGCGGCCGCACCGGTGCTTCCGACGGGCGAAGATTTGCCGGCGACCGAGAAGGACAAAACCGTTTCGTATTGGTCGGCGCTGATCCGAAGCTCGGCCAGGCGCAACGGACACAATCCTGACATCGGCGAAGCGTTCATTAACAAAGACAAGGAGGTGAAGATCGGCGATCGGATCGTGCATCAGAAAGGCTCGCTTCTCACTCTGAATGCGCAGGAGGCGACCGAGGTGGTCAATGGCAAGCCGCTGCTGGCTGATGGCATCTCCGATTCCGTGCGCGACTTGATGCGACAGGCCAATCTGAAAGGCGAAGCGGTTGCGCTCGATCCGAGCGGATTCGAGCAGCTCGCTTTCTGGATTACCGCGCTTGCTCCGCTCCTTTTGCTTGGCGGAATTATCGGCGCGTATCTCGAGTTCAAAATTCCGGGCGCGAGTTTGCCGGGAATCATTTCGGCGATTTGTTTCGCCCTTTTTTTCCTCGGTCACTTCTTGGCCGGCCTGGCCGGCTGGGAAGTCATTGTTCTCTTCGCGCTCGGCATTGTCTTTGTTTTGATCGAGATCCTCTTTTTCGCGCACTCAACAATTATTTTTGGTGTGGTGGGAATATTTCTCATGCTCGCCTCACTTCTGTGGGCCATGATCGATCGCTATCCCGGCCAGACATTTTTTCCCACCGGCAATATGCTCGCTCTTCCCCTTCTTAATCTTTTTGTTGCCATCATCCTGGCCGTGATTGCGATCGCGGTCCTCGCGCGCTTCCTTCCGCGCACGAGCATCTACCGGCGTTTCGCTCTCATGACCACGAATCCGCCAGGCCCATCCCTCGCCGGAGTGCCACGCGAGTTTGCCATTGCCCTCGCGGTCACGCCGGGAATGCGCGGGACCTCTCTTACGAATCTGCGTCCGAGCGGCAAGGCGCGCTTCGCCGATCACGTCGTTGACGTTGTGACTGAAGGCGAATTCATCGCGCCGGAAACACCGATCACCGTCATTCAAACCGACGGCATGCGAGTGGTGGTGAAAGGTGCTACCACCGCAAGCGAAGACGCAATCGAGACGAACTCATAACTTTCGCTTTTCAATTAGGTCTTTCAGCGCCAGACGCGTTCCGGTAATCTCGGATGCGTATGGAATCTTTGTATCTCGTCGGTCTCGCCGTCCTCGCAGTCATCGCGTTTGTTCTTGCGATCGTTTTGTTTAATTTCTTTGGTCTTTGGCTTCGCGCGCGCATCGCAAACGCACCCATCGGCCTCGGCAAAATGGTCGGGATGCGCTTACGCAAAGTGCCGGTCGGTTTGATCGTCGATAGCCGAATTACTGCAGTGAAAGCTGGGATCGATATTCCCAGTGATCCGCTTGAAGCGCATTATCTCGCCGGCGGCAGCGTCGATCAGGTGATTCTGGCGCTGATCGCGGCGGATAAGGCTGGAATCTCGCTCGATTACAATCGTGCTTGCGCGATCGATCTCGCAACAAAGGGCACCGGCAAGACCGTGCTCGAAGCTGTCCGCACCAGCATCAACCCAAAGGTGATTGATGCGCCCAGCCCGAATATGGGCCGGGCGACGATCGACGGCGTCGCGCAAGATGGCATCGGTGTGAAAGTAAAAGCGCGCGTGACGGTGCGTTCGCATCTCGACCGCTTCGTTGGGGGCGCGACTGAGGAAACAATCATCGCCCGTGTGGGTGAAGGCATTGTCAGCTCGATCGGTTCAGCTCATTCATACAAGGACGTGCTGGAAAATCCGGACCGTATTTCGAAGACGGTGCTCGCCAAAGGTCTCGACAGCGGCACGGCTTTTGAAATTTTGTCGATCGACATCGCCGATGTCGACGTGGGCGATAACATCGGCGCTAAACTTCAAACGGAGCAGGCCGAAGCGGACAAACGCGTCGCGCAGGCAAAAGCGGAAGTGCGTCGCGCCGCGGCGGTGGCAGTGGAGCAGGAAATGCGCGCCAAGACTCAGGAAATGCGCGCCAAGGTGGTGGAAGCGGAAGCGCAGGTTCCGCAAGCGATGGCCGACGCGTTTCGCTCCGGCAATCTCGGCATCATGGATTATGTGCGGATGAAAAA
>JBDUDH010000044.1:0-3475 GCA_040003015.1 Verrucomicrobiota bacterium | reverse complement strand
CCGCGCGACCGTGTGTTTCTCCATGTATTCGCTCATGTCGATGCGGATCATCGCGCTCTCGTCATCGAACAGAAATTCGGCGAGCGCGCGGCTCAGTTCGGTTTTACCGACGCCCGTTGGTCCCATAAAAATGAAAGAGCCGATCGGACGGTTCGGATCTTGCAGACCGGCGCGCGCCCGCCGCACCGCGTTTGAAACGGCCGTGATTGCTTCATTTTGGCCAACGACGCGCTGGTGCAGATGCGTTTCGAGTTTAACGAGCTTCTCGCGCTCGCCCTCCTGCAATCGAGAGACCGGAATATGCGTCCAGCTGGAAACCACCTCGGCGATGTCTTCCTCGGTCACTTCCTCGCGGAGCAGCGTCGGCTTTTTCCCTTTTGATTCTTCCGCTGCCAGGGCGGCCAGTTTCCGTTCCAGCTCGGGAATGCTGCCATATTGAAGCTCGCTCGCTTTCGCTAGTTCGCCACGCCGTTGGGCGCGCTCCAGCTCCGTCCGGGCGGAATCGAGCTGCTCTTTCCATTTCCGTTGCTCATCGAGCACCGCCTTTTCTTTTTGCCACTCCGCCTTGAGGGCGGCCGACTTTTCTTTCAGATCCGCCAATTCCTTCTCCAGCTTCTTCAGCCGCTCTTTGCTCGCCGGGTCTTTCTCTTTCTTCAGCGCCTGCCGCTCCATTTCGTTCTGCATGATCTCGCGTTCCAGTACGTCGATCTCCGTCGGCATGGATTCGATCTCGATCTTTAAACGCGAGGCCGCTTCGTCCACCAGATCGACCGCTTTGTCCGGGAGAAACCGATCGCTAATGTAACGGTGCGAGAGCGCGGCCGCCGCCACCAGCGCCGCGTCCTGGATTCGCACGCCATGATGCACTTCATAGCGCTCCTTCAATCCGCGCAGGATCGCGATCGTGTCCTCCACGCTCGGCTCATCCACCATCACCGGCTGGAAACGCCGCTCCAGCGCGGCGTCTTTCTCGATGTATTTGCGGTATTCATCGAGCGTTGTCGCTCCGATCGTGCGCAGCTCGCCCCGCGCCAGTTGCGGCTTCAGCATGTTCGACGCGTCCACCGAACCTTCCGCCGCGCCCGCTCCGACGATGGTGTGCAGCTCGTCGATAAACAAAATGATCTGTCCCTGCGAATCGGTCACTTCCTTCAGAAATGCCTTCAGCCGGTCTTCGAATTCGCCGCGAAATTTTGCGCCTGCGACCATCGAGCCGATATCCATCGCGATGAGCCGTTTTTGTTTCAGCGATTCCGGCACATCGCCACTGATGATCCGGCGGGCCAGACCTTCCACGATCGCGGTCTTGCCCACACCCGGTTCACCGATCAACACTGGATTGTTTTTCGTGCGCCGTGAAAGCACCTGCATCACGCGCCGGATTTCATTGTCGCGTCCGATCACCGGATCGATTTTCCCGCGCCGCGCCAGTTCAGTAAGGTCGCGGCCGTATTTTTCGAGGCTCTGGTATTTTCCCTCGGGATTTTGGTCCGTGACGCGCTGCGAGCCTCGCACCTGCTGCAAGGCTTGCATAAGCTTGTCGCGGGTGACTCCGGATTCCGTCACCAACCGAGCGGCCGGAACACTCGCGCCGGTGAGAGCAAGAAGGTAATGTTCCGCGCTCAGAAATTCGTCTTTTAGCTTTGCCATTTCTTCCTCGGCGACATCCAGCACGCTGCGCAAAGCGGTGCCGAGATAAAGTTGGCCAACAGCGCCGTGGACTTTTGGCCGGCGGCCGAGTTCTTCGCGCAGGCGATCGCGCAGCGCGCCCGCCGCCACGCCGAGCTTTTCGAGAATCGGGGCGGTGACGCCGTCCGTCTGATCGAGGAGCGCGATCAAAAAATGCTCGTTATTAATTTCCTGATGATGAAACCCTGATGCGACATCGTGCGCCTCCTGCAGCGCCTCCTGCATTTTCTGAGTAAATTTATCCGGTCGCATAACTGTAATCTAAGCATCGCGTCGGAGGCGCCAAACAATCCCGGATCAACCGCGGCAAATGCTTGCGTGGCGTCTCAGCTCAACAACCGATCGAGCGAATCTACGCAGATTTGCGACCACGTTTCAAGAATGTCGCGGCGAGCACGCAACTCATCTTTCGTCAGGAAAGCCAGACTTGTGATCATTGCTTCACGTTTCTCGACTTTTGGTTCACTCAGGCGAAATAGGTGCACGATGCCGAGGTGGACGCGGCCAACATCCGTCGTGTCGTCATTAAGCAGGGCCACGATGCGATCCTCGAAATTCGTTTCGATCCTGATTTCCTCGTTCACCTCGCGCTCGACTCCGGCCCGGTAGGCTGTTTCGTCCCAGGCAAAGAGCGATTCATCTTCGTCGTTCATGTGCCCGCCGATGCCGATGGAACCCTTTGCCACCAACCGCTGCTCGCCGGCTTTCTTTCCACGCACGTAATGCAGAATGCGATCGCCGCACGCGATGATCGCGTAGGGAATGATTTGTTTATGAGCGGGATCGTTCTCGGCAGCCCCGCGCGAAATAAAAAAGTTGTTCCCGCGCGAGAGCAGAGCGTCGAGATATTTTTGCGGCTCGAAGTTCAATCCCTGAAAACTGCCGAGCTGATCGAACAAACTTCGCCTAACGACCAGAACGTTTTCGTCAGGCAGGCTCATCGAGAGAGCGCACCCTCAGAACGAATAAGTGACGCCGAGCTGCGGACCGAGCAGATTCAAGCTCGGGTTGGGCGACGTGATTCCTGCGTTTGAGAGATGCTGGTAGAGCAGGCCGGCATTCACGTTCCAATGTTCGTTCACTTTGTAAGAGGCGCCCGCCGCCGTCAGAATATTAAAGGTAAGATCCTGTCCCTGCGCGCCAAAAACCGTGGCTACGCTATCGATCCAACCGAGACCGACACCGCCCGAAACGTAAGGAACAAGACGCCATCCGGGACGCACGAAGTTGTGCCGGAAACCAGCCGAAATGCCGAAGTAGCGATTCTCGGGACCGCGAAAAATCGGCTCTGCCATCGCGAGGAAATAGACCTGATTATATCCGCGAAACCAGCTGCGATCATTGTTGTTTACGCCCCAACGCCAGCGCGCGGTAAGAAACTCGGCGCCAATTTCGTAACTATTTGGATTACCGATGATCCCGAGAAGGTAGGCCGATTCCGCTGCGACCTCGAAGCTGGGCGCGTCAAATGACAGCTCGTTCGCAACGACCGTTCGCTCATTGGCGACCTGCGTCTGTCCCGCCCGTCCTTCCCTTGCCAGCAGAAAAAAAAACAGGAACAGGGCAACGCAAAGAGCAAGCGAACAGGAAATTTTCATGAAAGGCGCACCATATTTCGACTTCCGGGAATTGCAATCGTTTCACGCTTCCCTCACTATCGGTCTATGAAATTACTCTTTCGCCTGCTCATTCTGTTTGGAATTGCCTGTCTGCCAACGACCAGGTCGCTGGCTCAGGATAATGATGCGAAAGCGCAACAACTGGCGACTGCCGTCTGGCAGGCGAG
>JBDUDH010000022.1:0-3495 GCA_040003015.1 Verrucomicrobiota bacterium | reverse complement strand
TTGCTGATCCGGAAATACCAGTTCGGATGACCAATCCATGTGACATCGAGATCATCCTGAAATTGAAATGGAAGATGGAGATCTTGCCGTCGCAGCAGCTCATCGAAGATGACGCGATTGTAAATCCGCTCGATCCGCACTTCGTGACCATCGCGCTGATAAAATAACTGCCGGCCGCGTTTTTTGATTTTGGTTAGGCAGACAGAGCGGATGCCAAGCAATGTTTGCGTAGCCGCGAAATCGACTCGGGTTTTCTGCTTTTCTGGCTCGATCTCCAGGAGGATCACATTTTCCGGATTGGCATTGTCGATGATCGTCCGACGCAACAATTCGATGTACGCTTCATCTTTGATTCCGCCGAACGACGAAGTCCAATTGCGCGGGATCGCCGGGTACGCTTTGCGCATGCAATGCAGAATCAGCAATTGAAAGCCGAACAAGCTCGGGAACGCTTGGAGTTCGATTAATCGCGGCACGAGCCGACCCCCTTCTGAGCAGATTCCGAAGTCGACGACGAGAAAATTTGGATGCCCCGATTCGTTTGGGACTTCGAGTCCCTTCGGAATTGAGTGCCGCGCACGCCGCGCGAAGTCCGGCGTGCGGACAAGATCGACAATCGCATTTGCGGCACGGATCACTTCAGCCGTGAATTCGCGCGTCAAAAAAATCGGCGTTTCCGAAATCCGAAAATCCACAGGGCACTTCTCCGTCTCATTCAAGCACCGCAGCAGCGCCGCGTATTTCGCTGGCGTGAAGTCGGCATTGAATTTGGCGCGTAGCTGCGGATCCATTTCAGATAGGAACGGCTCGGAGCCGAAGTGAGCCATCCGACTTATCTCTCCCGTGTTCGCGCGATTTGCGCCAGCGAAAACAATATGGCGGACGCCCCGGAGGTGCGTCCCTACCTTTCACACCAGAAACTGGCCGCGCTCCATCACCTGTTCGCCGTCGAACCAGATGTCGAAGTCACGGCCGACGCAGTCGATATGCGTTTTGGAAACCCAATTCGCGCCGGTATGCTCGGCGTAAGGATGACCGAAAGCAATGTGGACGCCGGGAATTTTTTCGTCCTGCAAAATGTTGCCGATGACGTGTGTGCAAGCGGCGTTTGTGCCGATGGCGAATTCGCCGACGCGGTTGCTGTTTTCGTCGGTGCTGGTGTAAAGGCGAAAGTCGTCGCGCAAATCCTTGTTTTCAGATTTAAGCGAGCGGATGCGATTGTTCTCAACCTCGATCGTCATCGGGTTGTCCTGCAAGTCTCCGTAACGTTCACAGAGATAATCGCCGACGACGCCGTCCACGACGAAAACGCCGTTGGTGTTGAACGGTGACGTGAAAATTTCGCCGCCCGGCAGATTGCCCCATTTTTCTTTGGTAATCAGCCCACTGGTTTTTAACCACTTCAGGTCGGGAGAAATCTCGGCCTCGAAGTCAGTGCCACGAGGTGTCTTGCAGGAGACGCGGCTGGTCATGCGCGCGCGCGCGAGGAGCCGCTGGCTAAGCGCGTCGACCGCCAGAAAATCAGCGCGCATTCCTTCGAGCATGATTTGCCGGTTGATGTTCACCATGTGGCCATGGCGAATGCCGTTCTTGTTCACGACCGCGGTCATCTGAATGCGCGACCCGAGCTCACCGGTCTGGGTTTGCGCGGCGAAAATGGAAACCTGCGAGCGCGCCAGGTCTTCCAAAATGATTTCGGGCATTCCGGTGAGCGGCCGCCGCGCGTGATGTTCGAGCACGAACACGCTGAAATCGGAGCCTACCTCGGCGATCTCAGCTTCTAATGCGGCGGCAATGTCCGCGGTGGCCTCGTCGGTGATAATCGTGATGCGCTCTTCGGGTTTCAGCCGAAGGCAGATCCTGATCGCGTTGCGCGCACCGGGCAGAAGTTCCGGGTCAACGGCAACGGCATCGATGATGGGACGGTCAGGCATTTCGCAATGGGAAAGGTCGGTAAGAGTTGCGCGGAAATCGCGGGTGAGCAAACGGACTAATCGTTATGAGCTTCGACCTCGCGCACTACCTCCCCAGGAGTCCAGCTATTGCCGCGCCAGATTTTGATAATCTTGCCGTTCCGATCGACTAAGGCCGTCGCGAGCCCATGTGAAATCGCGCCCCCTTCCGCCTGGACATAGACTGAAAATTCGTGCGTCAGATCTTCGATTTCAGATTTGTCGCCGGTGGCAAATGCCCAGATTCTTGGATCGGCGTGTTCGTGTTCGGCATAAGCCTTTAGCACTTGCGGGGAATCAAATTCGGGATCGAACGAAATGGTGAGTAATCGCGTTTGCGCGAGCGGAGCCGAACCTGCTTCGAGAGCAACTTGTAACGCAGCGAAGTTCTTGGACATCAATGGACAAAAGTTCGGAATCGGACAGCGCGTGAAAATGAAGGTCAACACAAATGGGTGTCCCCGAAACGACCGAAGGTTGATGTTGTGGCCATCCTGGTCGGTGAGTTCAAAGGGCGGCATGACGTCGCCTTCGCGTAATCGCACAGAAGCATTGACGACCGGACTGGGTGTTGCGGTCGCTGCCGGCAGACGGACTTTATCGACGCTGATGTTTTTGATTTGATCGATCCATGAATCGCGCTCGGTCACGGTCAGCCGGAATGAGATTGCGTCGCCAATATTGAAGCCGGCGATCTGTTTCGAATCCTTCACCGAAAACGGCATGGTCATGGAGGGCATGAAACCGGGAATCTCCTCGTGTTCGACATCGATGGTGGAGCGATCCGGGGCGAAGCCGCGCACGATGCCGCGCGCTTCATAATGCCGCGCACCAGCGTCGGATTGCTCCGCTCGGTCACACCCGGCGAGCCCGCTGCAAAGCACTAGCACGGACGCCAGGTAACGAGTGGCAAAGTTTTCCATGAGCTTACTAGAACCTATCCCAAAACCTTTCCGAGAACTGTCATGTTGAGCGAAGCGAAACATCTCTGATCATTTTCCCCCAGGGCAACGTGCTTCCGAAATAGTCAGAGATTCTTCACTCCGTTCAGAATGACAAGTTTTGGGATGGGTTGGGTTCTAGAATCTCCTGCGGGAAATCGTTCCAGACAGATCGCGAAAAGTCTTGATGTGCATCAAGGCGCACCTGCCAGAACAAGTGGAAAAGTCGGCCATGAGAAAATCAATTAACCAGGCCCTCGCGATCATTGGCGTCGTCGTCGGCGCGCTTCTCTTTTCCGTTGCGGGCTGCTCGCGAGCGCCGGAAGCGCCGCCGAAAACGGTCCAAATTAACGCCGATGATAAAATGAAGTTCGACGTCACGGCTTTCGAAGCGAAGCCGGGGCAGAAAATTTCGGTGACGCTGAAAAACGTAGGGACAACCCCGAAATTTTCAATGGGCCATAATTTCATCATGCTCGATCGCACGGTGAACACCGGCAACGTGCAGGCGTTTCTGGACAAAGCGTCGACCGAAGCAGCGCACGACTACGTGCCGCCAGACGCGAAGGAAGTGCTCGCGCACACGAAACTGCTCGGGCCTA
>JBDUDH010000013.1:0-11869 GCA_040003015.1 Verrucomicrobiota bacterium | reverse complement strand
GGCAAGTTGGTCGGATCCCGGTTTCGTCGAGCGTTGGTATCCGAAAGGGATGCGCGCGGCCGATCGTCTTCCGTGGTACGCCGAGCATTTTGAAATCGTGGAGGTGAACTCGACTTTCTACTCCGTCCCGGATCCGCGGATGGTGGAACGATGGTGTCGCGCGACGCCAGACCATTTCATTTTCGATGTAAAATTGCATCGCTTGCTTTCCCGTCACTCGACGCCGTTGAAAATGTTGCCGCAGAATTTGCAGTCACGGGCTGACGCAGACAGCAAGGGAAAGGTAAAGCTCACTTCAAAAATCGAAGAACTGTTGATCGATTTTTTCATTGAATCGATTGAGCCTTTGCGTTCCGCGGGGAAGTTAGGCGCGCTCTTGCTGCAATTGTCTCCGGCATTTTCACCGAAAAAAAATCGGCTTGCGGAGCTGGATGCGCTGCTCGACCGCGTGGGCGAGTACAGCACGGCTGTGGAATTTCGGAATCGCAACTGGGCGATCGACGATCAACTCGCGGAAACTGTTGCTTACCTCCGGAAACATCAAGCGACGATGGTATCGGTAGATGCTCCCGCGCAAGCGCACTTTACCATTATGCCGAGCGAATTGGATGAGATTACGAATCCGAGGCTCGCGTATTTGCGTCTTCATGGTCGTGATCCGAAGGCGTATTTAACCGGACGGACGGTGGGCGAGCGGTTTCATTACGATTACAGTGACGAAGAAATTGGCGAGCTGGCGGAGCGCAGTAAAAAGCTCGGCCATCAAGCTGCGAAAGTTCACATGATTTTTAATAACAACGCGCTCGATTTCGCGCCACATGCCGCTCTCCGTCTGCGCGCGGCCCTCCGGCAGATTACCACTGCGCCGGCCCGGCAGCCCGAACTCTGGTGACGACTCCGTCATACAAATGAGCAAAACCGAGACGGCGTCTTTCAAAAGCAAATTCGCCAAATTCAAGAAATGGTTTTCATCGATCCACATCCAAGTGGTGGCGATCGAAGATACGCCGCATTCGATTGCGATGGGATTGGCGATCGGGATCTTCTTTGGTTTTACCCCGCTCTGGAGTTTGAAGACGCTTCTTTCGATCGCCGTGGCCTGGCTCTTTAAGAGTAACAAAATTGCCGCTGCCATCAGTGTGCAGCTGCACGATCTGATCCTGCCGTTTATGCCGGCAATCTATTGGTGGGAATACAAGTTTGGTTATTGGGCCCTGCAGGGTCACTTCCCGCACCGGATTCGACTCCGCAACATGTCCATGCGCGATTACATGAATTGGACAACATTTTTTACCGTTGGTCAGCCGTTGTTAATTGGGTCGCTTTTTCTCGCGCTCCCCTCCGCAGTCGTCGTCTATCTGGTTTGCCGCGCGCTGGTGAAGCGTGCTCGCGTGCAAAAAGAGGCTCATTGAGCCATGGCGGCGTTCGCTAAACTTCGCTTCGCCGGCGCATCTTCATCCTCATCACGCATTGCCTGTTGCCATTCGAAGGGCGCCGGATAAGGTGCAGCGAATTTAGCCCGCTGTGATCATTTCCATCCGCAATTTTTCGCTCGTCGTCGCCAGCCTTGGCTTGTTGTTTGCCGGCGTTTCGAGCGCCAAAGCGGCGGAGTCGTATATCACAATCGATGCGACCACGAGTTACGTTCTGGATAAATCTCAACCGGACAAAAAGCGTCAGGTCGGCAGCTTGACCAAGATCGCAACCGCGATGGTCGTACTCGATTGGGTCGCGACCGGCTCCGGCGATCTTGCGCAGGTCGCGGTAATTCCGGAATCGGCCTTTGTTGGAGCCAACTCGAATAATATTGGATTCCAACCGGGCGACACGATCACATTGCGCGATCTGCTTTATGCCGCGCTCGTCCAATCGGACAACATCGCTGCATACGCATTGGCTAATCATGTCGGAACCGCACTTCTTGGAACTACTGCAAACGGCGGGCAGTCTGCGCGCACCACGCCGGTCAATTATTGCGTTCTGCAAATGAACGTGCTGGCCAAACGGTTGGGGATGAACCGCACACGGTTTCTCAATCCGCACGGTCAGGACGACAAAGAGCGGCCGTACTCGACGGCCGCGGATATGGCGCGCCTGGCGCGTTATGCGATGAACAACGCGGGTTTTCGTTTTTATGTCTCGCAGAGGGAACGTGAGATTTCGTTTGGACGCGGGCGTCAGCGGTTGCGCTATCTGGTGCGCAATACAAACGAATTGCTCGGGGTAAATGCGATCGACGGCGTGAAAACCGGTCAAACCGAACGGGCTGGCCAATGCTTGATTCTTTCGGCTGCGCGGCCCGCTGAGATCGCGCGTCAAGGAGAGACCACCCTCGTGACACCGCGGCGTTTGATTGTGGTATTGATTGATAGTCCAAATCGCTTTGGCGAAGGCGCACAGCTCCTCGAGCGTGGCTGGCAACTTTACGATCAATGGTCTGCCGGCGGCCGCGTCGTCGATCCGAAAGAGTTGCTCGCGCCGGCCGGGAACGGTCGATGAAACCGCGCATCGGCATCCTGACCAGCGGCGGCGATTGCCCTGGTCTGAACGCGGTTTTACGTGGAGTGGTCCTCGCCGCTGAGAAACTGCGCTGGGAAGTGCTTGGTTTTCGCGACGGCTTCGAGGGATTGCTTCCACCGGGGGATTTCGTGGTGCTCGATCGCGCGGGCACTGAAGGAATAATGGCCCTAGGCGGAACCATCATTGGTACGACAAACCGCGGTCATTTCATCGCCAAGGTCGGCGCTGGCGATCGTGCGGTGGTGGCCACGGAGGTGATCGCGGATGCTCGCAAGGTCCTCGGAAATCTTGGCGTGAAAGCCTTGATCATTGTCGGCGGCGATGGCTCGATGACGACCGCGCTCCAATTTCAGGAAGGGGGCATTAATTGCATTGGTGTTCCGAAAACAATCGACAACGATCTCGAAGCGACGGCGATGACATTCGGATTTGATTCTGCCGTTGCGACTGTCATGGACGCACTCGACCGGTTGCACACCACCGCGACCAGCCACAAACGCGTCATGGTGGTGGAAGTGATGGGCCGGCATGCCGGTTGGATTGCTTTGCATGGAGGCATCGCGGGCGGCGCGGACATCATTCTGATTCCGGAAATTCCATTCGATTACGACGAGATTGCGGAGGCAATCAGGAAACGCGACGCGGAGGGAAACCTGAGCTCGTTAGTCGTGGTCGCGGAAGGGGCAAAGCCGAAACATGGAGATGTGGTCATGCAACCAACCGAGGACGGCGAGTATCGATTGGGAGGCATCGGCGAAATTGTGGCGCGCGAAATTTCGGCCCGGACAAAAAAAGAAACGCGCTGTTGCGTCCTGGGTCATTTGCAGCGAGGCGGGGCGCCGACGACGCTTGATCGAATTCTCGGGACGCGCTTCGGCGTAAAGGCCGTGCAGTTAATCAACGAAGGGCACTTTGGCTCCATGGTCAGTTACCAGAATTATCAGGTGCATCACGTGCCAATCGCCGACGCAGTTAACCGGCTCCGGCTCGTCGCGCCATCAAGTCAAATAGTACAAACGGCGCGGGACGTGGAGATTTCATTCGGCGATTGACGGCGCAATTAACGTTGGCAGAGCGCGCCAACCCCGCCTAACGAGAAACCTTACCCAGACTCGCTGGCGGCAGCAGCGCGACCACTCTTTCGAGCGTTAATTCGTCGAGCCGTTCGACGACTAAATCCGCGGCGGCCAATTCTTCGGCCACATGAGTTGTTGTGACTGCGACGGCACGCATTCCGCCAGCATGCGCCGCTTCGATCCCGACATGAGCGTCTTCAAACACGACACAATGAGCCGGCGGAACACCAATCCGTTCCGCCGCCACAAGAAAGACCTCGGGATTCGGTTTTCCATGCGTTACATCTTCAGCCGAAACGACAGCGTCAAATGCCCCCTGCAAACCGAGCCGATCGAGAATCGTATCGATGTTTGTTCGATGTGTAGAGGAGGCGACGACACATGGAACGCCGGATTTCTTAAGCGCGCGTAGCCACGTCTCGACGCCGGGCAACGGCGCTATCGCCGATTCTCTGACAAGTTCACGATACAATTCCTCCTTTCGATCCGAGAGCCGATTAATCTCCGCGGTGTCGCGTGTCCAACCGTGAATTTCCGGGATGATGTACTCCGTCTTTCTCCCGAAGCCGCGCAGAAAACTTTGCGGGGCAATTGTCTTCCCGATTTCGCTCGCCAGCTTTTGCCAGCTGCGTTCATGCAGTTCGCCGGAATCGATAATCACGCCATCCCAATCGAAGATGGCGCCGAACGGCGGCTCGTTCCGCGCGAAACTCACTTCAGCTGTTGGAGCGAAGGCAGTCCGTAGTTTTCCTGAAGCGCGGGCGCTTCCGCCGCCACTTGCGCGACTTCGAGCTCGAGTTGTTTGGGATCTTCTTCCGTCTCGATTTTATCGAAGCCATCGAGCGGTTGTCGCAAGGCCTGGGCAAGATCGCCTAACGAGTTGATCTCCTGGCCATTCACCTTCGTTACGGTCAGGTAGTTGAAATCGTCGTAACCGATCGTGCTGTTGGCTGGCAACACCTGGCTTAGGATGACCACACGCTGACGAACCTCCGGGAAAAGCTCGGATTGGAAACGGTCGAAATACACGAACCGCTGCGGCGCATCCTTCTGCCAGTTCGCTCCCCATTCTTTCAAATATTCCCGCGACAATTCCTGAAAAATCAAACCGCCAAGAACATAATAGAGAGGCGGTTCAGCGCTCGTGCTGTAAGGCGGGATGACGTAATCTTTGGCCGCTCGATGCTCCAGCGTCACGTTGAGGGTCAGCGCTTTTCCGTTGCGTTGAATTTTTAGCGGCAAAATGTCGCCCACAAAAGCGTGCGTCGTCAGGAGATTGGTGAATTCAACTTTGCCATAAAGCGAATCGACATAATTGCCGCTCTGATCGATCTCGTGATCGCCAATCGCGGTAAGAACGTCGCCGACATGCACACCGGCCTTCGCCGCAGGCATCCTCGGTTCCACATTGGTAATATAAACGCCCACCGGTGGTCCTGTTTGTCCGGCGTAATTGCGGAGCTGCGGATCGCGCGTGGGAAAAAATGAAAGTCCGACCGATGGAAACCCCTGATAATTTTCTTTCGCTGAGTCTTTCAAAAAGTGCGCGATGATGGGCGCCGGAATCGCGTCGAGGGACTGCGAGCGCGAATCATATCGGAGCAAAAGTCCAGCGAGCTTCCCATCCTTCACTAAGGGGACGGTGTAGCTGTTGTCGCGGTACTGCATCGAAATGCTCAGTCTGTAAGTTAAGAATTGCCCGACCTCAGCAGGATATCGCGATGTTTGGATTGTCGTGACCAATCCTTCCGTTGCCACCAACGCCCCGGTCGGCTCAAGTTGCCACGCGGAAAGGCGATCGCCCACCACGGTGTCGACCGCGAGGTCAAGAGGAGCGAGGCCGCCGAGAAATTTTTTATCGGTTGGTTCAAGAAGCGCAAGATTCGCTTCGTAATCGATCACCGACACATTGGCGGCTATTTTTTCCCCCGACTCCGCTTGTTCCAGTTCGACGTAATTTTCGTTTGTCACCAAGTCGGCAGTGACGAGGACTCGATCATGCGGCAATACCGCGCCGAGCGCGCGTTTTGAGAATGGCGCCTTCTTTTGCCACGGTCGAAAATAATCATAAGCCTGGCCGGTTACGTTCACGCGCACGAGCGATAACTCTTTCGGTTTCACCACTTTTTCCGCGCTGGTCGCGGGCTTCTTCGCCGCCGAGAGATTCGCGATGGCGAAAACCAACGCGATGATCAGACAAAAAATTGCGCGCATCGCTAGATTTTCTTTACTTCGGCGCGCGCCGGTGAAGGCGGCGGTTGCTCGCTGAGATTTTGTTCCGCCAACACGTTGTAACGCGTCTTGATCCGTTCGCGTGCCGCTTCTACTTCCTTCGGTTCGAGCACAAGCGGCGGGCCGTCGCCGATCATTTTCACAACGAAACGTTCCGGCCTTTCCGAGAAAGCCTTCGCCAGATCATCGAGCGTGCGGATTTTCTGGCCGTTGATCTCGTCAACGATGCTGTTGCGGAACGGAGTGAGATAAGTGTTGATCGGATCGGGCAAAATATTTGTCAGGATGATGACTTCCGGATGCTCCAGATAAATTTGTTCCATCACGAAGTAATCGAAAAAGTGACGGATGCGCAGATCGACGGCTCGATAGGCTTCGATCAGATTGAGCGACATCGGTTGGAAAATCAGGCCCGCATATACGACGTAACGCGGCCTGACGTCGTAGCTGTGACCCTGCATGAAGTAAGGCCAGACCGTGCCGAGTTCGATCTTCACGTTCAGCGGTTGTTTGTTTCGCAGGAGATCGAGTTTCACGGTATCGCCTTTAAATTTTCGCTCGACCACTTCCGGCATCTCGACGCGTTCCCCTTCATATTCGACAAAGGAATCACTCGCGATGGAATGATCATCGATTGCCATCAGCACATCGCCCGGCTGCACAAATTTAGCAGCCGATCCTGCCGCCATCACGGTGTCGACGAGGATCCCGCGACCGTCGTCCTTTAGGCCGAGCCAATGCCGTTGCGCGGGATTTTGAAGCTTCGAATAAGTGATCCCAAGATCGACATATTTGTCGTAATGGCCGTCTTCGATGTCTTTCAGAAAACGCCGAATGACCGGCGTTGGGATCATATAAGCGACGCCCTGCGCGACATCGCCGCTGTAGCCCTGAAAGGCGACGCCGAGGACTTTGCCATTCTGCATGACCGGGCCGCCGCTGTTTCCCGGATTGATCTGCGCGCTGATCTGGATCGCGAGATGAGAATCGATCGACGAATGCGTGTAGAGCTGGAAGTCCGTCCGCGAAACGATGCCGGTCGTGACCGACATGCGTTCACCGCCGATCGGATAGCCGTAAGCGGAAACGGTTGATTCGAGCGCGGGAATTCCACCAAAGGACAACGCCGTCATGTTTTTGAAGAACGTCGCGTCAGCCACTTTCAGAAGCGCGAGATCGCAATCATGCGCGATAAAAAGAACGGTCGCGGGATATTTATTGGGATCGCCTTCGCGTTCGACCGTCAGGTAGCGGCTGTTGCTGACCACGTGCGCGTTTGTCAGAATTCGCTGACCATCAATCACAAATCCGGCGCCCACTCCGCGCCCGATCGCGCCGGAATTCCACGGGGCGCGATAATCCGGTTCCACCTCGGTCGCAGTAATGCGGACGAGGCTATTCTGGATTTTGCCGTTCGGTCTTGCTGGCACCGCGGGGGGCGCGACGATTGGCACCGCTGCCGCGGTCGGAGCGACTGAGGGCTGCGCCTGGCCGGGCGGAGATGGCGGATTCTTTTGCTGCGCCCGAAGTTCTCCTCCGAGGCAGAGCAAGACTGGGAAAAAAATTATGCAACGCCTCATCGAAAGTCCGTGAAGATCAAACAGTCGGGCGAGAAATCAACTGCCGCGACCTTCACTACTCACGAAATTTCGCACGCAATGACCGCTTGGTTTGAGTTGTCGACCAACCAGGCCATGCTTGAACTCAAGACAGTTACTGGCGGCTGGTCAACCGGTGCTACAGCTCACACCCCGGCGCGCTCGAGTAACGAATGGAGAACTGTTTCCGCTTCGAAAACTTCACGCGCGATGGCGCGGGCCGCACGAGAATGGCGCGCATAGTCGGCTTTGATCTCGCGCGCCGCTTCGACGATTTCGCCTAACGAGCGAAAAGCGAAGAGGCCACCGTCGTTTCCATAATGATCGGTGAAACCGGTTTGCTGCATGATGACAGGCCGCCCCGCCGCGAGATAGCAGGCGCTCCGATCGCTAAACCAGCCGGTGTTTAACCGGACATATTGATCTTTCGCGACGGTAAACTCGCCTTTCGAGCGCCGCAGATAATCACGGTACTGCCAGTAATCGACGCTCAGTTGGTGCGGTTCACGAAGCCGCCAGCCATTGCGCTCGAACTTTCTTCGGATCTTCGCTTCTTTGATATTCGTCGCCAGCTCGAACGGTTCGCCGGATTTTTTTGGCGCGGCCACGAAACGGATGAATTCGCGCGACTTGCTCCAAAGATATTTCTTGTGACGCCAGGTGATGTCTTTCACACCGCTGGTGGACCAGTTGGCCACCGAAGTGAAGACCGCGGCATTCCCCGGTGCGTGATTCGTTTTCCAAAAATCCGTTACGACCGGTTGGCGGGTCGGATTCCATTTCCGCCGATGCAGCGGAACTAAAAAACGGTCGCTCCCGATATTTTCGCCAAAGGTAAAAAGGGCGTGATGTCGAGCGAGATAGCGCGCCGTCGATCTCCTTTTCAAATCGATTTTGATTTGCTCGACGCCAGGATCGCTCTCGATGTAAAGCACGCGATCGCTCTTGAGCAGGTCATCGTTAAATTCCTGCGCGCCGCACACGTTCAGGATCGCGTCGGCCTCGCGATAGAGCTGTCGGATTTTTGCCAGCCGCAAACCGGTCGTTGGTTGGCCAGGCAGATAACGCGCACAGAAACCCCAACGCCGTTGAAAGCGAAATTCCTTTGCCAGCCGCGCAAGGATCTTGCCGGCGTAATCGAATTCATTGTTGATCTCGAACGTCTCGGGATTGTAAGGAAGTCGCGCCGAATCTTCGATGTAGTAGACGTCGTGTCCGAGCCGCTGTAGCCCGACGATGTAATGGACGTGTTGCCAGATGACGCCGGCAATCGGGCACGAACCCATGAAGCCCATCACGATTATTTTCTTTCGCTTCATCTGAGCTCAAGCGCACGAGGACGCTGCGCGACTGGGTTGATCACGCGTCCTGTTCGAGCTGTTTGACGATCTGCGCAGGGTTGCCCGCGACGACAGCGTTTGCCGGCACGCTTTTCGCCACGACCGAGCCCGCCGCGACGACGGAATTTTCGCCGATCGTTACCCCCTTCAAAATCGTCGCGTTCATTCCGATCCAAACATTGTCTCCAATTTTAACTGGCGCAGTGGAGAGGGAAGGCCGGGGTGGGCGGCCTTTGTAGAATGGCGCGAGCGCGAGAGCATCGAGTCTGCGCCGCGCCGGTTCCAGCGGATGAAAATCGCTGTCGGCGATCCCGACATTCCATGAGATCAAACAATAGGAGCCGATTTCGATCAGCTCCTCTGCCATCACGAGCGCGCCGTTCATTAAAGTGAAGTTACCGACCGAACATCTTCCTTTTTCACCGATGGCAAAGGAACAGCCGGCGTAACAAGAGACATGATCGCCAATCTCAACCGCGCCCGGTTCGCGACTCCGCAAGTGCCGAAAAATTTGCGCCGTCTCGCAGTAAAACCCGGTCCCGTAATGGACGTTGTCGGGAATCGCATGAGGCCACCAATCTTCTTCCACGCGGCGATCGCTCTTTACGTTGCTCATCGGTGCTATGGCATCGTTGGTTCGAGTACTTTGGCGGCGGCCGGATAATTTCCGGAAGCGTAAAGTTTGGCATAAATGCCGCGGCGCGTGATCAATTCGCCGCCGGTCCCTTGCTCGACGATTCGCCCGTGTTCGAGCACCACGATCCGATCGACTCCATGAATGGTCGCAAGCCGATGTGTCACGATGAGCGTTGTTCGTCCCCGCATCAATTCTTTGATCGTTTCCATGATCGCCGCCTCCGTCGTTGGATCGAGCGCGGAGGTTGGCTCATCGAGCAAAAGAATCGGCGCGTTTTTCAAAAACGCCCGGGCGACGCCGAGGCGTTGGCGTTGACCGACGCTCAGGCGCCCCCCGCGTTCGCCCACGGCGCTGTCGTAACCGTCAGGCATGCGTCGGATGAATTCGTCCGCTTGGGCGCGCCGAGCGGCTTCGCGAATTTCCTCTTCGCTCGCGTCTGGACGGCCATAAGCAATATTTTCGCGGACCGTCGTGGAAAAGAGAATCGTGTCCTGCAAAACGATCCCGATTTGCGCACGAAGCGATTTCTTAGTGATGTCGCGCAGATCGCGTTCCGCCAGCAGCACCCGCCCCTTGACCGGATCATAAAAGCGCGGCACCAAACTTAAGAGCGTGCTCTTTCCGGCACCTGTTCCGCCAACGAGAGCAACGATCTGATTTGGCTCAATTTTCAAATTGATGTCGCTGAGGACCGGCTGGTCGGAAGCGTAACCGAAACCGACGTTCTCGAATGTAATTGCAGCTTCAGCCTCCGCGATGGCGATGGCATTTGGTGAATCG
This sequence comes from Verrucomicrobiota bacterium, assembly GCA_040003015.1. Classification (GTDB taxonomy): domain Bacteria; phylum Verrucomicrobiota; class Verrucomicrobiia; order Chthoniobacterales; family UBA10450; genus JBDUDH01. The sequence goes on along the minus strand of JBDUDH010000013.1, from coordinate 1,686 downwards.
CGGACGTCATCCTCGCGATCGAGCACTTCAAAACAACGTTGCGCGCCCGCGGCTGCACCTTCCAACGCCCAAGCCGTGTAAGTGAGCGATTCGAGCGGCTGATAAAGCATCACAAGGTAGGCGCTGAAAACGAGAAGTGATCCAAGCGTCAGTGTGCCGGCCAGGACGTGCAACGTTCCGAGGTAATACATGGCCGCTGTTCCGATCACCATGAGTGTACTGATCACGAGTGCGCTCTTCACGTTCGTGAGCGTTAATCTGAGATTTGCCTGCAAGCTCTGCCGCGCCTGGTCGTGAAACTGCCGCACCTCCCAATCTTCGCGTCCGAAGGCGTGCACCATTCGAATGGAACTGAGACCTTCCTGTGCCTGAGTGAGGACCGCGCTTTCCTGTTCTTGGATGGCGGTGGACTCCTGACGAATCCGATGCGCAAAAAAATAAATTGCGGCGCCCACCAACGGCAAAATAGCGAGCGAAAGCAAGGTTAGTTGCCAGTCAATCCGCACCATCACGGCGAAGGTCCCGATCAAGGTGACGACCGAGCCGAAGACATTAGTCAGGCCCTTGTTGTAGATCGTCTGGATCGATTGCGAATCGTACGCGACGCGAAAGCTCGAATCGGTCGAACGCCGTGCGTCATGATATTTTAGCGGCAACGATTGCAGATAAGCGTAAAGATCGGTCCGCAATTTCAGGAGCGCCTGGAGACCGACCTTCACGAAAATATAGTTCGTGATCAGATTCAAAATTCCCCAAAATATCTGAAGGCCGACCAGGGCGAGACAGAGCAGGGGAATGAAGGTGCGCCAATCGGCGTGGTGCAGCCTGATGAAGGAGTTGGCCGGGAGAATATCATCGACGATGATTTTGAAAGGCCAGGGCTTGAGCAGATTGAGCGCAATCCCAGCCAATGTGAGCAGAAGACCGATCAAGGTCTGCCCCCAGAATGGCCGATAGTAACGAAGCGCGCGCCGATAAATCGACATGGGAAAATTTAAGATTGCAGATCGCCGATTTCAGATTGAATTACCGGCGCGACGCCGTTGTTGGTCATTCCGCAGGCTAAGTCCGAAAACTGAATTCTGAAATCCGAAATCTCGCGGTGCATCATCTTCTCGAAGTTTGGTTCGGCTGGGTCCTGAGCGGCGGTTATGTGGGAATTATCCTGTTAATGGCGATGGAAAGCTCCATTTTTCCGGTGCCGAGCGAAGTTGTCATTCCGCCAGCGGCGTTTCTCGCAGCACAGGGCCATCTTAATTTTAGCGGCGTTATTTTAGCGGGAACAGCTGGATCTTATTTAGGCGCCGCCGTCACCTACTGGATTTCGCGGGGTCTGGGTCGCGTCGCCATTGTCCGGTTCGGCCGGTTCTTTTTTATCACTCCTGAGAAACTTGAACGGACGGAAGTGTGGTTGAGTCGTTACGAAGCAGGGGGCGTCTTTTTTGCGCGCCTTCTCCCGGTCCTCCGGCATCTGATCTCGATTCCAGCCGGCATTGTGCGCATGAGCTTCATGGTCTTCAGCGTGGTAACGATCCTCGGCTCCGGGATCTGGTGTTTCATCCTGGCTTATCTCGGTGAAAAAGCGTATCGGCTCCAACCCGATTTGCTTTCTGATCCCGACGGGATGGTGCGTTTCATTAAAAGCCAGTCTCATTGGATCGTTATTTTCGTGGGCACACTCGCTTT
>JBDUDH010000035.1:0-3524 GCA_040003015.1 Verrucomicrobiota bacterium | reverse complement strand
GTGCCGGTGCCCGCGCCGGCCGCCGGACAATTGCTTGTTCGCGTGAGCGCTTGCGCGGTTTGTCGGACCGATCTCCACATCGTGGATGGCGAATTGCCGGATCCGAAATTGCCGCTGATTCTCGGACACGAAATCGTCGGGCGTGTCGAGCGAATCGGCGAAGGCGTCGATCGCTTTCGCGTCGGCGAACGAGTCGGCATTCCGTGGTTGGGCTGGACTTGCGGCGAGTGCGAATACTGCCGGTCGGATCGCGAGAATCTCTGCAATGTCGCGCGGTTCACTGGTTACACAATTGATGGCGGCTATGCCGAGTTCACCGTGGCTGATGCCCGTTTTTGCTTTCCGATTCCGGACGCGTTCGACGACATCGCGGCAGCACCGCTTCTCTGCGCGGGCTTGATCGGTTATCGGTCGCTGCGAAAGACGGGTGATGCGGCTCGTCTCGGCATTTACGGTTTTGGCAGCGCGGCCCACATCATCGCGCAGGTGGCCTGCTTTCAAGGGCGCGAAGTTTACGCCTTCACGCGATCTGGCGATAGAGACAAGCAGGAGTTTGCCCGGCGATTGGGCGCGATGTGGGCAGGCGGTGCCGACGAAATGCCTCCGAAAAAACTCGATGCCGCCATCATTTTCGCGCCCGCGGGATCGCTTGTTCCCGTTGCACTTCGCGCGATCGGCAAAGGCGGCATAGTTGTGTGTGGCGGCATTCACATGAGCAATATCCCGGCATTTTCGTACCGCGATTTATGGGAAGAGCGCACTGTTTGTTCGGTCGCCAACTTGACCCGACGCGACGCGGAAGAATTTTTGGAGATCGCGTCAAAGATTCCAGTCAAGACTGAAACCGAGCCAATGCCGCTCGAGGAGGCCAATGAAGCACTGGCTCGTCTTCGTTCCGGCCGACTGACCGGCACTGCGGTGCTCGTGATCGATGCGCCGTCAGTCTAATCACGCGTTGTCGAACCTTCGGCATTCCAGTAGACTCAACCAGAGCTCGTGGGAACACCTCGACTGATGGCGCTTCGGCAACCAAAAGAAATTCTTCCGGCACGAGTTCAGCAAAGCTCGAACGCGGTCCTCATGATTAGACCGTGCCGGTTCTATCCGAATCCGGAAACAGCCGCGGACAATGCCTTTCAGCAAGAGGCGCCGATTGAAAACATCGCTACAATTTCCGCCGCGGCGCGGAAGGAGTTTGACGAGGCGGTCACTTCATTGCGCGCAGCCGGCGTAATGGTTCGTGTCGTCGAAGATACGCCTGCGCCGGCAAAGCCGGATGCCGTGTTCCCGAACAACTGGATTTCAACGCACCATGATGGGCGGGTGGCTCTGTATCCGATGTATTCGGCGGCGCGCCGCAGGGAACGGCGGCAGGATGTCATCGACGAACTGAAAAAATTCTATCGCGTCAATAAGGTGATCGATTATTCCGCGAGCGAGCAGGAAGGTCATTGCCTCGAGGGTACCGGCAGCCTGGTGCTCGATCATGTCAACCGCATCGCCTACGTTTCACTCTCTAAACGCGCGCACCGGGAGCCGCTGGAAAAGTTTTGCGCAGATTTCCAATACGACGCAGTGACCTTCACCAGTGTTGGTGACGATGGGCGGCCCATCTATCACACCAATGTCGTTATGTGTGTCGGTTCCGAATTTGCTCTTGTCGGATTGGATTTAATCGTTGATGCACGGGAGCGAAAGAAGGTTCGCGATCGGCTGGAAGCGAGCGGCAAAACAATAGTCGAACTCAACCGCGATCAGATTGCGAACTTCGCCGGCAATGCCATCGAGTTGCATAACGACAAAGAGAAACTGCTCATCATGTCCACTCGGGCGGCAGCGACCTTGTCGGATGAACAGCGGGCCCGAGTCGAGCGGCACGTCCGGCTTCTGGCTCTTTCTCTTCCGACGATCGAGCTCGCTGGCGGCAGCGCGCGTTGCATGATGGCGACGATTCATCTGCCGCCGCTCGTCGCGGAGGCATGAACGAAAAGTGATCCACCGTTACGCGCGCGGTAGTCGCGGCTCGACCGCCTCGCAGAGAACGTGCAACAGAAACTTGTGCGCTTCCTGGATGCGCGCGGTCGAATTGCCGGGCACAACCAGATCGACATCAGCAATGCCGATGGTCGATCCCCCGTCACGCCCGAGCAGAGCGATCGTTTTTAGGTCGCGATCCTTTGCGGTTTCAAGTGAGCGTTTGATGTTCGCGGATTTTCCGCTCGTCGTAATCGCGATGAGGAGATCGCCCGATTTCCCGTAGGCCGCGACCTGCCGCGCAAAGATTTCTTCGAAGCCATAATCGTTTCCGGTCGCCGTGAGCAGGCTGCCACCTTGGGAAAGATTGAGCGCGGGAAACGGCCGGCGATCATGCATGAAACGACAGGCAAACTCCGTACAAAAATCAGCCGCGTCGGCGGCGCTCCCACCATTCCCGCAGACGAGCAATTTATTTCCCGGGTTCAGACATTCCACGATCAGGTCCGCCGCGCGCTGTAACGGAGCTTCCAGTTTGTCGAGCGACTGAATCGTCTCAACCGCGGCCGCAAGCGCTTGCTTTAATGTCGTGGAGATTTCGGACATTAGTTTTCGTTTTGTCTCATACAACCGGCCGTTGTCACCTAGAAAGAAAGCAAGCGCGCCGTTTCAGCCGCAGATTTGGCGGATGGTCGTGCTTAAAATCGCAGTGCAGCGGTCGAGTTCAGCAACCGGAACAAATTCTCCGGTCCGATGGATTTTGCCGGTCGCGTCGGCAAAGAGAGCGGTGTTTCGGACGCAACGGCCGCCAGTGTAAAGCAACTCCGGCAACCAGCCGCGTTCGCCGCTCATTTCCGATCACTCCGCTGAAAAACGCAGCGTCCGTCGGCGTAAACTGCATGCGTCATTTCGATCCCGAAAAAATAGGCGATCTCGCGGTAGTCTTTGCTCTCGAAGATGGTAAAATCAGCGACTTTGCCGGACTCGAGCGAGCCAGCCTCGGCGCCGCGGCCTAACGAATAAGCGGCATTGATCGTGACGGCGCTGATCGCTTCGGCACAGGTCATTTTCATCTGCGTAAGTGCGAGCGAGAGAATCATCGGAATCGAAGGCGTTGGCGAAGAGCCGGGATTAAAATCGGTCGCGAGAACAATGGCGAGTCCCGCATCGATCATGGCGCGCGCATTTGGATATCGAGAATGACCAAGCGCATAAACCGAGCCAGGTAACAAGACCGGCTGAACATTTGCTTTGCCCAGAGCCGCCATTCCTTCCGCGCCGGTTTGTTCGAGATGATCCGCCGTCGTCGCGCCGAGTTCAGCCGCAAGCTGCGCCCCGCCGGAATTCGAGAGTTGATCGACGTGCATGCGCAATTTGAGTCCAAGCTTTTTCGCCGCCGTCAAAATCTCCCTCGATTGCTCGATATCAAAATAACCACGCTCGCAAAATACATCGCAAAATTCAGCCAGTTTTTCCGACGCCACGCGCGGCAACATTTCCTTGATGACAAGATCGACATAATCGGATTGTTGACGTTCGCGTGGAACCGC
>JBDUDH010000115.1:0-3570 GCA_040003015.1 Verrucomicrobiota bacterium | reverse complement strand
ATCGCTCGGGGTTCGATCTTCGGATTTCTCGGACCAAACGGTTCCGGTAAATCAACCGTCATTCGCATGCTTTGCGGAATTCTCGAACCCACGGAAGGCACAGCGCGCATCGGCGGACGCGATGTGATTCGTGAAGGGGAGGCGATCAAGGAAATGATCGGCTACATGTCGCAAAAATTTTCCCTTTACGACGAGCTGACCGCAAACGAAAACCTGATCTTCTCCGGCAAGCTCTACAGCTTGCGCGATAAAGAACTCAAAAAACGGCGCGACGAATTGATCGCGATCACACACCTCGAACCATACATCAATCGGCGCGCGGGATTATTGTCCGGCGGCTGGCGACAGCGGCTCGCCATGGCCTGCGCGCTCATGCATCAGCCGACGGTCTTATTTTTGGACGAACCGACTGCCGGCATCGACCCGGTCGCGCGCCGTGAGCTTTGGGACCTGCTCTTTGAATTTGCCGGGGGCGGCATGACGCTCTTTGTCACTACGCATTACATGGATGAAGCCGAACGCTGCTCGCATGTTGGCTATATCTATATGTCGAAGTTGATCGTTTGCGGCCAGCCGGACGATCTAAAGAAAATGCCGGAAGTGAATCCGACCGGCACTCGCCGGCTCGACGTGACTTGCGATCACGTCACGAGCGCGCTGCAGGCGATGCGTCAGATGGATGGGATCAAGAACGCAACCGTCTTCGGCCAGTCGATGCATTTACTTGTCGATGAAAACCTGAAGCGCGCGGATATCGACGAAAAACTACGGAGCGTCGGGATTAGCAGCGCTGAAATTCACGTGATCGGTCCTTCGCTCGAAGACGTTTTCGTTGCGCTGAGCGCAAAGCATTCGCCCGAAAACCAGCGAGAAGCCGCCTGATGAAAGCGAAACCGTTTCGCGGTCTGGGCGCAATTCTCTTCAAGGAATTCATCATCGTCCTGCGCGATCCGATGACGCTTTTTTTCATGCTTTTTCCTCCGCTCATCGAGATGATCGCGTTCGGTTACGCGCTCGACAACGACGTCAAACACATGGGGATGGCGATCTTGAATGAAGATCGCACGGTCGAAAGCCGGGAATTCCTCGATCAGTTCGTTAACACCGAAACATTTCGCATCATCGGCGAAGTGCGAAACATCGATGCCCTCGCCAGCGAAATCCGCAAAGGCCATGCCTATGTCGGCATGCAAATCCCGCCGCATTTCACCCGCGATGTCCGCGCCGGACATCCCGCGCAGGTGCAGTTGTTAATCGACGGTTCCAACTCGACCACGGCGCTTCAGGCGCTCAACACCGCGCTTGCCGTCGCGCTCACGCGATCGACCGAAACACTTCTGAAGGAGACCGGGCGAAGCAACGTGCCGATCGAGATCCGGCCGCAGATTCTCTACAATCCAACGATGCGCAGCCCAAACTTTTTCGTTCCCGGTGTGATTGGCATTGTGCTGCAAATCGGAACTACCTTTGCCACGGCGATGGCTGTCGTGCGCGAACGCGAGCGCGGCACCCTCGAGCAATTGCTCGTCAGTCCGCTCAGCCGTTGGGGATTAATGCTCGGCAAGCTCATGCCGTATTTGTGCATCGGTATGCTGATGGCGTTTTTGCTTTTCGCGATCATGCGCTTTGTCTTCGCCGTCCCCATCGCCGGCAGCGTCGTGGCCATGATCTTTTCGACGCTGGTTTACGTTTTCGCCTTGCTCAGCCTCGGGTTACTCGTCGCGACCAAGGCCGAGAATCAAATGCAGGCCCTCCAGATGTCGATGACTTTCATCCTGCCGAGCGTTTTTTTCTCCGGCTTCATTTTTCCCCGTGAAACGATGCCGTGGATTTTCTACGCGATCGGCGCTGTTCTCCCCACCACCTATTTCATCTCGCTCATGCGCGCCATCATTCTGCGCGGCGCGACCTTTCTCGAATATCTGCCCGCGCTCGTGATTCTGATGGTAATGTCGGTGCTGCTTTTCTGCATCTGCGCGCTGAGATTTCGAAAGAAGATTGGGTGAGACGCACTGTTTCAAACATCGTCGACTACAGCAAATTGTGAAGCGACGCCCTCCTTCGCCCTGAACAGAAGACGGCTCATAACATTGAGTAGGGTGTGAGCCAGGATGGATGGGATCAGAGAGCTGGTCGCGATAAAACCAACGCTAAACGCCAGGCCGCTAAGGCCCGTCCGGAGTGGACCGATCCAACCCTGATACACATGCGCCAAAGCGAATGCCGCGGACGCCGCCACCGCCGCGACCCATGGATCGCCTGTCAGGCCGGCGAGACGGGCGATCGCAAAGGCCACGGAAAAGAATTTCTTCGGCGATCCCTGCTGAAGGGGCCAACACCAGACAGAAGACGGACATTTCAACCGGAGTCGTGGGTTGCTATGCCGGAGCGTTTGTTTGAGCGGTAAGCATAGTTGGCGTCGCATCGAACGGCAAACCACGCAATAAATAATCCTGTCGTTATGAGGATTGCTATCCAGCCCATAAGCAACCCAGCTCCGAGATTGATGCGGAGTCCCACGGTATCGAAACCGACTCGCGAGCGCGATGTAACTCCACCTACTGAGACCTGCGTCAATCCTCGTTAGCTGCAACGTCATGGGCTCGCGTCGTTCAGTAGGTTCGGGAGTCAGGATTGGTTAATCAACTTTCCAACGGAACTGATTTTCCTCCTCCCTTTACGAAAGAAGGACTGCACAAGAGGCGCAGGGCGTGAGACGGTTGTGGTTCTTGACGATTTGTCTGGTAATGCGGCGTCTGAGGTGTACTGCTGGCGGAACCGATGTCCGCGGATTATTAGGTTTGCAACGGTTATCCGGCGTTTTGCCCGGCAGCTTCGTAATCTCTCTCACCGGTAACAATCCTTACTGGAAGGAGATTATTTATGAACCGGATCGCAATCGCAGTCATTAGTCCAATTCTTGGATTACGAAAGGCCGCAATAGGGGCCATGAATCTTCGTTGGATGGCGCTGGCATTTGTGGCCATGGCGGTCATCGGGTGCCCACAAAGCAACATAAAGAACCCCGATGCACAAGCAGCGGCCGATAAAGCAAAAGCAGATGTCACCGGGGCCGGACAGAAAAGCAGTCCGGTCGCCACACCCGCCCGGGACAAAGCAGCCATCCGCAAGATGGAACGAGACTGGGCCGATCTAGTTGTCAGGCGCGATACCGCCGCTATGCTTGGCATGGGAACCGATGACTGCATGTTTATGGATGCGTCCGGCCATGCCAATACTCTCAAGCAAATCGTTGCTGACGTGAAGTCGGGGGCGCTTACCTTCGAGTCGATGCACATCGACGATTTGAAAGTACGCATCTACGGCGACGCGGCTGTCGTCTTTGGTCTTGAGACGCAGAAGAGCAAATACAAAGGCGAGGACACGAGCGGGCAGTACCGGTTCACCGACACGTGGGTGAAGCGAAACGGTCGCTGGTTCTGTGTGGTCGCGGCCAACACCCGCGTATCACCAGCGAAACCCTAGCTGAAGATGTCAAGACTCTCATTGAATGATTTGAAGGAGTGCCAACTCCCGGGCGGTGGGGCGTAACCAATAAAGACCCTTGGC
>JBDUDH010000113.1:0-12086 GCA_040003015.1 Verrucomicrobiota bacterium | reverse complement strand
CCTCGCCGGCGCTGGTGATACTGATCGGTTTCTCCTGCCAAAAAAGTGGAGCAGGCAATGCAGCTCATGCCTGTCCGGCGCTAAGCGAGCGCTGGTTCCAAACCGGGACGCCTCGCGTGTGATACGGCACGTAATTTGGCAATCACTTTCGGCACGATCTCTAAAGCTTTATCCACCTCGGCCTCGGTGTTGAAACGGCCGAAAGAGAACCGCACATTGCTGCGGGCGCGTTCGTCGCTCACTTTCATCGCGCGCAACACGTGCGACGCCTCGAGCGACCCGGTGCGACAGGCGGAGCCAGCTGAGCAACAGATGCCGTGTTGATCGAGCAATATCAGCGCCGCTCCGGAATCGATGCCGGTGAAGGATATGTTCGACGTGTTCGGCAGCCGTGCCTGACGGTCGCCGTTCACGAACGTGCCGGAAATTTTTTCGAGCAGTGTCGTCTCAAAACGATCGCGCAATGCCCGCACGCGGGTCTCTTCATCGGCCATCGCCGCCGTGGCGCATTCCGCAGCTTTGCCGAGGGCCACAATCGAAGCGACATTTTCCGTCCCGGCGCGCCGTCCGTTTTCCTGTCCGCCACCGATGAGCGACGGCCGGAAACGCGAACGACGGTTGACATAAAGCGCGCCGACTCCTTTGGGTCCGTAAAGTTTGTGCGCGGAAAGCGAGAGAAAATTGATCGGCGAGGAACTTAAATCGATCTCCACCTTACCGACTGCTTGCACGGCATCGGTGTGAAAGAGCACGCTTTTTCGGCGCACAATCTCAGCGATCTGTTCCACCGGAAAGACAACGCCGGTTTCGTTGTTCGCCCACATCACCGAGACGATCGCCGTTTCAGGTCGGATCGCGCACTCGAGTTCATCGAGGTCGAAATTGCCCTCGCCATCGACGCCGACGAACGTTACTTCGCAGCCGTTCTTGGCGAGATGCTCGCAATGTCTTCGAATCGCGCTGTGCTCCACCGCGCTTGTTACAATGTGCTGACGAGCCGAATCCATCCCCAGCGCGGAGTTAAGCGCGGCGTTGTTTGCCTCTGTTCCGCAGCTCGTAAAGACGATTTCTTCGACGCGGCAGCGGAACAAAGAAGCCAGGCGCCCACGTGCGCGATTGATCGCTTCCCGGACCTGCGTGCCGAACCTGTAGCCGCTCGATGGATTGCCGTAATACTTTGATAAAAACGGCGTCATCTCCTCGAGCACTGACGGGTCGAGCTGGGTCGTCGCGTTGTTGTCGAGGTAAATGATGTTCGCGTCTTCGATCATCGCAGATCAGTTTACTACCCTGCCTTCACCGATGTAAAGCTACTGCGGCGGGCGCGGTGCGTTCCCCGCGTGCTTCGGCTCACGGTGTGTCCAGCGAAAATAGAGATTGCGAAGATAAATCGGAAGCGGCAGCGCGCTTTGCAAGACACCCACCGAGTCGTGCCGGTAGATCGCGAAGTAACTTAGCGTTAGCAATGATCCGATTGCGCTGCACTCCCAGAATCCAAAAGGGATCACACTTTTGCGGGCGCGCTCGGAAGCGATCCATTGGATCAGGAAGCGCAGACCGAAAATTAAACTCCCGCTGAGCCCAATGATCTTCCACGGAGTAAGCGCGATGCCGAAGATTTTCACTTCGGCGAAAAATTGAAGGCTGCTCATATGCGGGAAAAGTTCGGCAGAAGAAGCTTGGTGAACAGCTTTTTATTTTGCTGCCGCGAGGCGGCACGTGTCGCGGCGGTCTGGGTTCGTCGCGTCACTGGCGGAGAAGCTTGCGCGCGCTGTTCAACTTCTGAAATCCGTCTAAACTCCCAGCCATGACTTCGATCTGGGATCACGCCAATCCGCATCTGCGCGATCTCGTCGTTTACGAGCCGGGAAAGCCGATCGAGGAAACCGAACGCGAGTTCGGATTGCGTTCCGATCAAATCATCAAGCTCGCCTCGAACGAAAATCCGCTTGGCCCTTCGCCAAAAGCTTTGGAGGCAATGCGCGCCGCTCTCGCCACCGCCAACTTCTATCCCGATGGCGGAGGATTTTATTTGCGCGAAGCGCTCGCGAAAAAACTTGGCGTGACGCGCGAAAACATCATTCTCGGCAACGGCTCGAACGAAATCATCGAATTCGTCGGTCATGCCTTTCTCCGTCCCGGCGATGAAGTGCTCACCGCTGAGCATGCATTTGTTGCCTATAAGTTGATCGCCGCGCTCTTCGGCGCTCGCACCGTCGAAGTCCCCGGGCCGGATTATTCGCACGATCTCCATGCGATGCTCGCGCAAATCACGCCACGCACTCGCGCCATCTTTATCGCGAACCCGAACAACCCGACCGGCACCCTGGTTCCGCAAAAAGAAATCGACGAGTTCATGTTCGGTGTGCCAAACGATGTCGTCGTCGTGTTCGACGAAGCCTATTACGAATTTCTCGACGATCCTCCGAACACGCTGCGCTTCGTCCGTGAGGACAGAAACGTGATCGTGCTCCGCACATTTTCGAAAATACAGGGGCTGGCAAATCTGCGCATCGGATACGGAATCGCGCGACCGGAATTGATCCGGCTGCTTCAGAAGACCCGGCAACCATTTAACGCGAACGGGATCGCACAGGCGGGCGCGCTCGCCGGACTCGAGGATCGCGATCACGAGCGCGCGACGAAGCGGCTGGCAGACCAAGGCCGGGCCTATCTGCAAGAGCAATTCGCGGTGATGCGGCTGCCGTTCCTGCCTGGGTCCGCGAATTTCGTGCTCGTAAATGTAGCTGATGGCCAAAGCGTTTTTAAGGCGCTTCTTCGCAAAGGCGTGATCGTGCGCGCTCTCACCGGATACAAATTACCGGAGTGGATTCGCATCTCGGTCGGAACGATGGAACAGAACCGCAAATGCATCGAAGCGTTGCGAGAAGTGCTCGCGCGCGACACTTCTGCCGCTTGAGCTCAGCAGACGAAAACTTCGGTGGTTCGTCCGACACGATTGCCGCGATTTCGACGCCAATTGGTGAAGGCGCGATCGCTCTGGTTCGGGTTTCGGGACCGGGGGCAATCGCGGTTGCCGATCGCATCTTTCGCGGGAAGGAACGAGCGTTTGAGTTGCCCTCGCACACGCAATCCCTCGGCCACATCGTTGAAGGCGAGGCGACCATCGATCAAGTGCTGTTGTCCGTGCACCGCGCGCCGGCGAGTTATACCGGCGAAGATGTCGTCGAGATTTGTTGTCATGGGGGCCGGCTGATTACCGCGCGGGTCTTGGAAGCCTGTCTCCATGCCGGAGCGCGCGCGGCGCGAGCGGGTGAATTTACCGAGCGCGCGTTTTTGAATGACAAAATGGACCTTACGCAAGCGGAGGCTGTAATGGATTTGATCCGCGCCCAAACCGATCTGGCGTTACGGTCTGCGTCGGAACAACTCGAAGGGCGGCTCGGAAAAAAGGTAAGCGCATTGCGCGATGAGCTCATCTCGCTCATCGCGCACGTCGAAGCGGCGATCGATTTTCCCGAGGAAGACATCGCGCCTGATGTCGGCAATTCTCTGCTCGCAAAGCTGGAAAAAATTCGCGACCAAATGAACACGCTGCTCGCCACCGCCGAACAGGGCCGGATTTTTCGCGAAGGTGTGCGCGTGGTTATTTACGGCGAAACCAATGCCGGCAAATCGAGCTTGCTCAATCGTCTGCTCGGCTTTGATCGCGCAATCGTGAGCGAGATTGGCGGCACCACGCGCGACACCATCGAAGAGTTGATCAATCTTCGCGGCGTTGCGCTTCGTCTCGCCGACACAGCGGGTCTGCGCCTGGACAGTGATGATTCGATCGAGAAGGAAGGAATGGAGCGAACGGAGCGCTCTCTGCAAAATGCCGATCTTCTCCTGCATGTCGTCGATCGCAACGCGCCGAGACCCGCACGATTTACTGATCGCCCTGCGGATCGTGCAGAAATTCTTCTCTTAAATAAAAGCGATCTGCCGGAACATCCGGATTGGCGCGAGACGGAAGCGCTGCGGATTTCCTGCATGGAAGAGAATGGACTGTGCGGTCTCGAAGATGCGATTCTGGCGAAGGTGAGCAGCCAGCACTGGGATGTTTCCAGCGCGGTCGCGATTAACGCGCGCCATCGCGATTGTCTGCGGCGAGCTCTGGAATTCTGCGATCAAGTCAAAGTTGCCATGCAGCAAAACCTCGCGCCGGAATATTTCGCGGTTGATTTACGTGCCGCGCTCCAGGCCGTGGGCGACATCGTGGGGCAGACGGACACGGAAGGAATTCTCGACGAAGTTTTTGCCACCTTCTGCATCGGGAAATGAGCGGCAACATTTACGAGCGGTTCGTTCGGCCTCTCCTTTTTCAGCTCGACCCAGAAACCGCCCATCACTTCGCGATCAATCTGCTGCGCGTTACTTCTGCATTTGCGCCGGCGCTGGCGATCCTTCGCTCGTTTCAGCCACCGGCAAAGCCACGCACGCTGTTCGGCTTGAAGTTCCCGAATCCGATCGGTCTGGCAGCAGGCTTCGATAAAAACGGTGTCGCTATTCCCGCGTGGGAAGCTCTCGGCTTTGGCTTTGTTGAAATCGGCACCGTCACCGCGAGAATGCAACCGGGAAATCCGCGGCCGCGGATTTTCCGGTATCGCGAGCAGCGCGCTCTGATCAATCGGTTGGGATTCAACAACGATGGCGCAGACGCGGTGGCTGCGCGTCTGGCGCGACTGCGCGCACGTGGCCGCTGGCCGAAAATTCCCGTTGGCATCAACATCGGCAAATCGAAAGCCGTCCCGATCGAAGAAGCAGCCGGTGACTATCTTGAATCGCTCCGTCGTTTGCGCGCCTATGCCGATTACATCGTTATCAACATCAGCTCGCCCAACACTCCCGGTCTCCGTTCACTTCAGAAATCGGAATCGCTGAACGAGCTCTTGCGGATGATTCAGGAAGAAAACGCGCGAACGATTCCCCGTCGCCCATTGCTCGTGAAAATCGCGCCCGAGCTGGGCCACGAAGATTTGGAAGAAATCGTGCGCGCCTGTGAAGCGCACGACATCGCGGGATTGATCGCGACCAATACTACTGTCGATCATTCCGCGATTCCGAACGCTCGGAACCAGATCGGTGGACTCAGCGGCGCGCCGCTTTTGCGCCGTTCCACCGAGGTCTTGCAATTTGTCTGCAAGAATACGCGGCTGCCGGTCGTCGCCTCCGGTGGAATTTTCGACGCCCAAACCGCGCGCGAAAAACTCGAAGCAGGCGCAGCGCTTATTCAAATTTACACTGGCTACATCTATCGAGGTCCGGGGTTGCTCCGGGAATTGATGCCTGCGTTTGGATGATCAGCGCTCCAGCAAGGTCTTTTCAATCATTCAGCTCAGAGACGCCTTTACATCTTCTTCAATCTGCAACCCGAGTTGGCGAAGAAGCGTAACATCCGAATCGGCCGCAGGATTTTCAGCAGTCAGCAGTTTGTTACCATAGAAGATGGAATTCGCGCCTGCGAAAAAACAAAGCGCTTGTCCCTCGCGCGTCAGCCGGGTGCGGCCGGCGGCGAGGCGAACCCGCGCTTTTGGCAGCGCAATCCGCGTGACCGCAATCAGCCTAACGAGTTCGAAAATATCAATCGGCGATTGATCGGCCAGCGGAGTTCCCGGCATCGGCATCAGGCAATTGATCGGAACGCTCTCGGGCGGTGGATTCAGTTCGCTCAATATCTCAATCATGCGCAATCGATCATTGACAGATTCGCCCATCCCGACAATTCCGCCGCTGCAAACCGACATTCCGCTTCTCTGCACCGCGGCGATGGTGTTGAGCCGATCGTTAAACGCGTGTGTGCTCACGATTTCTGGATAAAATTCCGGCGAGGTATCGATGTTGTGATTGTAAGCGGTGACGCCCGCCGCCTTAAGCTGGCGCGCCTCGGCGTCGCCGATCTGGCCGAGCGTGACGCAGACTTCCATGCCGAGCCGGCTCACTTCTTGCACCGTCTCGATCACTTGCTCGAATTTTTTCGTGCCATCGCGCACACCGCGCCAGGCTGCGCCCATGCAAAAACGCGTCGCGCCTTGTATGCGCGCGCGTTTTGCCGCGGTCAGAATTTCGTCGACTGAGAGCAATTCCTCGCGCTCGACGCCGGTGGAATAATGCGCACTTTGCGCGCAGTACGCACAGTCTTCACTGCAACCACCGGTCTTGATGCTGAGCAAGCTGCAACGCTGCACCTGTTCGCCACGCCAATGCTCCAGATGTACCGCCCGGCTCTGCGCGATCAAATCAAAGAGCGGCCGTTGATAGAGCGCGTAGAGTTTTTCGAAATTCATCGCGGCGGCGCGATGGTCAATCGCAACTCGGCAATGGGCAATCTAAATTAATTGACCCACTTGCCATTTGGAGAGGTCAGGATCGGCAGTTCTTCCATCATATACTGCGTCTTACCGATTACGCCCCACATGCGCGTGCCGGTCGCGTCGCGCCAGAGTTTGCTCATGCTCTCGCCCGTGTGGCAACCCCAGCTTTTCACGTAGGCATCGCGCGTGAACACCCGACGATCGATTTTCTTGAGCTCGCTTTCGTGCAGCCACGATTTCGACGCGCTGTCGAGCACGTTGCTGTAATCAAACATGAAACAGGCGCGATTCGAATGTCCGAAATATTCGAACCCCGCGACTTTGATTGCATTGCGCGGCTGGCCATTGTTCAAATAATTGATTACGTCGTTGCCGCGATCGAAATAAATGAGATGCAGATGAAATTTGTCACGGACGGAGTTGATGTTTGAAATAAGATCCTGCTTTTCCTGCTTGCCGCGCTCCCGGTATCCCTGGCCATAAACCAGCCAGGTAATCATGGCCTCGGGGCCAAGCTGCGCCCGAAGCTGCTCGGTGCGGATGCGCGCGGCGTGCACGAAGTTCGCCCACCAATGATCGTGCGGCTGCGCTTTGTACTGCTCCCATTGATGGAGTGAAGGTCCGCCGACGACGATGATGTATTCGCCGGTGGCGGCTGCTTGCAGCGGCGAAGCAGTCAGTGCCAGTAATGGGAGCAGAAAGAGCCAGCGTCTCATGGATTTCACAGGAGCACTATTTATGCTGGCGACGGACTCGGTGCAAATCCGTCGGAGGGATGACCTCCTGCGTCGTCCCAAAACACGGACGGGACTGAGCTCGTCCTTCCGTCAGAATTCCGCATCTCTTTCGCCGCGGACGAGGTCCTCGTTTGTCTGTCGCTCCCGGATGAGCGCGAAGCGGTCGCCGCGAACCAACACCTCGGCCGGCAGCGGACGCGAATTGTAGTTTGACGCCATCGCAAATCCATACGCACCGGCGCTCATCAGCGCGACGAGGTCGCCTTCGCGCAGTTCCGGCAATTCGCGATCTTCGGCAAAAAAATCGGCGCTCTCACAAACCGGGCCAACAACATCCATCTTCGCGCGGTGCGCGTCCGTCGGCTCGCGGACCCGCACAATTTCGTGGTAGCTCTGATAAAGTGCGGGCCGAATCAAATCATTCATGCCGGCATCAACGATCGCAAATTTCTTGTGCGCGGTTTGTTTGAGATAAAGGACGCGCGCGAGAAGAACGCCCGCGTTGCCGACCAGAAAACGTCCCGGCTCAAGGACAACGCGCAGGCCGAGATCGCGCAGCGCTGGCAACGTTGCCGCCGCGTATTCCGCGATGCTCAGCTGTTTGCCCACTTCTCCGGATTTTTTCTGCCACCACTCATCGCCGCCGCTGGCGAGAGACGATTTGTAAACGATCCCCATCCCTCCGCCGATGCTGAAAAATTCGATGTTGTAACGTTTCTTGAAATCGCGCACGAGCGGCGCCATTTTTTCAATCGCTTCGGTGAACGGTTCCGCTTCGGTGATCTGCGAGCCAAGATGCATTTGGACGCCACGAATGCGGAGGCTCGGCATCTGCGCCATCTTTTCATAAACGGAGGCGACGCGATTCAGCGCGATGCCAAATTTGCTCTCGCTCTGGCCAGTGGAGATGTATCGATGCGTATGCGTCTCGACGTTGGGATTCACCCGTAAAGCAATCGGCGCGATGACGCCTCTCGCCCCAGCGACACGGCTGATCGTTTCGAGTTCCGCTTCGCTTTCGACGTTGAAACTGAAAACGTTTTGTTCGAGCGCGTACTCGATTTCCTCCTTCGATTTCCCGACGCCGGCAAATGCGCAACGCTTCGGGTCGCCACCGGCTTTGAGCACGCGAAACAATTCACCGCCTGAAACGATATCGAAACCGGCGCCGACATCGGCGAGGAGTTTCAGAATCGCACCATTGGAATTCGCCTTGACCGAATAGCAGATGAAATGATCGATCTCGCCCAGAGCAGCATCGAGCCGGCGATAATGATCGAGAACTGTGCTCGCGCTATAGACGTAAAGCGGTGTCCCAAATTTTTCGGCGACGCTAACGAGATCGATCTCCTCGCAATGAAGCCGATAATCTCGGTAATGGAAGGAATGCATGACGGTTCAGTTTAACCCAACCGCGCCGACTGCAAGAGACTCCCGAAGGGTGAATTGCCCAGTTACGCGACCCGCCTTCGCCAAGGCCACGACGCGATGCAGATGGGATGAGTGTTGAGGGTTCAGTGTTCTGGGTTCAAGATTGGGGAATGAAAAGCCTGATTGCAGTTGCGGCGTGTTGGTTGTTTCTCGCTGGCCCGTTGTGGGGTCAGGGGTCAGAGCCCAATCCGTGCGCGTTAATGACCAAGGCGGAAGTGGCGACGATTTTTGGCGAGCTGAAAGGCGAACCGAAGCCCGACACCGGCGTTTTGGAAGAGAAGCAATGCGGCTACGAGAACGTGAAAGGAAGCTGGCTCAAGCTTTCGGTCTATCCGTCGGACCGCTGGGGAATGCGGAAATTCACGGTGAGCGAAATGAATCCGGAAACTATTTCCGGGTTGGGAGAAGAAGCGTTCAGGGTCAAACGCGGGATTGAAGCCGAAGTGTACGTGCGCAAAGGAGAATGGATTTTAGAAGTGCGCTCGAGTTCCGGACGCGCCATCACACAGAAGATCGCAGAAGTGGCGGCGAAGAAGATGCCGTGAGGGCGGTTACGAGAGCGTATCAGGCGTGCGGCGGAAGAGGGTGCCGATTGCAACGAGGATGAGCAACGCGCCAAAGGTGCACACGATAGCAGCGCCGGATGGCAGGTCCCACCAAAACGAGAAGAACAAACCGGCGACACCGCCGATGAGCGCGATGAGCCAGCCGATGATAAGATGTTTGCCGATCGTGCCCGAGAGATTGATTCCGCAGACCGCCGGGACAATGAGATAGCTGAAGACCAGCAGCACGCCGGCGATGCGCACGAAACTCGTTACCACCAAACCGAACAAGGCGTAGAAAAGAAAATCCCACCAGCGCACGCGCAGTCCTTTCTGGTAGGCGCGATCGCGATCGAAGGAGACGAGAAGGAAAGATTTTCGCAGAACGAAATGCACGATGCCGACGGCGACGAAAAGCCCGAAGCATTTCCACACTTCCAGCGGTGTAACGAGAAGGATATTGCCAACAAGCATGTTTTTGATTTCGGAATCCCCTTCGGCCGCACGACTGAGAAGCAACACGGCTGCAGCCGCCGCGACGACGTAAGCGATTCCGATGACCGCTTCCTGAGGGATCTGACTCGTCCGTTTTCCAGTTACCGAAAAAATCGCCGCGCCGAGAAGCGTGAAGCCCAGAGCAATCGCAAACGTTGCCGTGCTTTCCAAATCGAGATGGATGAGCACAGCCACACAAATGCCTAACGAGGCCATCTGCGCCATCGCGATGTCGATGAAGATGATTCCACGCCTAACGACGTGCAGCCCGAGATAAACCAGTAGCCACGGCAACAATACGCAGGCCACGATCGGCCAAAACATTACGTCCCACATGACGTCAGGATTTCAGCGCGCCCGCGAGCCGCTCAACCAAAGCGTCGATCAATTTGACGTAGGTGTCCGTGTCCGGCAGCGCGCCCGGATATTGCGCGAAATCGACGACTCTCGCGCCGGTCGATGCCGCTACTTTCTCGGCGATTTTTCGATTGTGATACGGCTCGACGATGATTGCTTTGATTTTTTGCGCTTTCATCTGTTCGATCACTGCCGTCAGATGGGAGGGCGAAGGCGGAATGCCCGGCTTTGGCTCGAGAAAGACATCGATTTCCAAGCCGAAGCGGTGTGCAAAATAAACCCAGGAATCGTGATAGGCGGCAGCGTGTTGTCCTTTGAACGGCAACATTTTCGCGCCCCATTCCTGCAGTTTCGCGTTAATTGTGTCCTCGAATTTCTTCTCGTTCCCCTGGTAAAACGCAGTATTGCTGGCATCGACCGTGGCGAATGCGCGCGCGATGTGCGCGGCCACTGCCTTGGCGATGATCGGATCAACGGTGAAATGCGGGTTGCCGAGCACGTGCACGTCACCGGCCGCGCGCGTGACATCGGCCGGGACGTTCATCAATCGAATCCCTTCCGACGCCTGCACGCGCCCCGGCTTGCCGACCTCGATTTTCGGATTGCGCGCGTTCTGCAAAAGCGGCGGCAGCCAGCCGATCTCGAGTTCGGCGCCACCATCGATCAATACATCTGCCTGGCGCAGTTTGACGACAAAGCTTGGCCGCGCATCGACGAAATGGGGATCTTCAGTCGCCTTCGCCAGGGCGGTGATGTCGATTTTGTCGCCGCCGATTTGCTGCGCGATCGAGGCGAAATCGGGCAAGGTCGCGACGACGTTCAGTTTGCCTTCTGCCGTCGCCATCGACGCGGTGACGAGCGCGAAAAGTGAGACGATAACGAGAAATTTTTTCGAGTGTTTCATAAAAATGTTGTGGAAATGTTCAGCGTGTTGATTGCGGTGCGGCTGTCATTCCGAGCGCAGCGAGGAATCTCGCGACCAGCGTTGGTAGAATCCAACTCGGATAAACGCATGCAATTTCTTGAGAGGTCCTTGCGCTCAGGATGACAAGTCCGGCAATTGATCATTAAAATTTGTGTGCACCATGCGCACCGAGGATGAATTCGAACTGGAGAAAGAGGGAATCGACGTCCCGCCCGGCCAGGAAATCATTCGGATCGAGAAAATCGTGATTGTACTGCAACCGGATTTTTGAGAACTCGGTGGGATACCAGGTCAGGTTCCCGCTGATGCGCGAACGCGATTGTCGATCCGGGTCGTCTGTGAACATAGAATCCTGCATATGCAGGTAGTCGCCTCGTACACCGGCGACCCAGCCCTTTTTGAAACCCCACAGGACCTGCGAATACATGCCCCAATCGTGAAACGTTTCGGCGACTGGGAACGATTCATCGACGCCGCGGCCGGCCTCGAAGCGGCGATACATTGCTTCGGTTTGCCATTTCACAAATGGAAAACCGCCTTCGGCGTGCGCGCTTTTCCATTTGTAGAGAAGATCGGCGCCGCAAATTTGCGTGCGCGAATTTGCTCCGGTCTCGTTTGATCCAAACGCACCGGAAACTCCGGCGAGCACGACCTGGGTCGGACTCAGATCGACCGAGTTTTCCCAGCGCGGAATCCAAACAAAATCCTGCAGGCCACGCGCCTCGCGATCAGTCGTTAGGCGACCGAAGAACATGCCGTTGTCTCCGGGGTTGCGGAACGAGAAGCCCGTGCCGCCGCGCCCATTTTGCGAGGCAAAGATCAATTGTGAATACCATGGCAACGGCAGCGTCCAGGAAATCTGAGCGCCAACGCCGCGCAACCCGTCGGAGCCGAGCAGGCGGCCATGCACGAGTGGCGCATCCGCGAAGTCCCACGTGTGTGGATGGGTCGGATTGATCCGGCCGAATGCCGCAAAGAATTGTCCTGCCTTTAATTGCAAATTGAACGGCAGATTTGTCGTCTGCATGAAAGCTTCCTCGACTTCGACTTCCGTCGCGTTGTCGTTATCCAATTTGAAAACGATGTTGGCGAAACCTTCAAAGTAAGGATCGACCGCGCCATCAAACGCCAGCTCGATGTTGCGCGCGTTAAATCCGCGCTGCTGCGGGTCGTGATCGCCTACTTCGATATGGTCGAGGTCGGTCGCAGTCGAACCGGCCATCGCAAACTGTCCGTCGAAGGAAATATTCATGTAATTTTTCCCGCCGCCGGCGATCGTGAT
>JBDUDH010000099.1:0-12146 GCA_040003015.1 Verrucomicrobiota bacterium | reverse complement strand
GCGCTGGCGACCGCGCGCGGAAATTGGTCGGTCTTGAAATGGAGTTCCGGTCTGTGGCCGAAAGTGCTGCTGCCGATGTTCACTTCGCCATTCATTGGTTTAATTATCGGCGGTTTGTTCATGACCATCCTCCTGGTCCTCCTGCGATCTTTGACGCCGCATTTCGTGCACTCCACCTTTGGAAAACTCCAGCTCTTCAGCGCGGCCTGGATGGCCCACAGCCACGGCACGAACGACGCGCAAAAGACGATGGGCATTATCACGCTCGCGCTTTTTACCGGCACAAAAGCGGGGGTCTTTGCTGGATTACCAGCGTGGCTGAATTTTCTTCAGACTCCGAAGTTCGCAGCCGTGCCGTTATGGGTGAAAGTGCTTTGTGCTGCCACGATGGGAGCCGGGACCGCGGCGGGCGGCTGGCGAATCATTCGCACGCTTGGTCACAAAATGGTCAAGCTCCAACCGGTGCACGGATTCGCCGCGGAAACAACCGCCGCGTTGATCATTCAGGTTGCGAGCGTCTGGGGAATTCCGCTTTCGACCACACATGTCATCTCGACTTCCATCATGGGCGTGGGCGTAGTGAAGCGATTCAGCGGTGTCAAATGGACCGTGGTCGAACGAATTATTTGGGCGTGGGTCCTGACGCTGCCGGCAACGGCGTTACTCGGCTATATTCTCTCTCGCGCTGCAGCGTACTGACGCGCCGGTGAGGGCGATTCAGTTTACGGCTGAATCGCCACCCAACCGTTGCGCGCTCGTGAGTCGGCGACCGCCTGCACCACTCGCATGTAACGCACGCCATCTTCGAAATCGGGATGCGGCCGAATTCCGCCGCGCGATTTCACGGCCGCGATAAAATCATCTTCCACGCGCCACTGGCTTTCCAGCTCCGGAGTCAGCTCAGCAACATGTAACGCACGATCTGCGACGCGCGCCACGTGGACCGTGTCGGAGCCGAAATTGTACGTGAGCGTGCCGAGATCGCCGAAAACTTCCAGCCGGTCCGCCGGAGCGAACGCATCGACGCCGCTAAATTCGAGCACGCCTTCAGCGCCGTTCGCAAACGCGCAGAGCACAGTCAGCAGATCAGGAATAATGACCTCGTAACCGCGCCGCATCGGCTGGAGAATTTTTCCGCGCGCAAAAACGCCCGTGATTTCGCCGAACCAGCGGTGCAAAACCTCAACATAAATGCCGAGCGTCAGAACATTCAGACCACTGATCTCGATGCGCTGCCGCCAATGGGGCGGAGTGTCAGCGTTTAGATAACTGCTGTTGAAACTCTGCAGCCGAACGTGATGGGGCCTGCCAATATAATTTTCCGCCAGCAATTTCTGCACAAGCAGATCCGCGCGCATCCCGTGGGGCGGCGGGCAGAGCATCGTTACCAGCTCGGGAAATCGCCGGGAGACGGCCAGCATTTCCTTCGCCTCGGCCAGATCCATTGCCATACGCGCCTGACAAAAAACATGTTTGCCCGCCTCGAGCGCAGAGATCGTGACCGCCGAATGCATGTAGGGCGGCGTGCCGATCCAGATTACATCCAGCTCCGGCACGGCGAGCAACTGCGCCCAGTCTTGCATCGGCGTGGCATGCGGCACGTTCTCGCGACAAAATTTTTCCGCGCTTTCGTAAGTGGAATTCGAGACGGCGACTATTTCCACTTCCGGGTGCCGCTGCAACCCGGGCAGATGCCGCTTACGCACAATTTCTCCCGCTCCGACGATTCCGATTCGCAACTTGTGATTATTTTTTTGACTCATGGTAAAGCGCGATCGTCGGGCGAGCCGAGGCGTGAAATACCTTTGACCGCCGCTGGCGATTCACGTTCAAGATTCGCTTGACCGAAGCAGTCGCGCACGGCAGCTTACGCGACTTTTTCGAAGGGGATTCATGTCAAAAGTTTGCAGCATCACAGGATCGAAACCGGCGCGCGGCAGTATTATTCGCCGTCGCGGCATGGCGAAGAAGAAGGGAGGTGTCGGTCGTCACGTAACGAAAATGGTACCTCGCACCTTCAATCCGAATTTGCACCAACACCGAATTTGGGTTCCGGAACTGAAAAAATTTGTTCGGCTGCGCGTAACCGCGCGGGGACTTAAAACGATCAACAAAAACGGCGCCTATTCGACTTTGAAAAAGGCCGGTTTGATCGCGGCCTGATTATCCGGCCGCGGTAAATCCAACTAGGATGGTAGCGGCACCGGGTCGCCCGCGAATACGCGCGCGGATGAATCCATGCTTTCGATTTCGGCCGGCGGAGATTCGATTTTCGAATGCTCCGACGCGATTTCAGCAGGTGCGGCTGAATCTGCGAGGTCAGTTTCGCTTTTTCTTTTCACCAGTTCCGCTGGCGCTTTTGGTTTCACCCGGGGCAAGTCGAGAGTTCCGTCATTGAACTCGATCACGTGACCTTCGCTGATCAACCAGCGTAGATCAGAAGCAAGCGCGAGTTTTTGTTTCTCAATCGAAATCGCCTCACCATTGTTCGTTTGCTCATCTGTTGCGATTAATTGTTCGGTCAGTCGCTTACGATGAATTCCCGCGTTCGCGCTAATCATGTTAAGGATGGCCGCGATCGATTGCGATAAGGCCGATGAATCGAGGCCGATCGCTTTCAATCGCGTCGGGGTGACAAATAACATGCCGCGTCGATATCGGAAGATGTGGAGTCCGCTCTGTCGCAACGCTCCGATTAATTCCTGCATCATTCCAGTCGGAGACCGCATCTCCCGCGCCCATGCCGCTTCGATTAGGCATCCGAGGGCACGATCGGGAAGGTTCCGGCTGAGCACCCCGTCGATGGTCACTTCCGATGCGCTCCGCAAAAGTCCGGGCAAATATTTTTGGCGAAAATGCCGTTCGGCTTCGGCGGTGTTGTTGAAAGTAATCGCCGGCTCCTCGCACAAAGTCGTGTAGTTGGTGATATGGCGCGCTTCCTCTTTCCAGCGCTCAACCATCTCGGGATCATTCACGATTTCGATCTGCCGCTGATATTCCGGGAAACTCATCCGGCGGCTAAAGCGCTGCTCGTATAAACTTCGAAGCTGTGGCTGATAGGAATGATGGTTTGTCGGACCGAGAAGAATTCGGCTCAGCCGGCAGCGTGCGACGCTGCAGAAGTTTCCTTTTATCGGTTTCGACTGCACAACTTCGATACGATAAAAATCTTCCTTGCTTAAGGCGAATGCGTTGCTCTCCACGGTCTGCGAAGTGGACGCAATCGCGCCGTGATCGCCGAGTTGGAAAAGAGAGGTTTCTTCACCCGCCTTCAAGCGCACTTCGTAGCGTTCGGGCTTTTCCAGGAAGAGCCGAGCCAGCGAGAAAACAGAATAGGCCAGATTACTGGACTTGATTTGGGCCAGCACATTCTCAAGCGATCGAAGCTTGGGAAGAAATCGGATGTTTACTGCGAGAGACGGGGCAGTTTCGCGCGGTTGCGAATGTCTCGGCGCCGCGGTCCGCGCGCGCGATCTCCCGGGACGTACGTGCTCTTTCCGTTGCGCCGGCTGCCGTTGCCGCGATCGCCGCCCGTCGCCTTTGATCCGGCCGTCTCCGTGGAATGGCTCCGCATTCTCCCCGGAAAAATCCGCATAGCGATCCGTCTTTGGAGCTTCTTTTACCCAGGCGGGCAACAGCTTCAAATCAAGCAGATCAGGTTCGCTCGCCGGTGCGGACATGTTCCTCTCTACCCCACACAGAGCGGAAGTAAACTGATCAGAACCGGTTCCTGCAGCGCAGAGAAATGGCGGGGGCGAAATTAATTGACAAGCGCTCTAATTATTTTAGTTGCCATCGTGTGCGGGGACTGCTTTAAGCCTTGGCCTCGCAGTCAACCGAACGAAGGGATTAAGATTTTATGTCGGACAAACCGATCGAAGAAAAGGTAAAAGACATCATCGTCGAACAACTTGGCGTCAATCCGGAGCAAGTCATGCCCACTGCTTCCTTTATTGAAGATCTGGGCGCGGATTCACTGGATATTGTGGAATTGGTGATGGCTTTTGAAGAAGAATTTTCCGTCGAAGTGCCGGATGAAGACGCGGAAAAGCTGCAAACGGTCGGCGACGTCACGAAATACATCGAGGATAAAGCCTCCAAGCAATAATTCTCGAGCAGTAACGCGCTCGTGCGAGAGCGACTCTAAGCACGGCTTCGGCCGTGTTTTTTGTTTCCGCAGGTTGCAGTCGCGAACTGCTGACAGAAACTAATCCAAGATGAGCTTTGCCTGGCTGGACGCGCCGTTAATCGAGATCTTCGGCCACCACATTTCCCTGCTCGGCATCATTGCTTTTGTCGGGTTTCTCTCGGCCGGTCTCCTCGTCGCGAAAATTCTTCAGAGCGATTCGATCCGGCGCCTCTTCGGTCGCTTCAAGCTGGAGGCGAACTTTATCGCGATCGTCACGACCATTTTGAGTTTGTGCGCATTCGTCTTCTTCGCGGTCACCGCCCTCAACGCAGCCGGCATCCCGCTGGCCTGGAACGGTCCCATTCCCGGTGTTTCCCTGAGTTTGATTCAGATTTTTCTTCTCATTGCGCTTTTGATCGCTGTCTTTTGGTTTTCTTCGCGGACAAAGCGTTTTCTCTTCAATCGCTTTCTCGTCAATAGCGGACTCGATCGCTCGCTCCAGTATGCGATCGCGCAGCTGGTCAGTAACCTGGTTCTGATCGTCGGAATTTTCATCGTCCTGGAGAACACGGGGATTCACCTCGGGGCGCTGACTGTTTTCGCCGGTGCGGTGGGCGTGGGCGTTGGCTTCGGTTTGCAAAATATCACGAGCAATTTCATCAGCGGCCTTGTCATTCTGGCCGAGCGACCAATCACCATTGGCGATCGCGTGGAAGTCGCCGGGGTCATCGGTCAGGTGCAAAAAATCAACGCGCGCAGCACCGTGGTAGTGACGAATGATAACATCGCGACCATTGTGCCAAATCAGAAGTTCATCGATTCGCCGATCACGAACTGGACTTACGGTGATCCGCGCGTCCGTTTCCGGCTTCCCGTGGGAGTGGCTTACGGCAGCGATGTAGAAAAAGTGCGCGACACGTTAATCGCCGCGGCCAGGGCCAACCCGCAGGCGTTACGTGATCCGGCGCCGAGCGTTTTTTTTGTTGGCTTTGGCGAAAGTTCGCTCGACTTCGAGCTAGTCGTCTGGAGCGATGAAATGAGCCATAGACCGCGGCGCTTCCGCAGCGATCTGAATTTTGCCATCGAGAAGAATCTGCGAGAGGCGGGTATCGAAATTCCATTCCCGCAGAGAGATTTGTATATTCGAAGCGGCGCGCTCAAAATGGACTTCATAACGAAAGCGTCGCCTTCTTCGTGAGACTTGCGAATTTCGCAGGCCCTGCTAATTAGGCCCGTCAGCCATTGCGCCAGTCACTTCTCCCATCGCCAGCCTCTCATGAAATCGGGCAGCACGATTCCAATTCCCGATGGACTCGCCAGAATTCTGACGCGCGCCGAAGTGGAGAACTGCGAAGCCTGGCGGACAGCGTTTCGCGATCGCTGCAAAGACCATCGCTTCTACGAAATCATTGAGGAGACTTTGCGCGGCAAATTTCAGTATTCGTACCTGCTCCTTGAGGACTTGCAAGGCCGGGTCCGGGCGATTCAGCCATTCTTCTTTGTCCGGCAAAACTTGCTCGAAGGGGTGGCTGGGAGATTGCGCTCCATCGTCGAGCAAATCCGCCGCGTTTATCCGCGATTCCTGACGATGAAAATCCTCATGGTCGGATGTGCCGCCGGCGAAGGCCACCTGGGTGTCTGCGCGAAATCCGATGAGGAATGGGTCGCGCAGGCGTTGCACGCCTATCTGAAGCCATACGCTCGCAAATCGAAGACTTCGCTGGTGGTGCTCAAGGATTTCCCGTCAAATTACCGCTACTCTCTTCGGAGTTTCTCATCGAATGGTTACGCACGCGTGCCCAGCATGCCGATGACGCGTCTCCCACTCAATTACCGTCGATTTGATGACTACCTCGCCACGTTAGGCAAAGCGACCCGCAAAGACTTGCGACGGAAATTCAGGAAGGCCGAAAAGGCGGCCCCGATTAAATGTGAAGTGTTGCACGACATTACGCCGCTTATCGAAGAGATCTATCCGCTTTACCTTCAGGTTTACGAAAGGTCGCGCCTCAAATTCGAGCGGCTAAGCAGGGAATATTTCTGCCGACTGGGACAAGAAATGCCGGAACGCACCCGTTTCTTCCTCTGGCGCCAGGATGGAAAGATCATCGCCTTCAGTCTCTGCATGGTCCACAACGGCACGATTTACGATGATTACCTCGGCTTGGATTACCGCATCGCACTCGATCTGCATTTATACTTTTACACATTGCGCGACATCATTACCTGGGCATTGAACCAGGGCCTTCGCTTTTATTGCAGCAGCCCGCTCAATTATGAACCAAAGCTGCATCTGGGGTGTGATCTTGTCCCGCTCGATTTGTATGTGATGCATACGGTGCCTTTGTTGAATCGAATCTTCCGCCGCGCGTTGAAGTTTTTGGAACCAACGCGACACGATCCCGTCTTACGACGCTTCCCGAACGCGCATCAAATTTGAACGCGCGCGTTCTCGGCCGAGGCGAAATTGTTTGCGGTTGAGTGACGGCGGCTTAAAAAAGCCGCATGCGGGATCGACCCTCCGGTTTCGGCAATCCGTGGCTGCAGCTGGCTCTCAGCGTGATATGCGTCCTGGTCTCCGAGCTCCTGCTCAAGCGCGGCGCCTCAGACACCGCAAATCCCGGCACTTTCTGGTCGTGGACGGGGATCAGCGGCCTCGCGTCGCCGCTCGTCTGGTTGGCAATTATCTTCGTGATCGTCAGCTTCATCAGCTGGCTCTATGTTCTGAAATACATTCCCCTCTCGGTCGCATTTCCTCTCTCGAGAGTGGTCGATGTCCTTGTTCCGCTCAGTAGCTGGATAATTCTCGGCGAGCTAATTTCGGTCCGGCGCTGGTGCGGCATCGCCCTCGTTGTCATCGGACTGGCTGTGGTCGCCAAACCAGTCGCGCGAATGGAGGAACGACTGTGACGTGGTTGTCGCTCATTTTCGTCTTGACGGCGCTGATCACTTTCGTGGCCGGTCAGCTTCTTCTGAAAAAAGGAATGGAGCTGACGACCGGCACCCACCTTCGCGCTCGCCGATTCGTTCCCTTCATTATTGGAGGGATTGCGTTGATGACAATTTCATTTTTTCTGACGCTCGGGTTACTGCAACGATTTGATCTGAGTTACCTCTATCCGTTCCAAGGTTTCAGTGTGATCCTTATCGCGATAACCGCGGCAATAACGCTGCGTGAAAAACTCACGCTGCAACTAGCGATTGGCGCGCTCTTAATCAGCGCCGGAATCATTCTCGTCTCAGTCAGCTAAGAGAGGCCAGAGTCTTTTTAAGGTGGCGGCGTTGACGCGCTGAATTTCCGCGGGCAGGGGCCGGCTCAGCTTTGGGTGATCCATTTCGGAAGCGAAACGCTGCTTGCGCCGGGCATACACAGGCGGTGAAAACGCGCCGCAAATATCGCCGGCAATAATGCGCGTGGCGTTACCCAGTTCCGATAAAGCCCACGCCAGATCGTCGAGCGTAAATCGGCCGCTCTCCCAGTTGGTAACGGCGTCCTCGGAACGTAGGCAATCCAAATCGATCGTCACATAGACCGGTGTTGCGCCGAGATTTTTCACGAAAGCGAGAAAGCGTTGCTGCCAGTCGATTCGCATGATCGCGCCGCGGCGTTCGCGGGCGGACGCAGGCCGATCGTCGGCCCAGGGGTGCACTTCGAGCCGACCTTGCCGCTCGGCGCGTCGGTTTCCAAAGATTTGGTGCGGCCACCAGCATTCGAAATTTCCGCACCCCCACACGCTCACCCGCTGCACGTGCGGAAGTTCAAGAGCGCGATTTACCCAGCCGCCGCAACACCATTTCGGCGGACGGATGTCCCAATCCGGATGATTGTCGAACGAAATCACAATGAGCGGCTGGTTCACGCGTCGAATCCAGAGAGCACTTAAATGATGGAAGTCGGCCGAGCCATAAACGATGAAGGGCGCGAGCCGGTTTTGAATTCTTTCGTAGAACTGCTCGATCACACGGGGAGGCGCGGAAAATCGCAAAGCCGGTCCGGCAGCGGTTGCGTCGAGCGTCGGCAGTCCGAGAGGCTCGCCTGCCCAGGCATTGTCCAGGTTGAGATGAAGAATTCGCGAAGACAATTTTTCGACGAGTCTTTTTGCCGAGGTCAATTCGATGCGCGCAGTTCAAATACGGCAAGCGATGAGAGGATAGCTATCGCAAATCAAACTAACAATCGAAAGAAGGGGAAGGAAACGGACAAGAGCGGCTTGTTTTGTCGCGTTCAGGATGTTTTCCGTATCATCGCTCAGCGAACCGCCAGGACCCTCGGCACGGCGTGGGCGTTCTGCGCGGCCGTCGCCGTAATCATTATCTGGGGCGTAACCGGCCCTACTTTTCATTACTCGGATACGTGGCAGCTGATCATTAACACCGGCACCACCATTGTCACCTTCCTCATGGTGTTCCTGATCCAAAATACGCAGAACCGCGACGCGAAAGCGGTTCATTTGAAGCTCGACGAGCTCATTCGAGCGTTGAAAGGCGCGCGCAATGATCTTGTCGATCTTGAGGCGCTCTCCGATGAGGAATTGAAGAAGCTGGAGACAGAGTTCATTCGCATCCGAAAGAAAGCGGAACAGGCCGAAAAGCCGGGAAAAGGAGGCTCAGAAATCCAATCTGTGCAGGCCCGCTAAGTTTGCGCCGTCAGCTCGCTGCGGCGCGCGCTGCGGCCTTGCCGGTTCGCCGAAATATTTTCCCGCTTGGGCAAAGCCGGAAAACTTCGCAGTTCGCGCAATCTGGTTTTCTCGCGAAACAGCGACGGCGCCCGTGCCAGATGAGCCAGTGACTCCAGTTCGTCCAGTGTTCGCGTGGGATGATCTTCATCAGATCGAGCTCGATCTTTTCCGGACCGGTGTGACGCGTCAGTCTCAGCCGCTGCGATAAGCGGGCGACGTGCGTATCGACGACAATCCCTTCATCTTTTCCAAAGGCGTTTCCGAGCACGACGTTGGCCGTCTTTCGCCCAACGCCTGGCAATTGCCGCAATTCCCCCATTGTCTCGGGAACGCGCCCCCGATGATCTTTTTCAATCGCTGTCGCCGCAGCGCGAATGTTTCTGGCCTTATTGCGAAAAAAACCGGTCGAACGAATTTCGTCCTCCAGCTCGTTCGCTTTCGCTCTCGCAAGAGCGCCGGCCGATTTGTACTTTGCGAATAAGCGGGGCGTAACGAGGTTGACGCGCTTATCGGTGCATTGCGCTGAAAGAATGGTCGCGACGAGCAATTGCAGCGGATTTTTGAAGTCGAGCTCGCAATGAGCGCCCGGATAAATTTTCGGGAACAGCTCGACCAGCTGCTTCGCGCGCTCAGCGAGTTTGGTCATCTGCAGAAACGGCGCGCCTTCCCGGAAAGTCGCGCCGGACTTTCCCGATGATCACGCGGCCGCGCCGAATGAGCCGACGCGCCCAGGCAAATTCGGTCGCCAGGATGGCGAGACCGACCGGAATCATGACGATGGCCGGACCCGGCAGAATGATTAGCGCCAAACCGAAGACAAGCACAGTCACCCCAATCACGCCGACGATCAGCTTCCGTACATTTCGCGGAAGAGAATTCAGTCCGAGTCGTTCCCTCCATTCGGCGATCCATCCCATAACGAAGTAATTCATCCTTCCGCCCCGGCAGCGCAACGTGTTCGCCGACGAAAAATTTCCGCGTCTTCAGGTAATCGCGTAGTGGGCCAGTTTTTGTTCCAGCTGCGGCGGAACGTGCGCAACGATGACCGCAAATTCCCCCTCGTATTTCAATTCCAACACATGTCCCACCCGATGAATCTCCGCGATCAGGGCGGATTCGCGCAGCGGGACACGATAATGGGAGCGAAGCCGCCACGAACTCAATGCGTTTTGCAGCGCCAGGACTAGCTCTTCAGTTCCGCGGCCGGTACGCGCGGAAATTGCCACGCTCCCTGGAAATTTTTCCAGATAAATCGGCACCAATTCCTGGTTCTCAAGCGCATCGATTTTGTTCAGCACAACCAGCGTCTGTTTGCCGTACGCACCGAGTTCTTTAATTACAATATCCACCGCTTCGATATTCTCATCGAGGCGCGAATGACTGAGATCGACTACGTGGATCAGCAAATCGGCCTCGTTGACTTCTTCCAGCGTCGCTTTGAAAGATTCAATCAGAGTGTGCGGCAGTTTTCGCAAAAAACCGACAGTATCGGTGAGGAGGAGCCGTTGTTTGTTCGGCAGCATAAAGCTGCGCGTCGTCGGATCGAGCGTGGCGAAGAGTTTATCTTCCGTCAAAACACCGGCGCCGGTGAGGAGGTTTAACAAAGTCGATTTTCCGGCATTGGTGTATCCGACGACGGCGGCGACAGGCCAATGATGGCGCTTCCGCCCTTGTCGCTGCACCGCGCGCTGTTTGCGCACCGCTTCGAGATCGCGCTCGAGACGCGCGATGCGGTCCTGCACGCGACGCCGGTCCATTTCGAGCTGAGTTTCACCTGGCCCGCGCGTCCCGATCCCGCCGGTTTGCCGCGAAAGGTGGTTCCACATTCTCGTTAGGCGCGGGAGTAAATATTGCAGTTGCGCGAGCTCAATCTGCAATCGGCCTTCGCGGCTGCGCGCGCGCTGCGCGAAGATATCAAGGATCAACTGGGTGCGATCGAGCACTTTGCGCGCAAGAAGATTTTCGAGATTCCGGCCTTGGGCCGGCGAAAGTTCGTCGTCGAAAATCACCGAGGTCACGCGCTGATCCTTGAATGACTCCCTGATCGATTCCGCTTTCCCGCGCCCGATGTAGTAAGGCGCGGTCGGCTTCTGCAGTTTCTGCGTGACTGTGTCGACGACTTGCGCGCCGGCCGAGCTGGCGAGTTCGCGTAATTCATCCATCGAGTCGCGCAGGTCCCACTTCGTCGTCCCCTCTTTTTCGAGACCGATCAGGAGCGCCCGCTCCTGTTGTTGCTGCGGCTGTGTCTCAATCATTCGCTGCCGCAAAAGCGACCTTTTGCAGAATCAAATCGACCGCTGAGTTGTGATCGTTCAATAAGGATAAATCGAGCGGCTCAAAGATAAGTTGCCGCCGGAACCAGGTCAACTGGCGTTTAGCGTAACGGCGTGTTGCCTGTTGAATCGCCGAGATGCATTCAGCCCGCGTGATTTCGCCCGCGAGCAACTGACGGATTTGGGCGAGGCCCAATGTTTTCTCCGCCGTTGCGCTCAATTTTCCGAGCGCGCGCACTTCCTCGACGACACCGTGCCGAAACATCTCTTCCACGCGGCGATCGATCCGCCAGTAAAGATCCGCTCGTTCGTAAAAAACAAAAACTCCGCCCTCCATTTGCTCCGCAGAGTTCCATTCGGCACGTTCCGCAGATACGGGCTGCCCGGTCAGCAGGCAAACTTCGAGCGCCCGAATCACACGGCGTTTATTTTTTTTATCGATCGTCTTCGCGCACCCGGAATCGATCTTGTTCAGGTGCTCATTTAATTGGTCGAGCGAAAGTTGATTCAGTTCTTCTCGCAATTTTGTGTCGGCCCGCGGCAGCGGAGCCAGGCCGTGGGTAATCGCCTTAATGTAGAGACCGCTGCCGCCGGCGATGATGGCCATATTTCCGCGGTCATGGATTTCATTTATCGCCCGAAGCGCTGCCACGCGAAATTTTTCGGCATTCATTTCAGACGTAGAAGGGACGATCCCGATCAAATGATGCGGTGCTTTCGCGAGCAGGCGCGCGCCCGGTTTTGCCGTAAGCATCTCCAAGCCGCGATAGATTTGGAACGCGTCCGCGCTCACAATTTCGCCGCCGCATTTTTCAGCCACGTCGGCCGCCAACTCAGATTTTCCGGTCGCCGTCGGCCCGACGATAAAGAAAACACGCTTCATTAGTCAGCGATTGACAGGCGCGGCGGCGTGTCTGACAGCCGGTGGAAACGGAATGCGACGCTCATAGCGCGCCGCCACAGCTAAAACTTTATAAACGAAACCACTGGGGTTGGAACCAGCTTTTGCCGACCATGCAGAAATTCGAGCTCGATCAAAAACTGCGCCTCGAGCAGTTCGCCGCC
>JBDUDH010000143.1:0-3619 GCA_040003015.1 Verrucomicrobiota bacterium | reverse complement strand
GCGCAACTCTCGGCCAGCCTCGATCTGCAAATGCGCGAGCTGGAGGTGTTGCAATTATCCACTTTGGAGCCGGCAACATTCGAGGTCAGCACCCGTCTGCAAAATAATCAGCTCGTGCTGACGGGAAAATTGCAGCAAGCGAAAATTAAGCCGGTGCAAATTGATGCGAAACTTCCTTTTAATATCGCAAAGCTGATTGAGACGAAACACTTCGATGAGCAAACACCGCTCACCGCGAGCGTGCGCATGCCGAGAAGCTCGGTGAATTTTATCCGCGAATTCGTTCCCGGGATTCGTGAACTGGACGGAGAGGCGGTGCTCGACGTGAATGTGAATGGGACGATCGCAAAACCAGTTTTGAGCGGAGTAGGGGACATGACGATCAACGTGGCTCGCTTCAACAATGCGACGTTGCCGGCGCTGACAAATTTTCGGTCTCATCTCAACTTCAATGGCGATGCTTTGAGCGTGGAACGTTTCGGCGGGGAAATGGCTGGCGGCCCGTTTAAACTTTCCGGTCGCATCACCTTTCCGAAGCTGACCGAACCCACTTTCGATCTTCAGCTGAAAGGCGACAACGTTTTGATCGCCCGCAACGACAACCTGACCGCGCGCGTCAATGCCGATGTCAAAATCGGCGGGCCGTTAAAGAGCGCCACCGTAACCGGCAATGTTGCGGTCACGAACACTCAGTTTCTAAAAAACATCGATTTGATTCCGATTGGACTGCCCGGTCGGCCGGCGCCGCAACCGCCCGAGTCGACGCCGCAATTTTCTTTCGTAAAACCGCCGCTGCGCGACTGGAAATTCGACGTTGCGATCAAGAGCAAGGACCCGGTGCTGATTCGAGGCAATCTCGCGAATGGCGGCGCTATCATCGATCTGAAACTGAGCGGAACCGGTCTGCGCCCCGGCTTGCAGGGGGTAGTGCGGCTCGACAATGTGGAAGCGACTCTGCCGTTTAGCCGGCTCGAAATTTCATACGGCTTTCTTTATTTCGATCCGGACGATTCGTTTAATCCAAAGATCGATTTGCATGGCACTTCTCTCATTCGCGATTACATCGTCCACGTTTACGTCTATGGCACGGCATTGGCCTCCGAAGCCGTCTTCACGAGCGAGCCGCCATTGCCACAAGAGGAAATCATTTCGCTGCTCGCGACGGGCGCGACTCGTGAAGAATTGAGCGGCAAGGGAGACGTGCTCGCCGGCCGCGCCGCGATGTTGCTGATACAACAGATGTATCGAAAAGTTTTTAAAAAAGGCGCGCCGACTAAGAGTGATTCCGTCTTCGATCGGTTGCAGGTCGACGTTGGAAACGTCGATCCACGGACGGGACAACAAACAGCGACGGCTCGTTTTAAGATTAACGAAAACTACGTCCTGATCGGCGATCTCGGCGTGGGTGGGGATTTTCGAGGCATGGTGAAATACCTGATTCGTTTTCGCTGAGATGAGGCCGGCATGGGCTCTTCTTCTCGGTTTCGCATTTTCCTGCGACATCGCGGCGGGACAGAATGCGGTGAAGTTGCCGCAACAGGAACGCAAGGACAAACGGGAGCGCGTTGTCGCTCGCGAGCAGGAAAAAATTGCGCAGCGCGCCAATATCGAGCTCCGCGGCGAGCAGGCTTTTAGCGACAAGGAGCTGCGCTCGCAGCTTAAAGAACAGATCACCACCATCGAAACCTACGGATTGAGCGCCGCGCGCGGCGATGATGTAGCGTTTTTCCTGGAGCTTTTTTATCGAAAGCACGGCTACGCCAAGGTGAATGTGCATTACACGATCGAGTCGGGAGACCGGCTCCGGCTGGATATCGCGGAAGGTCCACTCGTGAAACTGGGGCAGATTGTGTTTGCCAACAATCACCGGGTGCCAGCTCCCAAGTTATTTGAATACGCGGTGGGGCCGACCCGCGAACGTTATTCGAAGCTGCAATCGAGCTTGCCGTTCGTCGCATCAGACATTGAGGAAGGCGCCGATCTCGTGCATCGCTATTACGTCGCCGACGGTTTTCTGGATTCGACAGTCGATCCACCGCAATACACTTATGTCGGCGCGGATTTGGTGAATGTCACGATCACCATCCATGAGGGGCGGCAATATTTTTTTGGCAAGATCGCGTTTTCCGGCCCGACGATTTACGATTCCAAAACTTTGTTCGGTCAAATGTTGGATTTGCTGAAGCAGCCTTACACCGAAGCGCGATTGGCGGACATCCCTCGCCGGCTCCAAACCTACTATAAGGCCCGCGGTTACTATGCGGTGAAAGTGGATGCGAGTGGTGATCCGACGCTGGCGATCGCGGGGAAGGTGCCCGTTTACGTTACCATTGATCCAGGAAAACTTTATTACTTCGATGGAGTCACCGTGAAAGGTCTCGATCAATTACGACCAGGTTACCTGATTAATCGCTTTAAGGACTTGAGCGGTAAGACCTACAGCCCGGAGGTTCTGGACAGGAAGTTTCGCGAATTAATGCGGTCAGGCCTTTTCAATATTTTGCAGATCAGGCCGACACCGGTGGACGATGACAAGCTGCGGCTCGATATCTCCGCCGAAGAAGCAAAGCCGCAGGAATTCGGTCTTTCCATTGGTTACGGTTCTTTCGACGGTGGCATTATCGGAATCCAATATCGTAACCGCGATCCCTTTGGCTATGGGCGTCCGGTTACAACTTCGGTCGAGTATTCCGAGCGCGGATATAAGGGCGAGGTGACTTACCAGGATCCGTACTTATTTGAAACCGATTTCGCGCTGAAAGCTCGTTTGGCCGCAGTGACCTACGACTTCGACGGGTATTCCAAATTTGAGTTGGGCGGCCAACTCGACCTGACTCGCAAGATCACGCCTCATTATGAGGTCGGCTTGGTTTTATCGGTGCGACATGTGGAAATCACCGCCGCTGACATCGACCCGTTATTAATCGGGAGAAGCAATTATTTTGTTAACTCCATCGGCTTTACCCAAACGCTCGATTTGCGAGAGAGCCCTTTCGTTTCGCCGCGGGGTCTTATTGCAGCTAACACGATCGATTTCGCCTCGACTGCGTTGGGAAGCGATATCGAGTTCATTCGCAGCACGATTCGCGTCAGTTATTATCTGCCATTCGGGCCAAAAACGCAGGTAGTGGGAATTTTCGAAGATCCATCAAGGTCGCCGTGGCGGCGGTGGTTCGAACGGAGCGCGCTCGCGCTCGGCGCTCGCAGTGGAATCATTTATCCGCTCGACACTGGCGGAGTCAGCCAAGCGCTGGCCATTCCGATCGATGAGCGATTTTTCAATGGTGGCAGCACGACCGTGCGCAGTTTTGGCGAGCGCGATCTTGGGCCGCACGACCGGGGCAATTTTCCGATTGGAGGGGAATTCTTTACCGTCATGAACGCGGAATACACCTTTCCGATTTACGGAGAATTGGAGGGCGCGTTTTTCGTCGATGCCGGTAATCTTTTGCCTGACGCGAACCAGCCTGGACTGAGCGACATGCGTTACGGTGTGGGGGCCGGCTTACGCTACAAATTGCCGATCGGTCCGATGCGCGCGGACTATGGTTATAATCCCGATCGACATCCGGGCGAAGATTTCGGCGCGTTTCATTTCAGCTTTGGATTCGCCTTTTAG
>JBDUDH010000030.1:0-3629 GCA_040003015.1 Verrucomicrobiota bacterium | reverse complement strand
TGGCTGGGGGCGGAATCGAACCGCCGACACGAGGATTTTCAGTCCTCTGCTCTGCCAACTGAGCTACCCAGCCGTGATGGAAACCGACTTTCGACAATGGACTTTTGCGCCGGGTGCTCACTATGCCGGATTCCTTTAATCGGGCAAAGAAAAAGGTAGGGCCGCACCTCCGGGCCATCCGAAGAATTAGTCGGCTCGACAAAGTCTCGCCCTACCACCTTGATTATCCGACAAATCGACGCGGCAAATCGACCGCCGCATTCAGAAGATGCAAATAAAGGGCGCGCGGAATTTCGGTCGCACCGAATTGCTCGAGGTGCGGCGTGAGCCATTGAATGTCGAGCAAGGTGAAACGGCGCTCCCGCAAACGTTCAACCAGCTCCCAAAGCGCAATCTTGGACGCGTCGGTGGCGCGGTGAAACATCGATTCGCCGAAGAACGCACCGCCGATGGCCACGCCGTAGAGACCTCCGGCAAGCTCGCCACCCAGCCACGTTTCCACGGAATGCGCCCAGC
The DNA here is from genome assembly GCA_040003015.1 of Verrucomicrobiota bacterium. Classification (GTDB taxonomy): domain Bacteria; phylum Verrucomicrobiota; class Verrucomicrobiia; order Chthoniobacterales; family UBA10450; genus JBDUDH01. Next base: position 3,113 of record JBDUDH010000030.1, on the reverse strand, counting down.
CAAGTTCGTGCAATTGCGTGTAGCTCTCAATGATTTCGTCATTGATCCATGTGTCTTCACGCTGCGCGCATTCACGAATCACTTCGCCAAAGCAACTGTTGATTCGCACTTCAAATTGCTGTTTGCGTCGGGCGCGACGCAATCCATGCGACGCATGAAAGCGATCGAGCGGCAAAATTGTGCGCGGGTCAGGCGAAAACCAGCCGATCTCGCCGTTCTCCATCGCCATCGGGAAAACGCCCAGACGATAGGCCTGTAGCAATTGCTCCGGAGCGATCATCGCGGCGCGATCTTCATCGATCGACAAAATCCATTCATGTTCAGATTTTCCAATATCGCATTTCCTTGCAATCGACGGGAGTGTTCATAAAATAGTTGCTTGAAACGTTTGTTCGCCGCGTTGGTTTCCACCTCCACCCTGGTCATTGGAGGTTGTGCCGACGAGACACCGCCGGCCGAAGAAGTGCGCGAGCAATTTCAACGTGGCATAACTGGGGAAGGGCAACTCGGCCCAATCGATCGCCGCGATGATCCTTATGTTCAGTCGCGTGAACCGGCCCCGGTGCCTCCTCCCCGCTAGTTCGTGAACATGGCCGCGCCCTCCGCGCATTCACGAATCCTAATTCTCGACTTCGGTTCGCAGTACACGCAGGTGATCGCGCGTCGCATCCGCGAGTGCCAGGTTTATTCGGAAATTGTCCGCTTCGATCTTTCGGCCGAGGAAATATCGGCGTTGCGTCCGAACGGCATCATTCTCTCGGGAGGACCGGCGAGCGTTTATGACAAAGGCGCACCGCAGATCGATCTGCAGATTTTCACGCTTGGCCTGCCGATACTCGGAATCTGTTACGGAATGCAACTAATGGCGCATCACCTCGGCGGCGAGGTGGAGTTCAGCGACCGTCGCGAATACGGCGCCGGCATGTTACACGTGACTAAACGCACGCCGCTCTTCGATGGATTGAGCGAGCAAATCGATATTTGGAATAGTCACGGCGATAAATTGACCGCTTTGCCCGCCGGATTTCGCGCGATTGCGAAGACCGAAAACTCGGCCTTTGCCGCGATTGAAAATCCGGAGAAAAAACTCTACGCGCTGCAATTTCATCCGGAAGTTTCCCACACGCCACGGGGCAAAGAGATCCTCCAGAATTTCGTCTATCACATTTGCCATTGCTCCATGGATTGGACGATGGGCTCGTTCATCGAGGAAGCGTGTGAGCGCGTGCGGGAACAGGTCGGCGCTGAAAAAGTGGTGCTCGGTTTGAGTGGCGGGGTCGATTCTTCCGTCGCGGCGGCGCTTCTGCATAAGGCGATCGGCGATCAGCTCACCTGCATTTTCGTAAACAACGGATTGCTTCGTGAAAACGAAGCGGAAATCGTGCAGCGGGTCTTCGGCGAAAATTTTCACATCAAACTGAAATACGTGGATGCTTCCGACCGATTTCTGCGAGTGCTCAAGGGCGCCATCGATCCGGAAGCGAAACGAAAAGCAATCGGAAACGAATTCATTCGCGTTTTTGAAGATGCCGTGGTCGAGCTTTCACGTGACGCAGGCTTCCAGCCTGTGAAAACGGCAACGGCAGGCAAGATGCCACAATTTCGCTTTCTCGCGCAAGGCACGCTTTATCCCGATGTGATCGAAAGCGTCGCGATCGGCGGCAATCCTGCATCATTGATTAAGAGCCACCACAACGTCGGCGGGTTGCCGGAAAAAATGCACTTCGAGTTGGTCGAACCGCTGCGTCAGCTCTTCAAAGACGAAGTGCGCCAGGCCGGCTTGCAGCTCGGTCTGCCGAAGGAAATTGTTTACCGGCAGCCTTTCCCCGGTCCGGGTCTCGCCGTCCGAATTGTCGGCGAAGTGACGCCGGAGCGACTGCGCATTTTGCGCGACGCCGATACGATCGTCGTGAGCGAAATGACAGCGTCCGATTGGTATTATCGCGTCTGGCAATCATTCGCTGTTCTTCTCCCGGTGCAATCCGTTGGCGTGATGGGCGATCAGCGAACGTACGAAAACACAATCGCGTTGCGCATTGTCGAGAGCCAGGATGGAATGACGGCGGATTGGGTGCGTATGCCCTACGAACTGCTCGCGCGGATTTCGAGCCGGATTGTCAACGAAGTGAAAGGTGTCAATCGCGTCTGTTACGACATCTCGACCAAGCCGCCGAGCACGATCGAGTGGGAGTGAACCACTCAACCGCTTCGCCTTTTTTTGTCAGTCTGAGCGGAGCGAGGCGGAGGCGAAGCCGTAACGCAGTCCTAAAAGGGCGAGGCCGGGCTTTCAATCTCGCAGATTTTCATCGATGCATGCTGTCGAACGATTAGTAATAGCTCATGTAACCCGACCGGAGAGTGAGAGGTCGCTCGGCGTTTGAGAGCCCGGCCTAGCGTTCTCGCGCTGCGTTACCGACGCGCCTCGGGATGAAAACGAAGGAAATAGAAGCGGCATCCCGCCGACTTCGGTTACTGCCCGGGAGCCGGCCGGCCATTGAACACAGGCAACTGCGTGTAATGAACTTTGTAACTGACGACCTTCTCTTGGTCAGGCTTCACCGCGGCACGGAACTCGATGGTTTGCGCATCGATTTTTGTAAAGGGATCTGATTTCGCAGCGATTTCCCAGCTGCGCCAGCGGCAGAGATGCTCAGTCACGCGAATTTCGACTGCTTCCTTCTTGTGATTGCGGAGCTTGATCTCAAATGATTCGTCGGCAGTTCGTTTGAGGTTATCGACCGCGAAATCAATCCGTCGGCGCTCGCCGACAAGATCGAACGCGTTCCCAGTCGAAATTCGCAGCGTTTCATCCTTCGGCGTGTGGTCAATTTCGTTCTCTCCCGTGAATTCGAGCTGCTGATCATTGTCCCGCCGATAAAAGCGAAGCCGTCCTTTCGGCAATGGAATTCCCAAGTGGTTCGCCTCGCTATTTTTGAATTCACGCACAACTGCCACTTTCGTATTTGATTCCGGCCAGAAATCCGGTTGGAGCAATGGGGCTCCGCCGAAACGCAAGACGATGTCGGCACCGGCGCCATCGTAGCGATAAATGCGCTGCGATTGCACCTGCTCGGCGCGCACGAACTCGACTTGTTTCATCTCGCGATCGCGCA
>JBDUDH010000071.1:0-3757 GCA_040003015.1 Verrucomicrobiota bacterium | reverse complement strand
CAGAGGTCAGAAATCAGTCGAGTTCGTTTAATCCCGAACAGCGAGAAAGCGTTTATCCTTTTTCAAGTCAGCCAGCGCCTTAAGCACTTCATCGCTGTGTTCGGAAGGCTCTCTTCGCTTCAACCGTGCAGCGGCTGGTAAAATCCTTGGGATAAAAAATAAAGGACCACCCATTTGCCGTGATTGTCCTTGAGGCTTACCTGGCTACCGTCGCCGGTTGCCAGACTGAAATCCGGCGCGGGTGATCCGGGCGCCGGTTGCGTTTGAGCTTCGTTTCCGGCAAACGCCGAGCAGCTGAGCAGATCGAGTAGGACAATCGTAATTTTGTTCATTTTGTGGTTCCAATCTTTTTGAAGACGTTACCTTTTGATCAAAAGACCTAAGATGATCATGCAAATTTGGACGATCGGGCATTCGACCCGTGAGATCGACAAGTTCATTTCGGTGCTCGAGGTGAATCGGATCAAATTGATTGCCGATGTCCGATTGCTGCCGGGCTCGAAGCGATATCCGCAGTTCAATCGAGAATCGCTTGCGAAATCTTTAAGCGAACGGGGAATCGGTTACGAACATTTTCCGGAGCTCGGCGGCCGTCGGAAACCGAAGCCGGATTCGCGAAATACCGCGTGGCGTAACGAATCATTCCGCGGCTACGCCGATCACATGGGGACAGAAGGGTTTCGTGAAGGCGTCAATCGCCTTGTCGATCTTGCGAACAAAGTCGGGCCCACGGCGCTCATGTGCGCTGAAGCGGTTTGGTGGCGCTGTCATCGCGCTCTGATTTCTGATTTCCTGAAGGTGCGCGGCGTTGAAGTGACGCACATCCTGAACGAAAAGAAAACCGAGCCGCATCCGTTTACCTCGGCCGCACGGATCGTTGCCGGCGAACTGAGCTATGCATCGGACTGTTTCGCGGTGTAGGTAAACGTTTTCGTAGCCGGATCGTAGCCACCTTCCGACATCGTGATACCGGTGCCCCATGTAAACGGGTGCCTCTATCCTTGACATGGGCGCTCAGTGGAGACGAAATGTCTTCCCGCTAGCCAAGTCTGGTTTTAATATAAACAGCGGGACAGCCAGACGGTCCAGGCCCATAACTGTAGTACGATCGCACGAAAAACATCAAATAATGATGTCTAAAGCCGTTATTGTCGGCTCGCCATTTTCCGGAAAATCGACGCTTTATCAGCTACTCTGTCTGCGGCACCCCGAACTCGACATTCGTGAACACGACGAGGAGGTCATAGCCCTTAACGGTGGTAAGTGGCCCGCTGATGGAACGGCTGCCGCTAAGGTTTGGGAACAGGTTGTCGAAGCAGTTAAGCAGAAGAAGCCGGATATATTTCTATCGGCCGCGATTGAGTCACACCAATTGCAGATCATAAGGCAGCTTGGATATACCATTATCCAACTAATAGTCGACGAGCCAACTCTTGCGGCGCGAGTGGTTGAGCGCAAACGAGATGATCCGGGCAATAACGGACGATATGAGCTTAAGGATAACCTAACGTATCAGTCGGCTATTCGCGATCAGGGCCTCGTTGATTATCAGATAGAAACGCATGCGCATGATGCTGAAGCCACCTATCAAAAAGTCGTGGAGTTGCTCCATGTCTAAGGTAACTGGCTTTGATCTGGATGGAACCATCATTGATCATAGTGCCAACAAGATTCGCTGGGCGCGTGAGTATGGAACTGCAGGCGCGGCTCTAGACTGATCTGGAGACCGGCCGCAAATCTGAACTTGGAAAGTCGCCCCTTGCTCAAGGAAGCGAAGCGATGATGCGAGATCCCAACGGTGCTGGAGCGATTCCCAGAAAAAGTACAATCGCGCTGAGAATTGACAGCGAAACGCGTTGCAGAAGGTCCAGCTTGATTGTTGAAACCTTGGTCGAGAGTTCATCAACCCGTTCGACTTCGCTCAGGGCAGGCTCCACGAAAATCACCTTCAGCACAATGAGGTAATAATAGAGCGAGATGAGGCTGCCAAAGAGCGCCAGCGCGACGAGCCATAGCAGGCCGTGGTTGTCACCGGCGCGCAGCGCGGCGCTAAACAGGTAGAACTTTCCGAAAAACCCGGCGAGCGGTGGTAAGCCGGCCAGCGACAGCATGAAGATCGACATGCAGCCGGCGAGTAACGGCGAACGCGACCAGAGCGCAGAGAAATTGGTGAGGTCGTCGCCGCCCGTTTCGCGGCGCACGAGCGCGACAACGCCGAATGCGCCGACGAGCGTGAATGCGTAAACGGTGGTGTAGAACAACGTCGCCGAAAATCCGTCGCGCCCGCCGGCGACGAGTCCGAGCAATGTGTAACCAGCGTGGGCGACCGCAGAGTAGGCGAGCAGCCGGCGCACGTTGGACTGAGCCAGTGCCACGAGATTGCCAATCAAGATCGACAATGCGGCGAGCGCGGCGAGCACCGGCGACCAACCGGCAACCATCGCGTGCCACGCGGCGCTCCCGTGCACCGGACCGAATCCGACGAGCACGATTTTTCCGAGCACGAAAAACGACGCGACTTTCGAGCCGGACGCGATGAACGCGGCACTCGGGACGGGCGCGCCCTGGTAAGCGTCGGGCGCCCAAAGATGGAAAGGCGCGGCCGCGATTTTGAACGCGAAGCCGACGAGAGTCATGACTATACCGACAGCGAGCAGGGGTTGCACCGATGCGGTGGTCAATTTTTGCCCGATGGCGGCGAGTCCGGTCGTTCCCGACATGCCGTAGATGAAGCTGAGGCCGAAAAGCGTGAACGCGCTCGCCGTGCTGCCGAACAGGAAATATTTCAGGCCCGCTTCGGCAGAGCGCACATCGCTTTTGTCGAACGCGGTCATGACGTAAAGCGAGAGGCCCGTGAGTTCGAGGCCGATGAAGATCATGAGCAACTCTTCGCTGCCAACGAGCAGCATCAGTCCGATGGTCGCGAGCAGAAGCATGGCGAGATACTCGCCATGACTTCGCGATGAACGATCGCCGCACGCAAGGAGTACGGTGAAAAATGCGAGCGCGATACAGATGACTTTGAACAGCGAATTCAGCGGCGTGATTACGAGCATCCCGTGAAACAGCGCGGCGTGCTGCGGCAACATCAGCACCGCACCAATGGCAATGGCGAGTCCGAGCGCAGCGACGCCGGGACAAAGGGCAGATACCCGAGTACTCGTTAGGCCGATCGTGAGAATGGCCAGCGCGGTCACGGCGACGGTGGCTTCGGGTGACGCGAGCTTGAGTAAATCGAGATAACTCATGGCTTCAAAAAGCTCATCGCTTCAACGGCCGGGACGATGCGATCGAGCAGCAACTTCGGGTAAATTCCGACCGCAAACGTCGCGAACATGAGCAGACCCGCACCGAGTTTTTCAGCGAGCGTGATTGGCGCCAATGCTTGCGCAGGGGCGACGGACGACACGGAGGTCGTCTCTCCAATCGTTGACAGGGGGGTGTCGAAGAAGGTTTTCTTCAGCGCGCGCAAGGTGAAGGCCGCGACCAACACCATCCCCACGCCGACGATCCAGACCGCCGCCGGATAACTTTTCCAAGTGCCGATGAGGATTGTAATTTCGGCGGCAAACCCGCTGAATCCAGGGATGCCCATCGACGCCGCCGACGCGATAACAAACGAAAACGCGGCAAAGGGGAGCGCGCGGCTCAGACTCATGCCGGACAACGTGTCGAGGTCGCGCGTGTGGGTGCGTCGGTAGATCATGCGTCCGGCCACGGCGAAGAGCAGGGCCGCGATCACGCCGTGCGAAAACAT
>JBDUDH010000108.1:0-12755 GCA_040003015.1 Verrucomicrobiota bacterium | reverse complement strand
GACTCCGGAAAATTACCCGACGCTGAGTACAAAGTCATTGGAGATAGTCGCGAACACTCGTTAGGCGAACCATCGCCAGAGAGTGCGCGCGCCGCTGCCAGCGCTCTCGAGGAAGCAGCCGCGCTGGGGTTACGCGGAGAAATTGACGCGGTCGTCACCGGACCGATTCATAAAGCGCGCATGTACGCAATCGGTTTTGAATTCCGGGGACAAACGGAATTCTTTGCCGCGCGTTGCCAGGTCGAGAATTACGCCATGCTTTTTACAGGCGGCAACCTGACCGTTGCGCTCGTCACCACTCATCTTCCGTTGCGCGAGGTCGCGGGCCGCCTGAGCGTTTCGGAAATTGTGCGCGTCGGTTTGCTCCTTGCTGAATTTCTCCAGCGCCGCGGCCACGTTCGCATCGCCGTCGCTGGCCTCAATCCTCATGCCGGCGAGAGTGGCGCGCTCGGAGCCGAGGAAGTCGAAATCATTGCGCCGGCGGTGGCAGAACTGCAGCGGCGTTGTCCGAACGGCGCCAAAGTGGGCGGACCATTTTCGCCCGACACGATTTTTCATCGGGCGGTCGAGGGCGAATGGGACGCGGTGTTATGCATGTATCATGACCAGGGTTTGATTCCGCTGAAGCTGCATGCGTTTTATGCCGGAGTGAATGTGACAATCGGGCTGCCTTTCCCTCGCACAAGCCCCGATCACGGGACGGCGTTCGAAATTGCCGGCAAAGAAATCGCCCGGCCCGATAGCATGATCGCGGCGATCAAACTCGCGTGTGATCTGGCGCGATGATGTGGCCCGTGACAGTCCGCTTAATTTCCGCCGAAAAATTTCCGGAATGATTGGATAATTCGACCCGGCACCGACTTGGCCTTCTGGCCGAATTGATCGAGCTTTTGCCCAAGTTGTGTCTGGATGCCGCCGTGAATCTGACATGCGAGCTGCGGAATTTTATCGACAGGCAGATTAATCTCATATGCCGTGCCCACGGCCTGGCAACCGCTGGTAGCGAGTTGATTGGAGATCTGGCAAACGGTGCAATGTTGCAGCGCCACTATCGGCTGGAAAGGACGCGCTGGATAACGTTGTGCCGCTTTCAGCATCACTTGAGTCCAAACCGGTAGCGCCAGCGCCGCGCCATAACCACGCGCCATGATCGTGGTCGGCTGATCAAATCCCACCCACACTCCGCAGGTGATCGACGCGGTGTAACCGACAAACCATGCGTCCTTGAAATCGTTGGTCGTTCCGGTTTTACCGGCAGCGGGCAATCGGAAGCCTAACGAACTGGCGCTGGCCGCCGTGCCACGCGTGAGTACCTGTTCCATTAACTCCGAAGTCATCCAGGCCGCGCTCGGATCGAGAGAAGGCAGCGAGATGTGGGCGGCGCGATAAATCGGACGATGTTCCGGATCGTCGATACGCTCAATGACGTAGGCCTGTTTGCGGATCCCGGCGTTCGGAAAAACCGTGTAGGCCGCAGTGAGATCTTTCAGGTCGGTCTCGAATGAGCCAATGTAGATCGCCGGGCCCGGCGGGATTTTTTCAGCAAGACCGAGAGTGTTCGCGACTTTCTGCACTTCATCCACGCCGGCGAAATCACCCACGCGCACACTCATGGTGTTACGCGAATGAATCAGACCATAGGAGGCAGGTTGGACTCCGCCGTAGGTGCCATCGGAATTTCCTGGCGACCAATCTCCCGCGCCGCGGATCTCGCCTGGCTGGATCGGGCCGTCGCTGATCGCGGCCCCGGGCAGCAATCCGTGGGTGAAAGCAAGCGCATAAACAAACGGCTTGAACGAAGATCCAATCTGACGGTTCGCCGGTGGCAAGGCGCGATTGAATTTGCTCTGCGCATAATCGCGTCCACCAACGAGCGCGCGGATCCCGCCGCTGCCGTTATCGATCGCGACCAGGGCTCCCTCGAGATACGGCATCGAACTATCGTTACCATTCTCGGGCGGACGATAGTTTGCCTTGGTCGGATGCCGGAACCCGGACTGGCGCTCGATTTTGCCAAGCTGTTTCTCGATCGCTTCCGCCGCTGCGTTTTGCACCATGGGATCGAGCGTCGTGTAAATTAGGAGACCGCCATTATCGATCTGGTCGGGCGTGAGGAGAAGATTGAGATCGCGCTGCACAGCGTCCATCGCATAATTCTCTTGAATGAGCGGAAGCCGCCGCGGATGGGAAGTCACCTTCGCGATCTTCGCCCGCTCAGCATCAGCGCCGGTGATGTTTTTCAACTCGAGCATTCGATCGAGGACGGCGTTCCGTTGCAAAATCGCGCCCTCCGGATTTTTCAGCGGCGAAAAACGATTCGGGCTCCGGATCAGCCCGGCGAGCAGCGCGGATTCAGAAAGATTTAGATTGGAAGCATCTTTGCCGAAATAAGCTTGCGACGCGGTTTCAATTCCGTAACAACCCGAGCCGAAGTAAATGCGATTCATGTAAAGCTCGAGGATTTGATCTTTTGTCATCTCGCGCTCGATCCGCACGGCGACCATAGCTTCGAGCAGTTTGCGAGTAATGGTTCGACCTCCAAGTGGCAGGCTATTGCGAGCGAGTTGTTGCGTGATGCTGCTCGCGCCTTCCTTGGCCGAACCGCTCATGATGTCACGCATCAATGCGCGCGCGACGCCTCGCCAATCGATGCCGCCATGTTCATAGAAGCGGGTATCTTCGCGCGCCAGCAGCGCCTGGATGAAGAGCGGCGAAACCTGGTTGAGCGGAATCTTCAAGCGATTTGCACCCGCGAGACGACTGTAAATTTTTCCATCGACGTCGAAAACGGTGTTCCGCTCCGGCATGGCGCCGAGTTTTTTCAAATCAAACGTCTGCGCCCAGATTGCGAAATAAGCGACGATTGCGAATCCGGCCGCGATAGGGACGCCCAGCAGGAGGAGCTTCCAGCTCAAATGGCGGTTGCGTTTGTTCTTCCCGCCGAAAGGTCTGCGCGGTCCCTCGCTTCGCGCAAAGAGTTTCATCGCAATTTCAATCGATTAATTGGGCGAGTTTGATTGCCCGCCCGGCGAAATTACGCATAGAGACGATCGATTCACCAAAGGAAAAGACCTTCTCCCCGGGCAGAAGGTCTTCACATAACCTGTGCTGAATTCTTTCGGATGGCCGAAAATCAAAAGCGCATCTTCACTTCACTCGCATGCTGTTCGGTCGCGCAAGGAGCATTGGTCGGCACACCAGTCTCGGCATCGCTCGGCCGCACCAGCTCGTGTTCGATGAGAAAGTTTTCGATCTCTTCGCCGCTCACGTCCGCGAGCATTTCGCCGTTGATTTCGACGCACGGTGAAAGCGGTTGTCCGCTCTTGGTTTCCATCTCCCAGCGAAAAGCGGGGTTCTGAATGATGTCCTTTTCGGTAAAAGGGAGATTGTATTTTCCGAGCACTGCGCGCACGCCGGCACTCCAGCCGCACGAAGTCTTGAGGTAAGCGGTAATTTGTGGCGTATCCATTCCCGTAGATTACCACCGGCCGCGATTTCAGCCACCGAATTTCGGAAAGGCGCGTCACAGTTGTTCGATCTGATAACCGTGGCTTCGGAGCAACGCGAGGAGGCCGTTCCGCCCCTGACGCGGTCAGCCACCCTTCGCTGCTCAGTCGCGCTTCGGTTTAAGAAGCGGAAATAAAATCACATCGCGAATCGATTCCGCGCCCGTGAGAAGCATGGTGAGGCGATCGATCCCGAGACCGAATCCACCGGCGGGCGGCATGCCGTGTTCGAGCGCTAGTAGAAATTCTTCATCGATCTTTTGCGTCTCTTCGCCCGCCTGCTCGAGCAAACGCTGGCGCTGCGTGATCGGATCGTTCAGCTCCGTATAGCCGGGAGAAATTTCCTGCCCGTTGATAATCAGCTCGTAAACATCGACCAGAGAATCATCCTCCAGGTTCTGTTTTGCCAATGGCACCAGCTCCTTCGGACAATGAGTAACAAATAAAGGATCGAAGGTTTTTCCTTCGATCAACTTTTCGAAGACCTGCTGGGTCACTTCATAATCCGCCATGCGCGGATTGATCTCCACTCCCAGTTCCGCGCAACGCTCGCGGCGCTTTTCGGTCGTGTAATCGAACCAGGCGGAATCGACATCGTGAATAAGATCGCGGTAACGCGCACGTCGCCAAGGCCGCTGCAGATTGATCGTGCGGGTGACGCGTCCTTCGGCATCGCGATGTTCGATCTGGAGGGACGGGCTCTGTCCCGTCCCCGAATTGATTGGACGCGACGGAGCGCGTCCCTCCAGGATTTTTCCGGCCAAGTGACAAATCATTTCTTCGACCAGGTTCGCCATTTTCTCGAAATCGGCGTAGGCCCAGTAGGCTTCGAGCATGGTAAACTCCGGATTGTGCTTTCTCGAAATTCCTTCGTTCCGAAAATTGCGGTTCAACTCAAAAACTTTGTTGTACCCAGCGACGAGCAAGCGCTTGAGATAGAGTTCCGGCGCGATGCGCAAATAAAGATCGAGACCGAGTGCTTTGTGGTGGGTGCGAAAAGGTTCGGCCGCCGCGCCGCCGGCGATCGATTGCAACATCGGGGTCTCGACTTCGAGGAATCCGCGCTCGTGCAAAAACTGTCGTATTTCTCGTAAAATCATCATGCGCTTCTCGAAGACGGCGCGCGACTGCTCGTTAGTCAAGAGATCAAGGTACCGCTGCCGATATCGCGCTTCGATATCCTGGAGCCCGTGCCATTTTTCCGGGAGAGGCCGCAGGCTTTTCCCAAGCATCTGAAGTTTGTGCGCCTTTAATGTCGGCTCGCCGGTTTTTGTTACGAAGCAAGTTCCTTCCACTCCGATGAAATCGCCGAGATCGAGAAGCTTGGAAGCCTCGAATAATTCTTCGCCCAGCTCCTTGGCCTGAACGTAAATTTGAATTCGCCCGGTCGCGTCACGCAGATCGAGAAAATGGCTTTTGCCCATGTCGCGGTGCGCGGTGATCCGCCCAGCTACCCGCAAAGTTTCGCCTTCGCGGAATTTCCCGACTACTTCGGCGACTGATCCGCTGGTTTCGAACGCCCCACCGAAGGGAGCCACGCCGAGCGCGCGCAAGGCTTCCAGCTTCCCATGGCGCAGTGAGATCAGATTATTTTCGTCGTCCATTTCCGTGGCACAGCCTTCGAGGCTGTGAAAATTCAATCACAGGCAAGATGCCTGTGCGACGGCCAAATGAACAGCCTGAATCCGCGAGAGACCCGCGCAACTTTTGCGATCAAGAGAAAGCGCGAATGAAAGCAATATTCGTTTGCAAACAAATCACCGATAGCGACATAATGTCCGATAAGTCGCGTTGTTTCTCCAGCGGTGAGAAGGTTCACTGCCTAACGAGCATGCGCGCGGCGCTTTTGCTTTATGGCTGTGGATTTGCCCCAAATTACCTCGAAGACCGGCGGCCCGCTGGTGAAACAGTTTTCGGTTTTCCTGCCGAATAAAGTAGGGGCGCTCCTTGATGTAGTGAAACTGCTCACCCTGCACAACACACACGTCGTTGCCTTGAGTATCTCGGAGTCCACCGACTCCGCGATCGCGCGTATTGTTGTGAGCGATCCCGAGAGCGTGGAGGAAGTTTTCCGGCAGCACGAAGTGGCGTTTGGCGTTTGTGAGATGGTCGTAGTGGAGTTGCGCGAGGTAGCCACACAATTGGGGAAGCTCCTGGCCGCGCTTTTGATGGCGGAGGTGAATTTGCATTTCAGTTACCCGCTCTTGACGCGACCGAATGGTTTCGCTGCGCTGGCATTGTATGTCGACGACACCGAATGCGCATCGTCCGTGCTTCAGGGAGAAGGATTCAAGATTCTCAGTCAGACGGACATTTCTCGTTAGCCAGGTCAACCCGTTTCTCACGACATCACCTGACGAACGGGAGCATCGTCGGCATTTGACACGCTCGAACGCGATCGGTAGAGGACGAAAACAATGCGAGCGGCTTTCCTGTCCCTAGCAAACAGATCGGACAAAACATTTGCGGCCGCATTGGCTATCCTCGGCGCGGTCGCAGTTGCGCAAATCCTGGCCGCTCTCGTCATCTACGCCGCGCGCTCACATTCCGGTCCGCGCAATGCGCAGCCAAGCATCACCGCGGTGCCTTCCGCGATAAGTTCTACCGTTAGCGGATCGCCCCAGCCACCTGCATCTTCGGCATCGCGTCTTGCGATCGTACCCAGTTCCGCTGCCGATCAACTGCTGCGTCAGGCCAAACAACTGCGCGAGAAAGGCGACACGGCTAATTCGCTTTCCAGGTTGCAACAGGCCACCGCGCTCGATCCGAGCAACGCCGATGTGCTCGCCGAGATGGCGATGATTTATGAATCGATGCAGTTATTCGATCGTTCGAATGAAACGTGGCGGCGTCTCGCCTCGCTCGGGCCCACGGTGGGTCCACTTTATGAGCTGGCGGATTTGAAACTCAAAGTGGGAGTGCCAGGGACGACAGCCGCCACCGACAACGTCAGTTCACCGGCCACTCCTGCTTCCACTGAGACCCAGGGAATACCGGATGGTTCCACCTTTGGCATTGCGGAAGTCACTCCTAATCAGGAGAACGATCCAAATGCGGACACGCGCCTGACTTTGCGGGTAGGAGTCAAAGCGCGTCCGAAGACGCCGATTGATCACACGGAGGTAAAAATCCAGGTCTTCTTTTATGACATCGTCGATAACGACCAGGTCGTGCTGACCGACGCTGATGTCAATTACCGATGGCTCACACCGGGTCACGACTGGGCCAGCACCGATACGGAAGTGCTCGAAGTGGGTTATTTTCGAGCGAAACAAACCAGCGCCGGAATAGAGACGGCGATCGCGAGTACGCCCGCGCCGATTCCGCCGCCTGAGAAGAATGGGCACAAGGGCAAGGAAACAGAACCGGCGAATCCAAGCCCGTCCGCCGGTGAATTACTTCCTGCGAATGAAAGCGGCGAACGAAAATATCTCGGTTACATCGTGCGGGTATATTACAAAGATCAACTGCAAGCAGTCCGTGCCGAGCCCACTCGCCTGCTTAATCTTTTTCCGCCCCCTTTCACCGCTCCGCCGCAGTGATGCAATTGCTCATCGTCCACCGCGAGTCCAAGATCGGGGATGAACTGATCAAAATCGTGCGCGAATATACTTCGCACCAGGCGCATTTTGTCAGCAGCAACGCCGCGGCCCTCTCCTGGGCGGAGCAGCATCTCGAATGCGATCTCCTCCTCGCGCAACTCGACGCCGACGGCATCGATGGCTTAAAGCTGGGCGGTTCGTTCGGAGAAAATTTTCCCGGAATCCAAACCATGTTCATGCCGTCCTATCGGGCTTCCGAACAACGGCTCGATGTGCTTCATACTAAAGTTTTCCCGGAGCCGATCGACAGCGAACGTTTACTCAGCGCAATTAGCAGGGCGACGCAGCTCGAAGCCGGCGCGATTAATCCCTTTCACGTTGTCGATGTGCTGCAGATGTTTTGTCTGAGTCGCAGGAGCGGCGCTCTGCAAATGGTTAAAGGCAATCAGAATGGTCTGGTCTATTTGCAGGACGGAGAATTTCTCGATGCTGAAACCGCTCATTCGCACGGTCTCGATGCCATCTACGAAATCGCGGGCTGGGATTACGTCGAGTTTGCCCATGATGCGAAGGCATCGCCTAACGAGACCACGATCAAGGTCGCCTGGGACACGGCATTGGTCGATGCCGTTCTTCGTCGCAAGGAAGCGAAGGCGTACGATCGACAAGGCTCGCCGAGCCAAGATTCTTCCAAGACTTCTTTTCCACTCGAGCGGGACTTGACTGGACAGAAGTTCGGAATTTATCGCGTCGGTCGAAAACTATCGGAAAATTTCTGGGCGGAAATTTATCAAGCCGAGCAGACTTCGGTCGGTCGATCGGTCGCGCTCCATGTATTGCGCAGCAATTTGCGCAGCAATCCGGTCCGAGCCCAGGAATTTTTGGCCCACGCCAGCGCGAATGCGAATGTGCAACATCCCGCGTTGCTTTCCGTCTACGAAGCGGGCGAATGCAACGGCACCTATTTTTATGCCCGCGAATTCGTCGCCGGCGAAACCCTGCTTGACAGCCGGCTCAGCAAAAAAACAATCAGCGGGGCGCTCGCGTTGCGGATTGTCGCATCGGTCGCCGCAGCCATTTCGTATCTCGATGAGAATCACGTTCTGCACGCGCCCCTGCGGCTCACGCGCATTTTCATTTCCACGGATGCGCAGGCGCGGCTGGCGGACATCGCCGTTGCAAACCCGGCCCACGCGCAGACAGCCCCGGCGAAGAGCGAAATTCAGATGCTTGGCCGGATGTTGATTCCGGTCGTGAAAGCAGATTCTTCGCGTGAGAGCGGTCATGTCGTAACACTGCTTCACCGCATGCAAAGCTCGGGCACGGATGCGATCGCTTCCTGGGATCAATTGAAAGAGGAAACAAAAAACCTCGAATCGATCGTCGGCCCGCCTCGAGCTCGCAAATTATCGAAAACGACCAATCTCATTCAGAAGATGAAGTTATGGCGGAGTGGAAGTTAAGGGTGCACCCGCTCTTTCCTCTGCCCAAGGTTGCGTTATTCTAGTCGTCGAATGAAGCGATTAGCTCTCGTCATCTCCATTTTTCTCGTGGTGACAAACGCGCACGCCCAGATTCAGGTGGCGCTGAAACTTAAAAGACTCCAATACATTGCTTACGAACCGGTCGTCGCGACCCTCGTCATCACTAACCTGGCGGGGCGCGACATCGAATTACATGATGACACCGGCCAGCACTGGTTCGGCTTTGAAATCACAGCGGAGGAAGGCCGGACCCTACCGCCGGTGACTCCGGCCGCAACGGAACCCGCGCTGAACATCGCTGCCGGCAGCACCGTGACACGAAAAATTAATCTGACTCCGAATTTTCCCATCCACGATTTCGGCACCTATCACGTCCGCGCGAATGTTTACTTCGCCGACTTGAACAAGTTCTTTTATTCGCAGACAAAAGTTTTCGAGGTGACGGATGCCCGACCAATCTGGCAACAAACCGTAGGCGTCCCGGAAGAGCCGCCGGGCCCGGGCGGAGTACGAACACTTTCCTTGCTGACAAATCGTTTTCCCGATCACACATCGCTTTATGTGCGCGTTGAGGATAAAAATAGCGGGGTCGTTTACGCGACCTACTCGTTAGGCCGGGTGATCGGGTTCGATGAACCACACGCCGAACTCGACCGTGATAATAGGCTGCACGTTCTTCAATGCGCCGCTCCGCGCGTCTGGTTGTATTCCGTGGTCGGATTAAAGGGTGAATTGATCAGCCACGCCACCTATTTCGAAACGAAAACCAGGCCGCATCTGCGTCACGCGGCTGACGGCTCGGTCGTGGTACTTGGTGGGATCCCGGAAGCGGCGGTGGCACAATCGGCAAAAAATCCTGCGCCGAAACTTTCCGACAGACCTGCCGATATGCCGAAGGAAGACTAGGAGCTTAATGGCGACAGTTCTCGCGAAACTTCTACGCCCTCGGAAAGCGACCATCGCTCTTATTTGTTTTCTATTCTGCGTTGCACTCATCCAAAATTCGAAAGCCGAACCCGATCTGCGTTTCAAGACGGTAGTGATCGATGCCGGCCACGGCGGCTTTGATCGGGGCGGGATTCCACGGCAGCGCGTTGCGGAAAAAACGGTGACACTCGATGTGGCGAAGCGGCTGCAACGCGCCCTCGAACGCGATGGTTACCGCACGATTATGACTCGGGACAGCGACGTTTTCGTTTCGCTTGGAGCGCGCGTGCGCATCGCCAATCGACAACGCAATGCCATCTTCGTGTGCATTCATTTCAACGCCGCGCGCCGGTCCGGAGCGAGTGGGATAGAAACTTATTATTACAGTCGAGCAAGCGCTTCCCTCGGCGCCAGCATTCATCGAAACGTTGTCGCAGGCACGACCTCGGAGAATCGCGGACTTCGACGACGCGGATATTTCGTTCTGCGCAAAACCCAGATTCCCGCAGTCCTGGTGGAATGTGGCTTTCTAACAAACCCGCGGGAAGCGGCGCTGGCGCAGACAGCCGGGTATCGGCAAACGCTGGCTGAACAAATCGCGCGAGGGATTCGTCGCCAGCCGGCGCTGGCAATTCGGCCGACGATATCCTCAGAGGTCGTTTCGAATTCCACAGTGGCGGACTCGACTGATCATCAAATGGAGGCAAACGCATTGAGCGTCCTCCAAACAGCAGACGCTAACGCGGCGGTAAGCCCTCACCGAAAAAGTTCGACGACGAAAACGAGTTCGTCTGCGCACCATTCCAAAACGCGCTCTCACAAAAAGACTGCTCATAAGTCCTCCGAGGAAACTTCAAGCGGCGGCACCAGCTCGGAGGAAAAGCAAAAGGAGCCCAACGAATAATTCCGATTCGCCGGTGGTAAATTCGGCCCAGATGCGCGCAGCGGAGAAAGCTGCTTTCGCGCGCGGGATTACGGCTGAGAAGTTGATGGAGCAAGCGGGCAAAAGGATCGCCCGGAGTGTCGCAAGCTTTTTTCCTGCGCCGGGCAAATGCATCGTCTTCGCCGGGAAGGGCCATAACGCCGGCGATGCCTTCGTTGCCGCGCGATGGCTCGCGCGAGCGGGCTGGGAAATCGACCCGCGCCTAACGACATCGGAAAAGGAGCTCGACAAACTGACCCGGAAGAAACTGCGAAGCTTGCGCAGCGCGAGCGCGGCGAAAACGAAGGCGTCGCACCTACCTTCTGGTACGATTATCCTCGATGGATTGCTCGGTCTGGGTGCGAAGCCGCCGCTGCGCGAACCGATTCGCGCCGCTTGTCGCGAAATCAATCGTCTTCGGGCCGAAGAGAACGCCTACGTCTTCGCGATCGATCTGCCGACCGGTCTCGACGGCGATTCGGGGGAGACTGATGCAGATAGCGTCATTGCTGATTTCACACTCACGGTCGGTTTTGCGAAGCGAGGACTTGTCGCGGATTCCGCGATTAACATCGTTGGCCGGTTGGAGGTCCTCCCACTTTCCGGACTTCAGTCGTTAGGCGAGAGCAATTACGGAATTACTGCGTCGGCCGACAGCATTCGCTACCTGCTTCCGCGCCGGAAGTTCGATGCTTATAAAAATCAGTTCGGAAAGGTGGGCGTAATCGCTGGATCGAAAGGTTTCACCGGCGCGGCCACGATGTGTTCGCTCGGCGCGCTTCGCGCGGGTGCAGGGCTGGTCGAGCTTTTTGTGCCGGAAGAAATTTATCCGATTGTGGCGTCGACCACGGCCCCGGAAGTGATGGTGAAGCCGGTGATATCTTACAAAAAATTGCTCGATCAATCGATCGACGTTTGGGCAATCGGACCCGGTCTGGGGAAGGCCCGCGCCAATGAAATTCTCGATCTGATCGGCGGCGCGGAGCAACCGATGGTGGTTGATGCCGACGGACTGAACATTCTCGCGGGAAAAATTGAGACGCTGAAAAAATGTCGCGGTCCGCGCTTGCTCACACCGCATCCAGGTGAAATGAAACGGATTTTTCCAGGGGGAAGAGGCTCGCGCGCGAAAATCGTGGGAAAATTTTGTGAACAATATCCGGTCACGCTTTTACTGAAAGGCAGCCGCACGATCGTCGGCGAACACGATTATCCGCTCAGCTACAACACCACCGGGAATCCAGGAATGGCCACCGGCGGGATGGGTGACGTGTTGACCGGCGTCTGCGTTGCGCTCCTCGCGCAAAAGCTCTCTCCTTACGATGCCGGAAGGCTCGGCGCATGGATTTGCGGACGCGCCGCGGAGATCGCGGTCTTCAACTCAAACGCCAGCGAAGAATCGCTCCTGCCGTGCGACGTGATCGCGCAGCTCGGCGCGGCTTTCGCTGATTTGCGCGCGAGCGGCGGATGAAAAACATCATTGTTGTCGGCTATCCCAAGAGCGGATGCACGTGGCTGACGCGACTCGTCGCGGAACTGGTTGGCTGCCCGGTCGCGGGATTCTGGCGTTCGGACAAAAAAGAGATTGCCATCGAAGGAGAAAATCGAATTTCCGAATTCCGCTGTTACAAAGCGCACCATCAATTGTCGGAACTCGGCGTGGCTCCAAATGATCCGAATAACTTTGTGATCTACATTTTACGAGATCCGCGCGACGTTACCCTATCGGGCGCAAACCATTTTCAGTTCGATCGGTTTCCCGCGATTGCCCGTTTCTTCCGACTTTTGCCTAACGGCGAAAAACTCTATCGTCACACGCTTTACCATCTGCTTGCCCCGGAAAGCTACCGCATCAACCGGATGACGGAAGCCGTGCTCCAGGGCGATACGACGGTGCATAACTGGTGTCGCATTTCCTGGAGCGCTCATCTCCAGCCCTATCACGACAACAGCGTCCTGATGATCCGTTATGAAGATTTGCTTTCGACGCCAAAAGAGAAGTCCGTCGAAATTCTGGAACGTCTGGGCTTGAGCCGCTCATCCGATCAGATCGACGCCGCAGTTCGCAACCAATCGTTTGAGTTTAAGAGAGCGGAATTTCTGAAAAGCGGCGAGAGGGGCCGCGCGAAATTTTTACGCTCCGGCACGAGCGGCCGCTGGCGCGAGAAACTCCCAGAGCAAGCGAGGCAACGATTCAGAGCGGCCCTGGCAAATGAGCTAGCTGCGTGGGGCTACACTGCCTGAAGCGGCCGCCGTAATCGCTTTCGAAAGGGGAAATTTCGAAAGGGGAAATAATTGCTTCGAAAGCAATAATGAACTATACATCTATTATGAATAATTCACCGACTAATTCCCTCTCCCGCTGGATATTGCT
>JBDUDH010000080.1:0-12830 GCA_040003015.1 Verrucomicrobiota bacterium | reverse complement strand
CGCGCGTCTTCGTTCAGCTCCTTATCGAGGATGCTTTTGCAGACGTTGATGCAACTGTCGCAAATGTAAACACCGGGACCGGCGATGAGCTTGCGCACCTCCGCATGGCTTTTGCCACAGAAGGAGCACATCGTAAGGTTCGAGGCGCGGGCCATAATCTGCCGCTAAAAGAGCACTTTTTATTCCTCGATCTTGCGAGGCAAGGCCGCCTCCGCAATCGCCGTGGCCGCTCCGGGCTTGGCCCCATCGAGCTTCACTTCCTTGCGCGATTTGATCACCTCGTCGACCAGCCCATATTCCTTCGCTTCCGCAGCTGACAGGAAATAATCGCGGTCGGAATCGAGCCGCACTTGATCCTCCGGCTTGCCGGTATGTTGAGCGATGATTCTGATAATGCGCTTCTTGAGTTTAAACATGTACTCGACCTGTCGCTCGACATCGCTAGCCTGCCCCTGCGCACCACCCGAGACCTGATGAATCATGATGTCGGAATTCGGCAGGGCGAAGCGCTTTCCCTTTGTGCCAGCGCAAAGCAACACCGCTCCCATGCTCGCAGCCATGCCGAGACAATAGGTGGTCACGTCGCAGGTCAAAAACTGCATCGTGTCATAGATGGCAAGGCCTGCGCTGACTGCACCGCCGGGGGAATTGATATAAATGTTGATGTCCTTTTTGCCGTCCTCCATTTGCAAAAAGAGGAGCTGAGCGATGACCAGATTCGCGATGTGGTCGTCCACCGGAGTGCCGATAAAAACAATTCGATCTTTAAGAAGACGCGAATAAATATCGTAGCTGCGCTCGCCGCGTCCCGTTTGTTCGACCACCATCGGAACGAGCACCGATTGAGAACGATTTTCGTTACGGTCGATCATGATATTGCTTCGGCCGGAGTCAGCTTCGCGCCGGGTTGCAGGCTAACATTCGCCTGGAGGAAAGCAAGAGTCTTGCCGAGGAGAATCTCCTCGACCAAGCCATTGAGTCGGTCGTGTTCCTCGAGTTCTTTGCGCATTTTTTCGGCAGTAATGTTGTAGCGCGCTGCCTCCCGCCGAATGTGTTGATCCACATCTTCGCGGTTGACTGCGATCTTCTCGCTCTCGGCAACACGGTGCAAAATAAAATTGGTTTTCAAGCGGTTCGCCGCTAGCGCGCCTGCCGCTTCGATCAGCTCTTTCTCCTTGGTCTTGAGCGCGTCGTCCGGAATTCCGCGTTCGCGATTTCGTTGCACAAGCTCGGCCAGAGCGCGCCGCGTTTCCTGAGTGAGCAGCGTCGGCGGTATCTCGAACTGCGTCCTTTCGTGGAGAAATTTGATGATTTGAGTTTCCTTGGCGCGCTCGATTTCGTGCTCCTTTTCATGCTCCAACTGGTGCTCGAGGAGATGACGGAGATCGGCGAGATTCTTGTCCGGCATCAGCTTCGCCGCAAAAGCGTCATCCAGCGCTGGAAGCACCCGTTGCTTGATTTCGCGGAGAGTTACGTTGTAGTCCGCTGTTTTACCCGCCAGCTCCATGACTGGAAACTCTGCCGGAAATTCCACTCGCACAGACCTTGTCTCCTCTCGCTTCTGACCGATCAATTGATCGCAAAACTGAGGAAGGAAATTTTTCGGCGCGAGATGCAGCCAGAATTTTTTGCCGTCCTGCAGATTCTTGCTCGCGTCAGGCGCAATCTCGCTGATCGACTTGCCATCGACGCTGCCCGTGAAATCGATGATCGCGAAGTCGCCCATCTGCAAACCGCGCTCCGACACATCGACAAAATCAGCGGCTTGTTCGCGCATTCGCTCCAGTGCGGCGCCGATTTCCTCTTCCGTTGCTTGCGCCGAAGCGACCTGCACGGGAATATTTTTGTATTCGGGAAGTTCGAACTCCGGGGCGGTGACCACAGTAGCGCGAAACCTCATAGAGCGGTCCTGCCCAAACTCCACATCCTCCAGATTCGTCAACGCCACCACGCGCAACTGATTTTCCGCGACCGCTTCGCGATAACTTTGCGAGACGAGCTTCTTCGTTACCTCATCCTGAATGTCTTTCCTGAACTTCGCCTCAACCACGCGCCGCGGCGCTTTGCCCGGCCGATAACCAGGAATCCGCGCGAACCGCGCGAAGTTGTTCGCGATCGCGTCCCATTCTTTCAAGACCTGCTCCGGCGGGAGCTCAATGTGCAAGGTCGCAACGCAATGCGGTTGATTTTCAACTTCAACGGTCATGGAAGAGCGACCTTAAGTGTTTGAAGTGGCAGGTGCAAATCGCGACGGAATGCGTTCTGCCTTTTGGCCATACAAAAGGCCAGGTCGATATCGACCTGGCCTCTTGGTTAGAAGCTGTCCGGAATAGGAGACCCCGGAGCAGAAGTTATTTCGAGTAGCCCTGCGTCGAAGCAGAACCTGTGGACATCGTCTCCTTCTTTTGCGCACACGCGCCCAAACTAAGGGCGCTGGCCGCTACTGCCACGATCATGATCACTTTCAAAATTTTCACCTATATCTCGCCTCCTTTCGCCGCTGGTTGCTGTCGTCTTTTAGGCGGGGAAATGGATCGACGCAACGCTTTTCTCCGCTTTTTTTGCCCTTCACCACACGTTAGGCCTCAATGACCACCTCGGCATCAAGCGGAACCTGATCAAAAATCGCGATCAGGTCCGCATTATTCATCCGGATACAGCCATGACTGGCGGGTTGTCCAATCTTATCTTCATGATTTGTCCCGTGGATATAAATGAAGCGATCGCGTGTGTTCGAATTGTGCGCCTCGAGACCATCGAGCCAAAGGATTCGCGAAAGCACATGGTCGTCGCTTTGAGGAAGTGGACTTGAGGGATCAAGCGGAACCCGGCTTTGAAACACAGTGCCCGGCGGGAGATGGGCCCCGATTTTTTCCGCGATCCGGAATCGACCGATCGGCGTTTTCATACTCCCCTTCTCGCTTCCGACACCGAAGCGGGAAGTCGAAACGGGATAGCTGCCAAGAACTCTGTGACCACGCTTCAACCGAAGAAGCTGATCACGCACGGAAATGTGAATGGTCGGGCCGGTTGTTTGCATCTCTGAGACCGGGCGAATAGAATGCGGATTGCCGATGGCAAAACCTTATCACATCGCGATTGTTGGCGCGACTGGAGCGGTGGGCGTGGAAATCCTCGAAGTTTTGGAACGGCGCAGTTTCCCCGTCGCTTCCATCAAACTTCTCGCGTCGGGGCGATCGGCAGGCAAAAAGCTTCCGTTTCGTGGACAATTAATCGAAATGGAAGCGCTGAGCGAAACATCATTTGCTGATCGTGATCTCGCGTTTTTTAGTGCCGGTGCAGAAATTTCGCGCTCTTATGCTCCGATCGCACAGCGAGCCGGCGCCGTGGTAATCGATAACTCATCCGCCTTTCGCATGGAAGCCGACGTGCCTCTCGTGATTCCGGAAATCAATGGAGAGGATGTCGCGCAGCATCGCGGTCTCATCGCCAATCCTAATTGCACGACCGCTGTCGCACTAATGGCGCTTTATCCCCTTCATCGCGCGTTCGGCTTGCTCCGGGTTTTCGCTTCCAGTTATCAAGCCGTGTCGGGAAGCGGCGCCCGCGCGATCGAAGAACTGAAGCGACAAACCGAGGCGAGTGCGCGAGGCGAAAAAAGCCCAGCCAAGGTCTATCCTCATCCGATCGCTTTCAATTTGCTGCCTCATGTCGATTCATTTCTCGAAACAGGCTATACGAAGGAGGAAGTGAAGCTGCAGAATGAGGGACGTAAAATTATGCACCTGCCTCAGTTTTGCGCGTCTGTGACTTGTGTGCGCGTGCCGGTCTATCGGGCGCACTCGGTCGCAATCCACGCAGAATTCGAGCGTCCGGTTTCCGTTGAACAAGCGCGCGAGGTGTTAGCCAAGACCCCCGGTCTGGAACTGGTCGATGAGCCTTCGCGCAATCGCTACCCGATGCCGCTGGAAACGGCGGGGAAAGATAATTGCCAGGTAGGTCGCGTCCGCCGTGATTCCGCATTCGATAACGGCCTCGCTTTTTGGGTTTCGGGAGATCAATTGCTCAAAGGTGCTGCCTTGAACGCCGTTCAAATCGCGGAGCTGCTTTAAAAAAGCGGCCCCGGAAAACCGGGGCCGTCAATTTTCAGCAATCCGAGGCCTGCTTAAGGAGTCGGAGAGGCAGTTACCTCTGCGCGTTTTTTCTTGCGTTTATCTTCCGCCGCTCTTTCTCCGCGACGTTCCTGCGGAGATTGAGCTTGCGCCGGATGTTGCGGACCACCCGGGCGCTGAGCCTGTCCGGTGGCGTGCGGACCTGTCGGCGCGACAGTCTCCGTTGGGGGACGCCCTTCTGGGCCTCCGCGTGTCACCGCTCCTCGAGGAGATTCGGCGCCCGGACCTCTTTGCTCATCTGAAGTCATCGAAGAAGGTGTAGGAGCCTCATGCTCTCCTTTGCGGCCCTTCCCTTTGCCTCTTTCCATCGGAGAAGTTGCTTCCTCTGTAGTTTGGGACGCCGTTGGCGCCGGCACAGCATGATTGTGCTCGCCTTTATGCTTGCTAGGCGGTTGCGTCGCCTCTGGGGCTACCGGCGCTGCACCCGTCTGACCCGGAGCGGTGCTGACTCCTTTGTGTCTGCCTTTGCCCGGCTTCTCGGGAGCTGTGCTCGGTTCTGCTGTTCCCGAGACGGCTGGCGCGGCTGCTGGCGTTTCAGCTTTCTGATCTTTTCTCCCTTTTCTCTCGGCGCCTTGGGCCGGAGTCACGCTCGCTTCGCCTGTAGCCGGTGTCGTACTCGCTGGAGCTTGGGCCTCCTTCTTATTAGTCGGCTGGAAAGTAGGTGGCGGCACCTCCTTGGCGTTTTCTGCCTTCATCCTTTGCTGGATCTGGGCTTTATCCGAGACGCCCGTCCAGCCACGCTCAATCTTCGGTTGATCAACTTTCGCCTTTACCGTTTTTGGAGCAATTTTTTGAGCTGATTTCTGGATGGTCGGAGCGACGACCAGTAATTTACCGCCCTCAACCTTGTTCAGATTCGTTTTGGAGCCTAAAACATTCGCATCCACCGTGGCCTGCCGTTCAAGTGACAGCCGCTGAATCGGGCGAGTTGAGTATTGGTTCAGCCGATTATAATCCGGGCCGTAGTTGTAAACGGTCGAATTATTGTAGGTGATATTCGTAACATTGACCGTGTTGTTAATAATTGTGATGTTGCGTTCCGGCGCGAAAATGCGATCGCGCAAGACCGGTTCGCCGATGTAGCGCAGATCGACAAAATTGTAATATGAAGGGCCGATGTCGAATTCGATATCCACGGCTCCTGTGATGGCACGGCCTTCGTAAATACCCTCGCCATAGGGGGGCAACGGCGCCCAACCGACGTAATCTCCGCCGGTGCGCCATGAGACCCACGATGGACCCCATTCGTAACCAGGCACCCAGATCCAGCCGTAATCTTGCAGCCGAGTCCAGCGACCATAGTGGTAAGTGGCCCATCCGAAGTCCTCATAGGAAACCCAAGTCCAGCCGACATCGGTATAAGCCCAATATCCGTCGGTGTAAGGACGCCAGTTGGAATTGCTAACGGTGACGCTGGGCTGGAAGCAATAGCCATAGTTGCCTACCTCAATCCAGTTTCCGTAGGACCCCAGATTGTCGTAAAAGAAGCTTAGTGAGACGTCGGTGCGCGCTTCGGCCTGTCGAGCGAGGGGCAGGAAGAGCGCCAATATCGTTAATGCTAGTAATATTCGTTTCATAATTTTGATTGTCGGTTTGAGGCGTTGGACTTGGAAGCCTCGGCGATTATTCATCTTTAGTTCGGAAACCACACGCCTGCTGCGCGTTTGCGGACAGAAGCACTCCGGCAAAAAAGATCGCTTAGTTTACCCTGGCCGCACCACCACAAAAGATCGCGTGCGGTGGCGGCAAACCGACAAGACTTGCGTCTGGTTTGGATCGAGAGATCGCACAGCCTTTTCAAAGTCTTGAACGGAACTGATTGGCTGCTGATTAATCTCCTCGATCACATCCCCGACTCTCAACTCGGCCGTTCCGCCGTTTGGATCGATCTGGGCGACGACCACCCCGTGCACGCCGCCCGGCACGCCGAGAGTGCGGGCCAAATCCGGTGTCAGCTCGCGCACTTCGATCGATGCGAGGCCACCGCCACTTTCGTTACGCTGATCATCGGGCTCTTGCGGTGCTTGCGAGCGGGGTGGTAGCCGCCGCGGTTGCTGCGGATTAACGCGCGCGGTCTGAAAATTCGTCGGCTGCTCCTTGATCTCGGCCGTCACTTTGATCTGCTTCCCATTCCGCAAAACGTCCAGCGCCACTTTCTTGTGCAGTTCCACTTGTGAGACCAGGTGGCGGAGCTCAGAAATGTTATCCACTTCACGGCCGTCGAATTTCTGAATGACGTCACCCTTTTGAATTTGCGCTTCAGCAGCCGGCGAATTCGGGAGAACCGCCGCCACCAGCACTCCGGACGATTCTTCTTCCTGCTGGCCTCGTTGTATCGCGCGCGTTTCGATTCCAAGATATCCGCGAATAATCCGACCTTGTTTGAGCAGACTTTCGAACGCCATGCGCACTGTGTTTGAAGGAATCGCAAACCCGATCCCCTGGGATCCACCGCTCCCCGAAATAATTGCCGTATTAATGCCGATGACTTCGCCGCGCAGATTGATCAACGGACCGCCGCTGTTTCCCGGATTGATCGCGGCATTTGTTTGCAAATAATCTCCAAAACCATCCACCCGATTCGGCCGGCCCTTGGAACTGATCGTGCCGTCCGTCACTGTTTCTTCGAAACCGAAAGGATTGCCGACCGCCAGCACGAAATCGCCCGCTTGCACCGTATCGGAATCGCCGAGCTTGAGCGGTTTCACTCCCGGCTCATCGACTTTAAGCACCGCCAAATCCAACTCCGCGTCGGCCCCGACCAACCGCGCCTTGCGCGTGCGGCCATCGCTCAGTTGAACCTCGATTTCATCCACCTGATCGACCACGTGATTATTCGTGATGATGTGTCCCTCGTTGGAAACGATCACGCCCGACCCAAGTGAATTTTGCACCATCGCTTCGTCGTTGGGGCTCTGAAATTGACCGAAATTTCCACGGAAAAAATCGAATGGATCGAGCGGATACTGTCTTCGGACGGCGATTTTCTTTGAGGTCTTAACACTCACGACCGACGGAATCACACTGCTGATCAACGTCCGCCGTTCCCGATCCAAAGCGGCGAGCGAAGCGACATTCTTGGGATCGACGCTCGAATTCGTCGCGAGCGTGTATTTTTCGGGGACGGCGCGCCCCGGCAGAGTCAGCTCGCCATGCCGAAGCCGATAGTTGTAGAGCGCAGAAACTCCGGCGCTTAACAGTAAAACGAGCAGGACAAATTTCAGTAAATTTTTCATCAGCTTACGTGGGAAAAAGTTCGTCCCTGTTGTTCGACAATCAAATGCCCGAAACGTTGATTTTCTGCGCGCTCGAGCAGCGGATCATCTCGAAAGATTTCCATGGCTGCGGACCGGGCGCGTTGCATCAGCTTCGCATCGGTTTTCAAATTACCGAGCTTCAATATGGGCAATCCACTTTGCGCAGTCCCGAGTAAATCCCCCGGCCCGCGCAAATCCCAATCGGCTTCCGCCACCTCGAAACCGTTGCTCGTTTTTTCCAGTATCGCCAATTTAGCGGCGGTTTCTGGTGATGAATCGGACGTGAGCAGAATGCAATAAGACTTGTGCTCGCCGCGACCGATCCGGCCGCGCAATTGATGAAGCTGGGCCAGTCCGAAACGCTCTGAATTTTCCACCAACATGACGGTCGCATTCGACACATCGACGCCGACCTCGATGACCGTCGTGCTGATGAGAGCACTGGTCGAGCCACGCCGAAATCGTTCCATGATCGCCTGCTTTTCCGGGGCGGAAATCCGCCCATGGAGCAATTCGCAAGTGAATGGCTGCAGACGTTCCCGCCATTTGTCGAATTCGGCCGAGGCGGCTTTCACTTCGAGTTTCTCGCTTTCATCGATCAATGGATAAACGATGTAGGCCTGCCGGCCTGCGCCCAGTTCGCGGCGCAGAAAAGTAAGAACATCATCCAGTTTCGATTCGTCTCGCGCGGCGGTGATGATTTTTCCCCGATCGCGCGGCAGTTCATCAATCGTGGAAACTTCCAAGTCGCCGTAAACCGTCATTGTGAGCGTGCGCGGAATCGGCGTGGCCGTCATCACCAGAACGTCGGGCGCGGGCTCGTGCGCCGTAAGTCGGGCGCGCTGCGCGACGCCGAATTTGTGCTGCTCATCGATCACCGCCAAACCGAGATTGGAAAACGAGACCGATTCGTAGAGCAACGCGTGCGTGCCGATGAAGATGTCGGCATCCTCGTTACCGGCGAGCAAGGGAAGAAAATTTTCCTCCTGCCGTGCCGCCGTTCGCAGCGCAATTTTCACTCCGAGCGGTTCGAGCCAGCGCCGAATAACCAAATAATGCTGTTCCGCCAGGATCTGCGTCGGGGCCATCAGCGCTGCCTGAAAACCAGCCTCCACCGCAAGCAGCATCGCTGCGATCGCAACCACAGTTTTTCCCGAACCGACATCGCCTTGCAACAAACGATTCATCGGAGCGATGGCCGCGAGATCGTTTCGAATTTCTGCAATCACGTGTTCCTGCGCCGCGGTAAGATCAAACGGGAGCAATCGCAAAAAATTTTCGAGCAGTTTGCCGCTGCCACAATGTGCCCTCCCGCTTCGCGCCGCCGATTGTGCGCGGCGAGATGAGATCAGCATCTGCATCGCGAAAAACTCGGCGAGAATAAGATGGTCGCGAGCCGCCGCCAGCGTTTCGATAGTTTTCGGAAAATGAATTTGCCGTAAAGCGGTTGCCGACGAACCCGCATCGAACTGTTCCGGCAATAATGGACCAAAGCTTTCGTCATTCCATTGCTCCAAAAGCCGATAAACCAAACTGCGCAAAACCCGCTGCGACAGACCTTCTGTTGCTGGATAAATCGGCGTGATGCGCCGGAAATGAATCGAAATCTCTTCGTCGTTTTCGATCACTTCGAATTCCGGGTGATCCATACAGATGCGTTTTCCCCGCAGACGCGGTTTTCCGAAGACGACGAGCCGCTGCCCTGTCACGATCATCTTTTGCACGTAATGCAGATTGAACCAGCGGCAGACGAGTGGTGGGCTGAGCGCGTTCGCGTTTTGTTCCTCCAGCGTCACTTCGAAGATTTTTTTCCAGCCGCCAAAACGCCGAAGCTGCGTCTTAACGACTTCGCCGCAAAGACAGATTGGCTGGTCGCCCTCCTCGCGTGGAAAGGAGGAAAATTCGCGACGGTCTTCATGTCGCCGCGGATAATGCGTTAGCAAATCCTCGACCGTCTCGATGCCGAGACGGCGCAATTGAGTTACGCGTTGCGGCGCGATCCACTCCACTTCACTCAGCAGTTGCGAGGAGTGCAGCGTCATATTCAAAGCGGAGCGGCCGCGCGCAGGGCCTCGATCTGCATTTGCAGGCGCGTTTCTCCTTCGTATTCATCCGCGCCGATCCGAAAAGCAACATCCCACGGCGCGTCCGGCAACGTTGCCTCCGCGCCACCGAAGAAAATCGCGCGTCGATAGCGGTCGCCTTGTCGAAGGCGCAAGACCAAATGTTTCTCTTTCACGATTTGGGGCGGAGCGGCGGGCGAAACTCCGCGCGCCAAAAATAATGGCTGCGAATTTCCGTTTCCGAAGGGTTGGAGCAATTCATGCCAGCGCAACAGATCGAAGTTCAACTCGTCCAGGGCTAGCTCATGATCCAGATGCAAACGGGGCTGGAGATGATCGTCGGAAAGAAGGGCGCGGCACGCGGCGACAAACGCCTCGGCGAATGGCGCGAAATGTTTTTCCAGAATCGTTAGACCAGCTGCCATTTCATGGCCGCCATATTTCTCCAGCCATCGATCGCATTGAGTCAGCGCCTCCACCAGTGAAAGCCCTTCGATACTGCGCCCGCTTCCTTTTCCAAGCCCAGCTTCATCGAATCCGGCGATGATCGTCGGGCGATGATATTTCCGAGCGATGCGTGACGCTACGATGCCGAGAACCCCCGGATGCCATTGCTGCTCTCCGAGTACGATCGCAGCGTCCCGGCTTGCCACGAAATCGCGCGCGATTTTTTCCTCAGCTGCGGCGAGAATTTCTTTCTCCACTGATTGCCTTTCACGGTTTTGCGCGTCGAGAATTTCCGCCAAAGAAGCGGCTTCGGCTTCACTGTGCGTCCGCAAAAGTTGCAGCGCGTTTTCTGCCGTGCTCAATCGGCCAGCCGCGTTCAGGCGCGGACCGAGCCGAAACCCGATGTGCTCCGAGGCAATCGGCGGTCGAACGGACGCGACTTCCATGAGTCTGCGCAGGCCCGGCAGACGGGAGCGCGCAATCTGCCGGATGCCGTGCTGAACGAGCACGCGATTTTCACGATGCAACGGCACGATATCGGCGACCGTACCGAGCGCGACGAGATCGAGATGTTCTTTCAAATCGAAATCGGGGAGCGGGCGCGTCTTCAATAATGCATGACACAATTTGAAAACGATTCCGACACTGCAAAGGTAATCGAAAGGACTGTTTTCCTCCGTCTTGGGATTCACGATCGCCGCGCATTTCGGCAGCTCGACCTTCGGCTCATGATGGTCGAGGACAATCACGTCGACCCCCTTCGCCGTGAGCTCGGCAATCTCAAGTGACGAAGATGTTCCGCAGTCGACTGCGATCAGCAGTTGCGGGTTGAATGTCTGGGAGCATCGCTCCAATCCTTCTCTGCTCAGGCCATAACCTTCCTCCATCCGTGAAGGCAAAAATAATTGCGGATCGGCGCCGTACGCGCGCAACATTTTGTCGAGGAGCGCGAGGGAGGTCACTCCATCGACATCGTAGTCTCCGAAAAGAACAATTCGCTCGCGTCGGTCGATTGCCTGCAAAATTCGATCGACTGCAATCCGCATGTTCGGAAGCAGGAAAGGGTCGCTGAGTCCAGCGAGACGCGGCGTCAGAAATGCGCGGACCTCTTCAGCACTCGCCAGGCCTTTTCGCATCAGGAGATGCGCGATGCACGGAAGATCGCAAACTTCTTTCCAAAAATCTGCGGGTTCCGACGCCTCATCGAGCGGCGCTAAAATCCAACGTTTTTCCACCGATCATTTTATTCTTTCACGGGCACGCTGACAAGACGGGGCGTGCGCTCAATTTAAGGAGAGTTGCAATCAACCGCCTCTTTCGCTAACACCTCTCCACATGAATTTATTCCGCCGCTTGTTAGCCACTGATAATACGATATCGACTTTATGTTTGCGTCTTGCGCTTGGGATCGTCTTCTTTCCCCATGGAGCGGGAAAGGTGTTTCCAGTGTTCGGCGGGCAGGGATTTAGCGCGACATTGCAAGGAATGAGTCATGGCATGGGCATTCCTGTGGCGCTCGTTTTTCTCGCCATTGTCGCGGAGTTCTTGGGCTCGATCGCTCTTGTTTTCGGTTTTTTAACCAGAATTGCTGCCTGCGGGATCACCACCGTGATGCTGGTCGCTCTCGCGCTCGTGCATGCGCGCGCCGGATTCTTTATGAACTGGGCGAGTCAGGCCGGAAAGACCGAAGGGTTTGAATATCACCTGCTCGTTCTCGGGATTTGCATCGCACTTATCCTGCGCGGCGGCGGCGCATGGTCGATCGACCGTTTCCTGGTCAAGAACACGGCGGAGCAAGAAACTCGCATCCCGCTGCGAAGCTGATCAGCCCAAACGTTCGCGGAGCCGTTTTTCGTCAAACGGTGCGTGCACTTTCGCGTCGTTGTCGAAATAAACATAGGGTCTCTCGGTACCAGCGCTGAAAACTCGACGGAAGTTGCAGCGAATAAAATGTGCCGTTGATCTCGATTGAATTAAACTTTCGACTCGCGAATTCGAGTTCACGCCGATGTGGATGCTTGGGCGGATAAAAAACTCCGCGCCAGGGTATGTAATTCCAGCCGGAGATGCCGATGTGCATCCGTCCGGAGGCGGCGCGCCTTACACGAGCTTTAATTGCCACGGCTGAGAAACGAGCAAGTTGTGTTTTTCGCAGAGCACTCCAAATGCGTGGAGACCTTTCTTTTCCTGTTCGCCGAAGCTGAATCGAAGACAATGGCGGTAATAAAACGCGCAAAATATCGGATCCACTTCCGATTGTTTGCGGATCAAATCGTCCAGATGCTTCAGGTTGTGCGCTGCTTGGGCGCGCAAGGCATCGGCGACAGCTGCCGCGCCGCGAAATTCCGGCCTAACGAGCCAAAGGGCATAAACGAAAGGCAGTCTCATGAAATGTTGCCATCGTTCGCCCAGATCCAGGAAGTGAAATTGATCGGCGAACTTTTGCCGGAAAGCTATCGCCTGATCGCCGATGAAGAGCTCGGCACGTCCAGGAACAATTTCGGTCACCGTTTGAGCGCTTCGTTTTACGAAGAGGGGCGCAATTTTGTAATGATCGGTCAGCAGGCAACGGAGCAAATTTACCGAAGTTTCCGAGGCCGGATCGATTCCCACCTCCTCGACTTGTTCGATTGGACCGCGATGCGCGAGATAAACGCTGTAAACCGGACCAGCCGAGGAAATCGACACGTCATCGACAATCGAATAGATTGGGTTGCGCAAAAATTCGACGCTGGAAACCAGCGCCACATCCAGCTCGCCTTCCGCGAGCATGCGACAGAGCGTCGACGGATGATCGAAGCGGATTTCCCGCGTCCAGCCATGAATGAGCGGTCGGGCATTGAGATATTTGACGCAACCGAGCCGAAGCGAAGAAGGTAACTGCACCGTCAAGCGCAGACCAGTTCGCCTCTCGCGTGAGGAGGTCGCAA
>JBDUDH010000063.1:0-12834 GCA_040003015.1 Verrucomicrobiota bacterium | reverse complement strand
CTCGCCCTTGATCATCGCGGAGGATGCAAACGTAATCGACACCTCGAACCTGACCCTTGATGCCGTGGTCGACGAAATCATCGCCCTTTTAAAGATGAAGGGCCTGGAGATCAGTGAGTGATTGAGCGAATCAATGAGGGAGTGATTTTGCTGCTCATTCTCTGATTGATTTAATGAATCCGTACTACTTCACTGTTTACCATCTCACGCGATTTATCGCGCGTGTGTTTTTTCGTTACCGGGCGATTCATCGAGAGCGGATGATCCAAAACGGTCCGGTGATCCTGGCGATGAATCACGAGAGCTATCTGGATCCTCCGCTCGCCGGGATTGCATGTGAGCGCGCCATTTATTTTCTCACACGCAAAACGCTTCTCGACGTGCCGCTCCTCGGCTGGATCTTGCCGAAACTAAATGTCGTGCCCATCGATCAGGAAGGAAACGATCGCAGCGCGTTGAAAGCGGTGATTCGCATTTTGAGAGCGGGTCATTGCACGATCGTTTTTCCGGAGGGCTCGCGCACCCTTGATGGAAATCTCCAGCCGCCGCTGCCCGGCATCGGTTTCGTCATTGCGAAAACGCTTGCGCCCGTCGTGCCGATGCGGATTTTCGGTGCGCATCGCGCGCTGCCACGCGGCGGCGGCAAACTGCGCTTTTGTCCGATAACGATTGTTGTCGGTGAATCGATTCACTTTACGCCAGCGGATATCGAACCCGGTGGCCGCGATATTTATCAAAAGCTTAGTCAGCGTGTGATGGACGCGATAGCGGCGTTGCGTTTGGAATGACAGGTGCATGGATTATTTGCGCTTGGATGCAGGAAGTTGATATTTGGGGATATGGACCTTCCCGAGCCTCCGCTGCAGCGATCGCGCCCGTCGCGCGCTCCTACAAGCGGTTTGCAAATGATGGTTGCGATCCTTGTCGCGTTACTGCTGCTGGCGATTTTCGCGAACGTGCAAAAATTCCGCGCCAATCGCATTGAATTGGTCACGATCACGCCGGCTTCGTCCGCGACGCCCGCACCTAACGAGCGCTAATTCCGTTAGGCGATCGATGGCCCATGCGACCTGCCTTCGCACGCTGTTCGAATAAGTTAAAATACTCACGGTCTAATGCCTTCAATGAAAAAATTGTCACTGCCAGTGCTTCTCGTAGCCCTTTCACTGTTCATTTCTTGTAGCAAGCAAGAAACCGGGGCGGAGAAAAATACGGAGGTCGAGCGCCAGGTTCAAGCGCGTCTGGCTGCCGAGCATCAAGCTGAGGAGCAACAAAAGCTCGCGCAGCAACAAGCCGATGTGGACGCGCGGGAACGAGCTTTGGCCGAAAAAGAAAGGGCCGTTACCCCGACGCCTTTCGCGGAACCGCCTTCCACGCCCGTGCAGCGAACGACCCAGGCCCCGCGAGAAAGTTTCGATGAAACGCAAGGTTCTTCCTATGCGACCTTTTACCGGAAGCTTGAACCTTACGGCGATTGGATCGAGTCAGGCGATTACGGTTACGTTTGGCAGCCTCGTGAAGCTGAGCGCTCAGAGCATTGGCGGCCCTATACGAATGGCCACTGGGTTTACACCGACGCCGGGTGGACGTGGGTCTCGGATGAGCGTTTCGGGTGGGCCACCTATCATTATGGTCGTTGGGCGAGGCTGCGGGGCATCGGTTGGGTGTGGGTGCCAGGGGATGAATGGGCGCCGGCATGGGTTTCGTGGCGCAAGAGCGACGAATACGTCGGCTGGGCGCCACTGCCGCCCGAGGCGCAGTTCGATCGCGGCACCGGTATTCGAAATTGGGCCGACAACTACTACGACATCGGGCCGGATCAATATGCCTTCGTCCCGAGTAATGAATTCGGGAGCAGCTCGGTCGAGCGCACGGTTGTTCCGATCCAGCGCAACGTGATGATCATTAACCAAACGACCAACGTCACCAATATCACCTACAACAATTCGACCGTGGTCGACCAGGGTCCGAGCTACGACGATTTGCGTTCGCGCAGCCAGTATTCCATCGAGCGACTTCGATTGGAGCGCAATTCCGACGCGAATTTTGAGAGCGATCGCGCGGTGGTGAAAGGCGAAGTGCTGGCTGTGCCCGCGCCGATTTTTCAGCCTACGACGACCGCGATTCGCCCGCCTTCGATCAAGCAAACGATCGCGAAGACAATCGTTGAACGTGGTTGGTCGGAGATAACGGATCAGCAGGCCGCGCAAAAAGTGCGGGCGAAGATGAAAGCGGAAGCAACCCCTCCATCGAACCCACCGCCCAAGAAATTCGTGAAGCCGGCGCCGCCGCCTGCCCGAGCCGTACCGACTCCAACGTCAACTGCGATACCGACGGCAACCGTAGGGGTGCCAACGACAAGATTAACGCCCAGCGTATCTGCTGCTTCGCAGACGCGCACCGTCTCGCCAACTCCGAATGACGCGCTTCAGAAACAAGAACGGCGCAAAGCTGTCGAGCAGCAGCGGCAGCGGATGAAAGCGCAGCAGGAGCAAATAAAGCAAAAGCGCGAGGACGAACAAAAAGCGCGAGAGCGGACAAAACAAGCCGAGATACAGCAGAAAATAGAGGAACAACAAAGGCTCCAGGAACAGCGCAGAATGGAAGCGCAACAAAAGGCCGAGGAGCGTCGCAAACACAAATCCGCCGCGAGTGGAACAACCCCAGCGTCTCCTTCTGCAGCATCGCCGAGCATTACCCCCGCTTCTCCTTCACCAGCCCGCGCCTTGGCCTCGCCTCCTCCGCCGATCATGACTCCATCGGAGAGAGAAAACGCCACGGCGCCTACGCCGGCTGCCGGAAAACCGGGCAAAAAACCGCAGCCTCCAGCCACGACCTCGCCGAGCCCAATTCAAACCGCAACATCGCCGACCTCAGCTTCCGAGACCTCGCCCGGTCAAAGTCCTAAAAAAGGAAAGGACAAGAGGGACAAAAAACATCACCGCGATAAAAGCGAACCGGGCGAGGCTTCACCCAGCGAAACGCCAACTGCCGAAACACAACAGTAAGTTGAGAATTGTTGCGCGGCTACTTTGTCTGGGCGCTGTTAGCGTTCTCTGCGGCGAGACGCCGCGCATAGGCGAGCGTATCGATTGCCTCGATCGTTTTGTCGCGCCGGATGGCTTTGATGCGAGGAAAGCGCAGCGCCAGCCCGCTCGCGTGACGCGTGCTTGGTTGAATCGAATCGAACGCCACTTCCAGCACGGTGTCCGGTTTCACTTCGCGGTAACGTCCGTGATGGGCGATTGTGTTTTGCGCAAAGTGGTCGGTAAGCTCTGCAATTTCGGCGTCGGTCAAGCCGCTGTACGCTTTACCGATGGGCAGAAGTTGACCACTTTCTTCGTCGCGCACCGCGAAGGTGTAATCGCTTAAGACGTGATTGCGTTTCCCGTGTCCGAGCTCCGCCGCGATCACGACCACATCCAGCGTCGCAAGTTCCTTTTTTAATTTGAACCACGACATGCCGCGGCTACCCGGCGTATAAAAACTTCTTGGATCCTTGATCATCAGCCCTTCGTTGGCACGCCGTCGTGAGGATTGAAATTCATTTTCAATTCCCGCGACGGAATGCACGGCAGACACTTCTGCAACAAGAAATTGAGGCGGTAATTTAAGGCCACGCAATAATTCCCGCCGTTCCTGCAACGGTGCTTTAAGGAGCGAGCGTCCATTCAACCAAAGCAGGTCGAACACAACGTAAACGACAGGAACTTCCGCGGACGCTGCGGCGAAAAGATCAGCGCCGCCGCTTTTACGGCCAAGACGTTTCTGTAGATCAAAAAACGTGAGTTTTTTTCCCTGCTCGAAGGCCATGATTTCGCCGTCGAGGATCAGCGCATCGTTGAACTTGCGCGCTTGTTCGACAATTTCCACGAACTGGTCGGTCACCCGGCGGAGATCACGCGAGAAAATTTCCGCGCGTTCGCCCTCGCGATGTAACTGCGCGCGAATCCCGTCGAATTTGTCTTCCACGTAAACCGTGGTCGCATCGGCCCCCACTTTCGTCGCAAAGCGTGCCCAGATCGCTTCCGCAGTCGGCTCGGGGCTCGCGAGCATGCACTTGATCGGGCGGAACAACGTCAGCTCCGCGAGGTGCAATTCATGCCGTAAAGCAAGGACCGCGACCTGGCCGATATCACCCAGCAACATGTTGGCTTCTTTGACGTCATTGAGCGCACAATCGAACGCCGCCGCGATTGCTTCTTCGACCAGGCCCTCGCGTAATCCAATTCGCAGATCGCCGGTTAGAATTTTGACGACGTATTGTCCTTCGCGCGCCGATAGCCTTTCAAAGCATAAGCGAAGCATATCCGCTTTTGCGAGTGGCCCGCGCGTTTTGTGAAGCGTCTCGAAAAGGGCACGCGATTCTTCGAGCGTGAACGGCGACGCAGCCGTGCGGCCTGACAGCGTTTCGAATGCAGTTTTGCTGGCGTCGCCATGAGTGCTCGCGATCCGGCGAAAATCCGCTTCCCTCAATTTGCTTGCCACCAGCAGCGCGCGGTGAATCACCGCCCATCCCGTTTGCAATGTGCGCGGATCGGTTTGCGCAAATACCTTCCCGGTAAAATAAGTGGCCGTGATCGGAAGCTGAGCGGCCTCCAGCGTTCGCAAATAATCGGCCAGCAATCGAATCTTCCCCAGCTTTGCCGCCGTTGCTGCGATCTGTTCGCCAATCTCGGCGAAGGCGCGAAATTCGGACTTGATGGGCTCCGCAGTTTTCAGCGGCTCCGCGACGGAGGCCGCGCTGGCGCGAAATGTTCCCAGCGTCAACTCAAGCTGATTTTGCTGACTCAGCGCCCATGCTTCCACGCCGCGATCACGAAGATCACACGCGAATTCTACCGCGAAACCGTGCAGCGTCAGGACGCGCTTCGGCTTGACCAACTCGACATAGCGCAAGAGATCGGAGTAATCGGCATGATCGGACAATGGGAAGGCCGCATCGACCTGGTAGCGATAAATCGCATTTGGATCAACCGCCCATCCGCTAATCAGAGCCACGCGTTTCCGTGGAATTTTCTCGAGCATCCGCGAACGATTCGCGCTCGGCGGACAGATGAGCACTTTTCCGTTCACGGAGTTCGCGTCGTAGCGTTCGTATTTGCAAAAGGACTGGCCAAACTGCTCGTAAATGCGCGTCATTTGGAAAACTGATCCATGCAGCATGGGTGTGAGGTTGGCGTCGGAAAGCGAGCAGAGGATCTCCTGCGCTTTGCCTAACGAGTAACCAAGCAGCACCGGGACGGTGCCTTCCTCGAGCGACTCGCGGCAGAACGCGACGATTTGTTCGACCACCTGTTCGGTTGGCGGAAGTCGATAACGCGGCAGGCCATAGGTCGTTTCCATCACTAACGTATCGGCATTTATCCATTGGGCCGGTTCGGCGGACCTTCCGCGACGCAGTTTGAAATCGCCGGTATAAAGAAGTGAACCAGCGTCGCCTTCGATGAAAAATTGCGCCGAGCCAAAAATATGGCCGGCCGGCAGCAACATCACTTTGAGGCCGCGAATCGTCTTGCGCTCTTGAAATGGAACGACGTGCTCGTGTCGTTGGCCCGGCAGGCGCGCCTGCATCAACTGCGCGGTGCCTTCCGACACAATGATTTCATCATGCGCCGCGATATGATCGGAGTGGGCGTGAGACACGAACGCGAAGGGTTTTTCGTCCCACGGATCGAGCCAGATGTCTGGAGCCGGGAGATAAACACCACGTTCGTAATGAACCGTGATCACGCGGAAAAATAGTCGCACTGCCAGAGACGCGCGAGCGCGACTACGCGCGTGATTGACAGGCGGGTGCTCTTCCAGTTTGATGCTCGCGCGTGAGAATTGTGCTGTTGAGTTTGTTTTTTGCAATCAGCGCCTGCGCCACCGTCCGCCCGAAACCACATCTGCTCGCGAAGGCGAACGCGCTGCCACTCGCTCTGAGTGACGATTTCGAATTTCGCAAAACGAAACTGACCGACCTTGGTTCACCTCCGGTCGCCGGACGGCAGGACGAGTCAATCGCTTTTGAACGCGCCTACAGA
This sequence comes from Verrucomicrobiota bacterium, assembly GCA_040003015.1. Lineage (GTDB taxonomy): Bacteria > Verrucomicrobiota > Verrucomicrobiia > Chthoniobacterales > UBA10450 > JBDUDH01. The sequence goes on along the minus strand of JBDUDH010000063.1, from coordinate 6,805 downwards.
ATGTTTGGTGCAATCACTCAACTCGATCGGCAACAGCGAACCGGTAATTACTTCGACTTTTTCTGGCGCGCGAAGCGAACGGCAAATATCACCGTGCGTCTGGAATATCGGCAGGAAAAACTTCGTTCATTTGTGCAAGCCCGCGAGATCAGTTATTCGAATGCGCGCGGCCATTACAAAACTGAATTTGCAATTGTCGGCGACGATTACGCAGACGACGGACGTGTTATCGCCTGGCGCGCGTTGCTGATCGAAAACGGTCGAATCGTTGCCTTGAATCGATCGTTTTTGTGGGAGTGACGTAATTCTCCGTTTCCCGCCAACCGATGCAGGGTTTGAGAGAGGCATGCGCGCGGGTCATCTATCGAAAGCAGCCAGCGGTTTTTACGTTATCCGAGCGCCACATAAATGCCTCGTATTTCGGAGCGGGCAAGTAGCTGCTCAAGGTAGGACATGCTTGTTTGACAGAGAAGAAGCCGAATTTATAGTTAGAAGGTAGCTGTGCAGTCTTCAATTAAAGTGGGGGTTGATGACCCCGCGGTTTGGGTTCGGGTGGAAGGCAAAGGAAGCTTTCTGAATAGTGGTAGCCTGAAGGAGTTTAGCAAGGAGATGGTAAACCGCGGTTATCGCGAGTTCATTTTCGACTTGGACAAGTGCGTTATGATGGACTCTACCTTTATGGGAACGATGGCCGGCATCGCGCTGCGGTTGAAAGAACTCGGCCAGGGACACCTCCGTGTCGTTCATTGCGGGCAACGCAGCCGCGATTTGCTGTCGGGGCTCGGCTTGGATCAGATTTTCAGCATCCAGGCAAATGGCGTGGCAGCGCCGCAGTGCCAGCAGCTGACGAAGTCGAATGATTCTGGCGAAGGAGCGCCGGAGCTTCAAAAGCAACATCAGGCTAAAACAATGCTGGAAGCTCATGAGGCGCTTTGCGAGGCAGCGCCGAAGAATTTCACGCGCTTCAAAGACGTTCTCGACTATCTAAAACAAGACCTCCATCACGAGACCGCAGCGGAATAGCCTGGCTTCGGTTCCATGCGTCTTTTTCTCTTCGGGTTGCTGGTGGCGTCTCTCGCCGCGTGGCTCTCCACTTACCTTCACCAAAAGGGTCGCATTCGGCAGATCGAACGGTCCAAGGAAGAAATTCAAGTCGAAGAAAACCTTGTCTTCGATTTCCTGCACGGCCTCGGCGAGGCCTTCAGCGATGTCATTCGGCCTCATGAGCTTCACCGACTGATTGTCGAAAGCGCCGCACGCATTCTCGATGCGCAGGGTGGCGCGCTCTACATGGCCGATCGTACCGGCACGAAACTCGTCCCGGCATTTATTTCGAAGGGCTGTCCGCCCCTGGTGGAAATACCGACGCGAATTTTGGAGCAGGCAGCCAGTACACCGATCGCATTGGAAAGTTATCTTCAAGTCCGCGCCATCGAGGCCGGCGAAGGCGTTATTGGTCGCGTCTGGAAAAGTGGCCAGGCCGTTTCCCTGAACGATCTCGCCGATGCGGCCGAGCTTTCGGGATTGCGTGACACAGCGCTCGGCACGGCCTCCGCTATGGCCACGCCGCTTTTGTATGGCAAACAAAACTTGGGCGTCCTCGCCATCGCCAACGGTCCGGGGAGCGCGCCATTTACCACAAGCGACTTTGTTGTTTTCAAATCGATCGCCGAACAATCGGCATTCGCGCTCTACAACGCCATCGTTTATTCCGAGGCAAATGAGAAAAAGCGGCTCGATCACGATCTAAAAATTGCGCGCGATATTCAACGCGTCCTGCTCCCCTCCCAGGCCCCTTCGGTCAATGGCTTCGAAATCAGCGGCATCAATATCCCCGCGCGCCAGGTCAGTGGCGATTATTTCGACTACATCAAAGTGGACGATGAACGGCTCGGCGTGGTCATTGCGGATGTCTCGGGCAAAGGCATTCCCGCCTCGCTCATCATGGCGATGTGCCGCAGCGTGTTGCGGAGCGAGGCGCGCCAGAATCCTTCCGCCTCCGACGTTTTGCGCAAAGTCAACCGGCAGCTTTATCCCGACATTAAGGAAGACATGTTCATCAGCATGGCGTACGTGATTTTGGATCACGCGCACAACGCCGTCACCCTTTCCCGCGGCGGTCACGACGCGCCTCTGCTTTATCAACGCACGACTGAAACTATCACCACTTTGAAGCCGCCAGGCATGGCGCTCGGAATTGACAGTGGGAGCGTGTTCGATAGAATTACGAGCGATTTTTCCGTCCCGCTCCAGCGGGATGATTGCCTGGTGCTTTACACCGACGGCGTGACGGAAGCGCTCGATCCCGAAGGGAATGAATTTGGCGTCGAACGGATGATGGAATCTGTGCGGGCCAGCGCGATCGATGGTGCTCCGGCAATAATTACGCGCTTGACCGACGATCTGCGAAACTTCGTCGGCACCCATCCCCAGAACGACGACATCACTTTAATTGCAGTGCGTAAAACATGAAAAAAAAATCTGAATCTGACGCCGCCCGCGCGCAACCTGCTTCGGGCGACCTCAAGGAAATCAAGCCGGAAGTCGCAGAGAGTTCCGATGGAGAAACTGATGAATTGCAGGCCGATCTGGAACGTTTTCGCGATCTGGCGTTGCGTAGTCAGGCCGATTTCGAAAACTACAAAAAGCGCGCGGCCCGGGAAAAAGAGGAGGCGATCAAATACGCCAATACCTCGCTGCTCGAGCGCCTGGTTGCGATCGTGGATAATTTTGAGCTTGGCCTTTCCGCCGCTCGTGCCGAAGGCGAACAATCACCCATCCTCTCTGGCATGGGTATGGTGCTTAAACAGCTGACAGATTTTCTGGCCGACAATGGACTACAGCCGATCAATGCCGAGGGACAAAAATTCGACCCGAACCTGCATGAGGCAATCGCGCATGAAGCGAACGATGAGTTCCCCGAAGGCACGGTGATTCGCCAGACGCGTCGAGGTTATCGGATGAAAGAGCGATTGCTGCGGCCATCGAGCGTCGTCGTATCCAGTGGTGCAGCGGCGTAACATTCACGCAGATTCTCAGATGAATCCCGATGTGGCCAGGGCTGGGCGGATCGTTGAGCCGCGGAGTGTGGGTGAGGCCACAGGCCGGTCGCGGCCCAACGATGATGAAAATTTCTCATGACCACCAAGCGCGATTATTATGAAATTCTCGGAGTCGGTCGCAACGCGTCGGGCGAAGAGATCAAGCGCGCTTACCGGAAGCTCGCGGTGAAATTCCATCCCGACAAAAACCCCGACGACGCGCACGCCGAAGAGAAATTCAAGGAGCTCGGTGAAGCTTATGATGTGCTCATGGATGAAGAGAAGCGCGCTGCGTACGATCGCTACGGTCACGCCGCTTTCTCCCAAGGAATGGGTGGCCGTGGAGGAGGGTTCCACGACCCGTTTGATATTTTTCGCGAAGTCTTTGGCGGTAGCGCTGGTGGTGGCATTTTCGAGACATTCTTCGGCGGTGGCGAGCGCACGGATCGCGAAGACCGGCAGCGCGGATCGGATTTACGTTACGACATGCAGATCACGCTCGAGGAAGCGGCCTTCGGCGTGGAAAAGGAAATTGAAGTTCGGAAGCTTGATGCCTGCGATAAATGCAAGGGCGCCGGCGCCGAAGCCGGATCGCGTGCCGTTACCTGCCCGAGCTGTCACGGCCGCGGCCAGGTCATCAGTTCGCGCGGATTTTTTCAGGTCTCGCAAACTTGTCCGCGCTGCCGTGGCGTTGGCGAGATCATCGAAAAACCGTGCCGCGTTTGTGATGGCGAAGGCCGCATCGAGAAGACCAGCCGCATTAAGCTAAAGGTACCAGCGGGCATTGCGGATGGCTCGCGATTGCGCTCCTCGCGCAATGGCGAGGCCGGCATTCGCGGCGGTGCGCAAGGCGATCTTTATGTCGTCATCCATGTGAAGGAACATCCGATTTTTCAGCGCGATGAAGACAACCTTTATTGCGAAGTGCCGATCCCATTTTGCACCGCGGCGCTGGGAGGCGAAATCCCGGTGCCGACGCTGGATGGAAAAGCGAGCCTGAAAGTGCCGGCCGGAATGCAGAGTGGACAGATTTTTAAATTGCGCGGCAAAGGCGTCAGCAATGTCAACGGACGCGATCGCGGAGATCTGCTTGCGCGCCTGCTCGTGGAAGTGCCGACGCGCTTGAACGCCGAGCAACGGCAAAAGCTCGAAGAATTCGCCGGACTCTGCGGCGAAGAGAACACGCCGCTGCATAAGAGTTTCTTCGAGCGCGCGAAAGAATTCTTCCGCTAACTATCATTTCGAGCGGAGTCGAGGAATCTCTTTTTCGTGCATCGCTTCTATATTTCGCCTAACGAGTGGAATCCCGAAGCGCTCGTTCTAAGCGGTGGCGAAGCGCATCACGCGCGCGATGTTCTTCGTCTGGAGCCTGGCGGCAAAGCAGTGCTCTTCAACGGTCGCGGGCGCGAAATCACGGCGGAAATCACCGAAATCGACAGCCGGCAAATACAGCTCCGCAAATTGCACGAGGCGAGCACGCCTCCGCTTCGCTGCCGGATCAGCCTCGCGCAGGCAATCCCGAAAGGGAAAAACATGGACCTGATCGTGCAGAAAGCGGTTGAGATCGGCGCGGCCGAAATAATACCGCTTGTTTCGGCCCGAACGGTTGTGCAACTCGATGATGAGAGCGCCGCACAAAAACAGGCGAAATGGCAAACAATCGCGATCGAGGCCGCGAAACAATGCGGCCAAAACTGGCTCCCGCAAATCCATCTGCCCTGCCTGCCTAACGAGTTTTTCGATTCTGCCGGGGCCGGCCAGTCGGCCGCAACTGAGTACGCTTTGCAGCCGGCCCGGCCACTACAGCGTGAATTCGACCTGCAACTCATCGGCTCTCTTCAATCCGACGCGTTGCATTTTAAAAAAATCCTCGCCGACTACTCCGAGCATCACCAGGGATTACCCGAGCGCGTTCTCATGCTCATCGGTCCCGAGGGCGATTTCACACCGGCGGAGATTTCCCTCGCGCGCAGTCGCGGCTGCCGTCCAATCACTCTGGGGCCGGTCATCCTTCGCGTCGAAACCGCCGCAATTTATTGCTTGAGCATTCTCTCGTACGAACTGCTCGTCTAGCCGGGCTCGTCCGGCAAATCCTGTCGTCTAATAAATGTAAGGCTCGGGAAGCTGAAAAGCGTTTCGGATTAATTCAAGGCGAGGCGCCGCGCTTTCGCCAATCAGAACTTCCACGACATCAAAACGGAAGAGGATGTCGGGATTATCAAGAAGACGCAGCCAAGCCAATCCGCCGCGGGAAATATGTTGTTGCTTCGCACGATTGACGGCATCAAAAGGACGTCCGAAATCTTCGCGCGTGCGCGTTTTTACCTCGACGAAGACGAGTGTGTCGCGGTCGCGGCAAACGATGTCAATCTCGCCACCCCCGCGTCCGCGAAAATTTCGATAAAGAATCTTGTAGCCATTGCGACGCAGGAATCGGCAGGCAAGTTTTTCACCGTGCGCGCCGAGTCGAAGGTGTTCCGCCCTAGAGGATTTGCGCGAAGGGGAAAACCGGTTGCGCCACCGGTTCGAAAGATCGGCGATGGATCGGGCAAGGACCGAATTCATGGAGTTTCGTGAGGTGCAATTCTGTGCCGTAACCTTTGTGCTGGCTGAAGCAATATTCCGGAAAACGCGCGCACAATCCTCTCATAATCGCATCGCGCGTAACTTTTGCGATCACGCTCGCGGCTGCGATGCTGAGGCTGAAGCAATCGCCATCGACGATGGCGGTCTGAGGCAGTGGAAAGGGAAAAACCGGCAAACCATCGATGAGCGCGTGATCGGGCACCGCCGCGAGCGCTGTAATTGCGGCCCGCATCGCTTTGTGAGTGGCGCGCAAAATGTTGATCTCATCGATTTCGGGAGAATCGACAATGCCGACTGCCCAGAAGATCTCGGCGTTATCGATCAGTTGATGATAAATTTCTTCGCGCAACTCAGGCGCGAGTTGTTTCGAGTCCTTCAGCTTCCGATGGCGGAATTTCTCGGGCAGAATCACCGCGGCCGCAACGACCGGACCTGCTAAAGCGCCACGGCCGGCTTCGTCGACTCCGGCGATGCGGGCGATGCCGAGGGCGCGCAGTTGGCGTTCATGCCGGAAACCGCAACGGCGAAAAGACATCGAGTGAATAAATGATTCAGCGATTGAGAGAGTCAATCACTGATTCGTTCACTCACTTATTCTCGGATTGCCGTCGCTTCCTTGCCTTTGCGTCCGCGGAGATAATTTAATTTTGCCCGGCGCGCCCGACCGACCTTCTCGACTTCCACTTTTGCGATGCGGGGGGAGTTGATGGGAAAAACTCGCTCAACGCCTTCCCCGTATGAAATTCGACGCACCGTGAATGTCTCGTTAAGACCACGACCTTTGCGACCAATCACAATCCCTGCGAAGATCTGGATGCGCTCTTTATCACCTTCCACCACGCGGGTGTGGACACGCACTCCATCGCCCACTTTGAACGGAACTTTGTCGGATTTGAGCTGCTCTTTTTCGATCGTGTCGATGATGTTCATACGAATCCTTTTTCCCCTGAACGGGGCTCGATTATTAGTCTTGGGCCTAGGGAAAAGCAAGCGCCAATGCGGAAACGAAAGTTCGAAGCGATCGGCGGCGAGAAGCCGAACGGGATCGGTTGTGCTTTAAAGAGCACCCGGTATAATCACCGGTCAATCGCGCCCGTAGTTCAACTGGATAGAGCGACGGCCTCCGGAGCCGTAGGTTGCGCGTTCGAGCCGCGCCGGGCGCAGAGCCTTAAGCGAAC
>JBDUDH010000028.1:0-3811 GCA_040003015.1 Verrucomicrobiota bacterium | reverse complement strand
AAAACCTTGCGCGAACTCGGCTTCACCAAGGAAATCGTGCCAAAACATTTTTCTGTGAAAGAAGCGGTCTTCCCGTTTTTGCGCTATCAGGGGATCGACATTGCGCTCGGCCCGGAAATGAAATCGACCGGAGAAGTGATGGGAATAGACGCCGATCTCGGACTCGCATATGCAAAGTCACAAATGGCCGCGCCGCCACCATTGCCGAAGGGCGGACACGTTTTCATCAGCGTAAAAGATACCGATAAAGAAAGCGTCATTCCGGTGGCGCGGGAATTTGTGAAGCTCGGCTTCGGAATCATCTCCACCAGTGGGACTGAGGCGGCGTTGCGCGCAGCGCACATTCCGGTGACGAAAGTTTTCAAGCTGCGCGAGGGCCGGCCCAATGTGCTCGACCGTGTGAAAAACGGTGAGATCAACTTTATCATCAACACGCCGAGCGGCAAAATCCCGCGCGAAGACGAAGTCTCCATTCGTAATGCATCGCTGGCCCAGAAAATTCCGATCATGACCACGATTCGCGCCGCGCAAGCAAGCGCGAACGGGATCCGCTCGTTGCAAAAAAGCGGCCTCACCGTGAAAAGCTTGCAGGAATATCATCAAAAGTAGAGCAAGCTTCCAGCTTGCTTGGGCGTAGGATCATACGCTGGAAGCTTGCGCCACTTTGCCGCGTGACAGTACCGCGCATCCGTGTCACTCATCACTTTATGAGATTTGGGTTGTGCTATTGCCTGCTCGGGGTCTTTCTCGGCGTGGCGAACGTTCAAAGCGGAGAGCGAAAGGAAAAAGCCCCGATGAATTCATCCAATAACGAAGTGGCCGTCATGAAGACCAGCGCCGGCGAAATGGTTTTCGATTTCTGGCCTGATGTCGCGCCGAAGACGGTGGAAAATTTTAAGAAATTGGCGCGTGAAGGATTCTATGACGGCACGGCTTTTCACCGCATCGTGAAAGGCTTCATGATTCAGGGTGGCGATCCGTTGACGAAAGATCTTTCCAACGAGAGCCGCTATGGCACCGGCAATCCGGGTTATTCAATCAAAGCGGAATTTAACAACAAATTGCACGAACGCGGCGTGCTTTCGATGGCGCGTTCGAGCGATCCGGATTCCGCCGGCAGCCAGTTTTTCGTCTGTCTCGCCCGGGTGAGCCACCTGGATCACCAATACACTACCTTCGGAAAATTGATTAAAGGCGATGACGTGCTTGAGAAAATCAGCAACACGCCGGTGACGATGAATGGCCGTGAACGAAGCAAGCCGACACAGCGTGTGACGGTTGAGAGCGTGAAAATCGTCCCGGCTGATTCGGTAAAGTAGCGGTTTCTCGTCATGTCGAGCGCAGTCGAGATATCCCGTGGCGTTACCGGAAAGGTGGCATCGCGGGATTCCTCGACTTCGCTCGGAATGACAGCTGGGGCCTAACGGATGTCGGCTGCTGCCTCCACAATTGCCCTGGTGCAAATGCAGTGCGGCCAGGAGCCGGCCGCAAATCTGGCGAAGGCGGTTGCGCGCGTGCGTGAAGCGGCGGCAAAAGGCGCGCAAATTGTTTGTCTGCCGGAATTATTTCGCTCGCACTATTTCTGCCAGGCGGAAGATCACACCAACTTCGCGCTGGCCGAGGAGATTCCCGGACCATCAACCGCAGCTTTAAGCGATGTCGCGCGCGAAACGGGAGCCGTGATCATCGCATCGCTTTTCGAAAAACGGAGCTCCGGCGTTTATCACAACACGGCCGCGATCATCGACGGCGATGGGACGTTGCTCGGGAAATATCGCAAGATGCATATCCCCGACGATCCCGCCTACCACGAGAAATTTTATTTCACGCCCGGCGACCTCGGTTTCAAAGCATGGCCGACCGCGCACGGAAAAATCGGCGTCTGCGTTTGCTGGGACCAATGGTATCCCGAAGCGGCCCGATTGACCGCGCTCCGCGGCGCGGAAATCATTTTTTATCCGACGGCGATTGGCTGGCATCCGGCGGAGAAAGCGAAGTTTGGAGCCGCGCAACATTCCGCCTGGGAAACGATGCAGCGCAGCCACGCAATCGCGAACGGCTGTTTCGTCGCCGCCGTTAATCGCGTCGGACACGAAGCGCCGGTGGGCGGCGATGGCATCGAATTTTGGGGACAAAGTTTCGTCGTGGCACCGAGCGGCGAGATTCTGGCAAAAGGGAGTATCGATCAGGAAGAAATTATCTTCGCGGACATCGAATGGAAGCGCGTGGACGAGCATCGCACCCACTGGCCATTTCTGCGTGATCGCCGCGTGGATGCGTACGGCGGACTCGAGCAACGAATGATCGACTGAGTCATGAATTTGATGACGCTCAGTGAAATTCGAAGGGCGGCGCAAAGCGACGCGGTGCAAGCGTCGGTGCATGTTCAAGTCGAAGCGGCCGCGCCGAAATTAACGCGTGAGCAGCAACCGTACTGCGAACTCCTCCTGGCTGACGCCTGTGATCGCATGACGCTGCGAGTCTGGAGCGATCATCCCGCCTACAAAGCGTGTAGCGCTCTCGCGCGCGAAGATTTCATCGAGCTGACAGGCGAGTTTCATCAACATTCGCAATACGGTTTGGAAGCGCGCAAGTGGACGGTGCGTCCGCTATCGGAGCGGGAAAAAAACGAATTGCTGCAAGGCCCGGCCGATTTGCGCGCAAAGCAGGCGGCCGATTCGGAATTCGTTGCGCAGACCGTTGCGTCGATTATCGATCCGCGCCTGCGCGCGTTGTGCGATGCGTTTCTAAAGGAATGGGGCGAGCGTTTCCGCCGCACCGCGGCGGCGCGCAATTATCATCACGCGCGTCGCGGTGGATTGGTCGAGCACACCGCTCAGATGATGCGCGTCGCGCTTGGCATCGCGCCTTTGTATCCGCAGCTGAATGTCGATCTTTTGCTCGCGGGAATTTTATTTCACGACTCCGGCAAGCTTTGGGAAAATCAATTGCCGGAAAATGGTTTCGTCATGGGTTACGACGAACGCGGTGAGTTGATGGGGCACATCTCGATCGGACTCGAGCTGGTCAATTCGCTTTGGCGAAAGTTGAGCACCGAAAATTCCGATGCGTGGAAAGACCTCACGCCTTCATCGGAGGACGTGAGACTGCATCTTCTGCATTTGATCGGCGCGCACCACGGCGAACCGGAGTTCGGTTCGCCCGTCAGCCCGAAAACGCCCGAGGCGATGGCGCTTCATTACATCGACAATCTCGATGCACGAATGGAAATGTTCGCCGCGGGCTACACCACGGCGAAACCGCTCGCCGCACGCATCTTCGATCGGGTACGGCCATTGCCGGGAAACCTGGTGACACCGCTGGAGAAATTTTCACCAATCGTCGACGCGAAGACAGAAACAAAACCTGCGAACGATCCAACGCTTTTGTAGGGGACGCCGCTGGTGTCCCGCCTGAGGCGGGGAAGCAGACTGCTTCCCCTACAAACCAATTCGCCGTTTCGCTTCTGCGAGATATGTCTCGTCAATTTCGAAGCCGATAAATCGTTTCACGCCGCATCTTTGCGCAGCGACGGCAGAATTTCCGATGCCGAGGAATGGGTCCAACACGGTGTGCACTCGCGAGAGGCCATGCAACTTGATACACCACTCAGCAAGTCGCACTGGAAACGTCGCGGGATGGGGTCGCTCTTTTTCGCGGCTCTGAATTGTTTCGTAGGGGATGAACCATGTGTTGCCGCGGCAGCGCAGATCGCTTCCGCGTGTGTGCGACCAGCGGGAAATATTGCTCTTGTCCTGATATGGAACTCCTAGCGCAAGCCGATCGATCTCGACGCGACCGCTCTTCGTGA
>JBDUDH010000123.1:0-3830 GCA_040003015.1 Verrucomicrobiota bacterium | reverse complement strand
ACGATGCCGGTTGCGCGTGTGCTCACTCGCTGATTTTGCGCCGCCGACATGAGCGAAGAGAACAGCGGAGTGGCGCGTTAAGAAAGCGAAAATTGCGACAGCGGGACAATCATAACCCGGTCGGGGAATCGATAAATTCCCACGACAATCCGAATCGCTCCGACAAATGCGTGGCCAGCGCTTTCACGCCGAAGGTTTCGGTCGCATAATGGCCGCCGAGAATCAGATTCACGCCAAGTTCTTCCGCCGCGATCGCTGCCCAGTGCGGCGCTTCGCCGGTGATGAAAGTGTCGATGCCTTCCTTGGCCACGCCGAAAACTTCCGAGCCCGCTCCTCCGGTGATAATTCCAATTTGGCACACCTCTTCGACGGTGCCGCCGGTTATTTTAACTTCACCGCCGAGACACGATTCCAGCCGTTGCAACAACTCCGCTCGGCTCATCGACACCGAAGTTTTAAGTCCGATCTTCTGGCCTTTGGTTTCAAAGAATGGTTCCGTCGCTTTGAAATCGAGCGCGGCCGCCAACTGCGCGTTGTTCCCAAGCGCGGGATGGATGTCCAACGGGACGTGAGCGCTGTAAAGCGCGATGTCGTGTTCGAATGCGCGCTTCAATTGCCGGTACAACCCGCCGGTGATCGATTGCAGCCCCGGCCAAAATAATCCGTGGTGAACGACGAGTAGATTGATTCCACGCTCAGCGGCGACTGCGAGTGTTCGCGTGGAGACATCGACCGCCGCACCGATTTTTTTGACGCGACCGGAATTCTCGATCTGCAATCCATTCAGAGCATTTGGCCAATCGTCAATTTCGCTGATGCGCAGGAGCGAATCGCAATATCTGGCGAGTTCGAGCAGAGACATGCGGCATCTTAATTGAAAGCGCCGCGTTGAACAGGATTCGGTGTGCGATTACTGAGTCAAGCGAAGTTACCCGGAGATGTGGCACAAGTTTGCTTGACGAATTATTCGCGTCTTGTGACGGTTACTCGCCCATAGGACGCGATAAACCCGAGGAAAGATTTTGGAATATACCGACGCGCCTCAATCAGAAACTACGGCTGGCGGCACGGGCACAATGCTCTGCCCGCGCTGCGGCCAGCGTTTGCCGGCGGATGCGCAGAGTTGTGACCGTTGTAGCTGGACGCGGGAGGAAGGAAGACTCGAGACCGCTGAGGGCAAGGCGAGCGACGCCGTGGCGGTATTGCTCAGCATCATCCCGGGTCTCGGCCATATTTACAAAGGACACAAACTCGCGGGTTTCTTGTGGATGGCTGGCGCGATTCCCGCTGGGATTTTCGTGTTTCTGGCTGCAATCGCGTCCGCGGGCTTCGGTGCCGGTCTTTTTTTTCTTTACTTAATAGCGGTCATGATACACGTCTGGGGCATCGAGGACCGCGTCGTGCCGACGAAGGAGGACGAGGGCGAGCAGTACTGATCGACCTCGTTAGGCCACTTTTTCGGAAGTGAGCACGGCTTGGTGAATTTCCTCGAGAATTTCGCGCAGCCCATAACGGAATTCCCACTGCGGATAATGTTCGCGGAATTTCCGCACGTCACTGATCCACCAGATGTGATCGCCAATGCGATTATCTTCCTCGTAGCTCCAGGCTAATTTCCGTCCGCTGATTTCTTCGCATAACTCAATTGCTTCCAACATCGAGCAATGACAGTGGCGACTGCCACCAATATTGTAAACTTCGGCCATCCGCGGTTTCTCCATGAAGGCCGCGAACGCCGATACCAGATCGTGACTGTGAATGTTGTCCCGGACCTGTTTTCCCTTATAACCGAAAACGCGGTAAGGCCGGCCCGTCACCGTGCAAATCATCAGATAGGAAAGAAAACCATGCAGCTCGGTGCCCGCGTGCGCCGGCCCGGTAAGACAGCCGCCGCGAAAACAGGCGGTCGGCATTCCGAAGTAACGACCATATTCCTGCACGAGAATGTCGGCGGCGGTCTTTGACGCGCCGAAAAGCGAGTGCTTCGTGTGGTCGATGCTCATTGTCTCGGAAATTCCCGGCTCATATTCGTGCCCGCGTTCGATTTCCCAGCGAAGCGGCAATTCCCGAAGCGGCAAATGATTCGGCGTGTCGCCGTAAACTTTATTCGTCGACGTAAAAATGAATGGCGCTTCCGGACAAAATTTTCTCGCCGCTTCCAGGAGGTTGAGCGTGCCGTTAGCGTTGATCGAAAAATCCATTTGCGGATCGCGCGCCGCCCAATCATGCGAGGGCTGAGAGGCCGTATGCACGACGGCCGCGATCGTGTGTGCGTTTTGGTGGAACAATTCCGTCACCGCGGGCGCATCGCGAATGTCGATCTCGTGATGCTTGTAATCGCGGACGTTCGCCACCAACTCATCGCGAGTTTTGCGCGTCGAAGCTTCTGCGCCAAAGAATTGCTTCCGCATGTCGTTATCGAGGCCGAGAATCCGAAACCCTTCCTTCGCGAAATGCTTTACCGTCTCTGAGCCGATCAATCCGGCCGAGCCCGTTACAATGACGGAGCGCATTTTGTTCATCAGAGCAGAGATCGACGGATGCTAAGCCTTCGCTTTGGGCTCACCCAAAATCCAGGTCAACCCGCCATTAGCCGGCTTCACGTGGCTCGCAGGGAATGAGTGGTCGCCGGCGAGAACGCGCTCGATCAAAGCCGCGTGCTTGTTGCTGTTGACGAGGAAACAAATATGCCGCGCCTGATTGATCATCGGCAAAGTCATGGTCAGCCGCCAGGCGTTGAACTTCGGCACAAAGTTTGCCACAACTTTGCGCGTCTGTTCGGCCAACGCCGCGGTCCCCGGAAAAAGCGAAGCCGTATGGCCGTCGTCGCCCAAGCCGAGCAGAACCAGATCGTGCCGATAAATGGATTCACCGCGTTGCGTAGCGAGAAGATTGAGCTGGTCCTCGTACTCCTGCGATGCCGGCTGTGGATCAATTTCGCCGCGCATTCGCAAAATCGTTTTCTCCGGCAACGAGAGCGGCGCGAAAAGTGATTCGCGGGCCATTCGGAAATTGCTCTCCGCGTGCTCCGGTGGCACGCATCGTTCATCGCCGAAGGTGAAGAGCGCCTGCTCCCACGGAAGATCATGCGCGACCCGGGCGAACTCCGAATAGACCGGGCGCGGCGTATTCCCCCCGGAGAGTGCCAGGCGAAATTCGTCCCGCTCCGCCAAGGCCGCACGTGCCTGCCGCAGGATGAACTCGGCGGCGTCGGAAACGAAATTCTCTGTGCGGATGACCTCGCAAGTCATGCGGAACGGCGCGAGTTAGACCGCACATTGGGCGCGGCCGCGTTTGGCGAGATATTGCTGATGATATTCCTCAGCTTGATAAAATGCGGGCGACGGCTCGATTTGCGTAACGATAGGGCGACTAAAATGATTACCCTGATCCAGCTTGGATTTGAACTCTTCCGCGGCTCGCTGCTGCTCGGGCGTGTGATAAAAAACGACTGAGCGATATTGACTGCCAACGTCCGGACCTTGCCGATCCCGCGTCGTCGGATCGTGATTCGTCCAGAAAACTTCCAGTAGTTTCTCATACGAAACTTGCGCAGGATCGAACTCCACCTGCACCACCTCCGCATGACCGGTTTCGTGGGCACAAACATCTTCGTAAGTCGGGTTTTCTGTCGTTCCTCCGGCATATCCGACGGTGGCCGAGGTCACGCCTTTAACCTGGCGAAATGTCGCTTCCACTCCCCAGAAACATCCCGCGCCGAATGTGGCTTTCTCTGTCGTCATTCTGCACAATGAAACGGGAAGGACGCAGACGCAACATGCGCTGGAGCTATAGTCCGCGAGCGCCGCAACAGCCGACTTACATTACCA
>JBDUDH010000064.1:0-12965 GCA_040003015.1 Verrucomicrobiota bacterium | reverse complement strand
TGGGCGACGGAGTCGGCGAACTTTTGTTTGTTGTTCGCTTATGATGCTTCCGCGCGGGAGTTGGCGTTGGAGTAACCTGGAAGAATTGCTTAATTTTCTCTCCGAACGATTCCTCCTCCGCTCGGATTGATGGTGAAGCGGGGAGAAACAGCGCGACCAGCAGAATGAAGCGCAAACGACAAATCTCCGGTTAAGTCGCCAGCTCGTGCAGGATCGCTTTGTTCAACCGGATGCCGGCCTCGAGATTTTCGAGCGGAAAATTCTCGTTAGGCGAATGCGCACGGCAATTGGGGAGCGCAAGTCCCAAAAGGAGCGTCTCGACGCCCAGGACATTGCGAAAATCAGTTGTGATCGGAATGCTGCCGCCTTCGCGAATCAAAGCTGGTTCGCGATCGAACGCTTTGCGTAATGCGCGCTGGGCTGCTTGGCCATAGACGGCATGCGGGTCGGTCAGATACCAGGCGCCGCTGTGGCCGCCTTCGAAGTCCAGCGTTATGCCTGCGGGCAAATTTTTCTGCAGGTGCTCTTTTGCCAATGGAATGATCTCGTCGGCTTTTTGATTCGGAACGAGTCGGAACGTGATCTTTGCGAAAGCATAGCTCGGGATAACCGTTTTCGAGCCCGGGCCCTGATAACCGCCGCCGATCCCATTCAGTTCCGCGGTCGGCCGCGCCCAAAGCCGTTCGAGTGTGCTGTATCCGGCTTCGCCGAAAAGTCTTTTGGCGCCGGTTTCTTTCAAGATCGCGTCATCCGCCGCGATGGGCAGCTTCTTCCACGCCTCCCGTTCCCAATCTTGCATTGGCGTAACCTGATCGTAGAACCCCGGGATGGCGACGCGGCCTTCGCGATCGTGCAAAGTCGCGAGCAACTGAGCGAGCGCCGTGATCGGATTCGCCACCGCACCTCCGAACACGCCCGAGTGCAGGTCGAGCTTCGGTCCTGTTACCTTTAAATTGAGAGCGGCGACGCCGCGCAAACCATAACTTAATGTCGGCACACCACGCGCGATCATGCCGGTGTCGGAAACCGCCACGACGTCGCATTTCAACGCCTCGCGATTCTGCTGGAGAAAATTAACAAGATTTGGACTGCCGATTTCTTCTTCGCCTTCCACGACGAGATGCAGATTCACCGGCAATTCGCCATCCTGCTCGATCGTTTCTTGAACGCCGAGAATGTGCGAAAGAATTTGTCCCTTATTGTCGGTCGCACCGCGCGCAAAAACGTAGCCGTCTTTGAGCACTGGCTCGAAAGGCGGCGAATCCCAGAGATCCAGTGGATCGGCCGGCTGCACATCGTAATGGCCGTAAATCAAGACCGTTCGGCGACCGGCTTGATGTTTGTTTTTTGCCCAAACCACCGGATGGCGCGGCGTCCGGACAAGCTGAGCGGTGAGGCCGATGCCATTTAGTTTTGTCACCAGCCAATGCGCGCAATCACTGAGTTTCTCGACATAGGCGTCATCGGTGGAAATGCTCGGGAACCGGAGGAAGGAGTAAAAATCTTCGAGGTGAGATGGACGCATTGGCCGGAATTTAGTGCGCATCCATTTGCTTGTCATCCCGAGTTCGGCGGCGCGCGAACGACGGTGAAAGAGGCGGCGGAGGTCTCCCCGCTTCGCCCGGAATGACAAGAAGTGATAACATCGGACATGAACCTCGCCTTTCGCTCCGCTTTCTTTTCGCTTCTCTTCGTTTCGCCTTCTGCACTCGCGCAAATCGATCGCGTGACCGGCAAGGCTTTCGCGACACGCTCGGAAGTAATCGCCAGGCACGGAATGGTCTGCACGAGCGTGCCGCTGACTACGCAAATCGGAATTGAAATTCTAAAATCCGGCGGCAGCGCGGTGGATGCAGCGATCGCCGCGAACGCCGCGCTCGGTTTGATGGAGCCGGTAAGCAATGGCATGGGCGGCGATCTTTTTGCGATCGTCTATGACGCGAACACGAAAAAACTTTACGGCCTGAATGCGAGCGGGCGCGCCCCAGTTGGTCTGAGTTACGACCAAATGCACGCCGAGCTGACTAAGCTCAAACGCACGACGATCCCGCCGTTTGGAATGCTGCCCATCTCCGTGCCGGGATGCGTCGACGGCTGGTTCGAGCTGCACAAGAAGTTCGGAAAATTGCCGATGAAACAGGTGCTGCAGCCGGCCATTACCTATGCAACGGAAGGTTTCCCGGTTTCCGAACTGATCGCCTACTATTGGGACCGGAGCGTGCCGATTCTGAAGTCGCAACCAGGCGCATTTTTGCAAACGTTCACGATTGACGGTCGGGCGCCAGCGAAGGGAGAAATCTTTCGGAATCCGGCGCTCGCGCACACTCTTCAATTGCTTGCGGATCAAGGACGCGACGTTTTTTACAAAGGCGAAATCGCGGACCAGATCGACAAATTTTTCGCGGCGAATGGCGGATATCTACGCAAAGTCGATTTCGAAAAACACACTTCCACCTGGGTCGATCCGATCAGCACGAACTATCGCGGTTACGACGTTTTCGAACTCCCGCCAAATGGCCAGGGATTAGCGGCGTTGCAGATGTTAAACATTCTTGAAGGCTTTGATCTGCACGCGATGGGTTACAACAGTCCGGCAGCGCTGCACGCAATGATCGAAGCGAAAAAGCTCGCGTTTGAAGACCGCGCGAAATTTTACGCCGATCCCGCCTTCGCAAAAATTCCTGTCGCGGAATTACTCTCAAAAAAATATGCGGAGCAGCGGCGCAAATTGATCAATCTGCATCACGCCGCGAAAAGCTACGATGCAGGCAATCCCGCGCTCGATCACGGTGACACGATTTATCTGACCACCGCCGACAACGAAGGCAATATGGTAAGCCTCATTCAGAGTAATTATCGCGGCATGGGCAGCGGCGTGGTGGTGCCTGGTCTCGGCTTCGGGTTTCAGGATCGCGGCGAGCTCTTTAATATGGAGCCGGGCAGCGCGAATGTTTATGCGCCCGGCAAGCGGCCGTTCCATACGATCATCCCGGCGTTCGTGATGAAAAACGGCAAACCCTGGCTGAGCTTCGGAGTGATGGGCGGCGGAATGCAGCCGCAAGGGCACGTTCAGATCCTGTGCAACTTGATCGATTTCGGAATGAACCTTCAAGAAACCGGTGACGCTTCGCGCTGGCAGCACGAAGGCAGTTCCGAGCCAACCGGCGAGAAGATGACCGATGGCGGTTATGTTGAATTCGAAAGTGGCGTCCCTTACGAAAGCGCGCGCGAATTGATCAAAATGGGACACAACGTGCGCTACGATGTTGGCGGTTATGGCGGATACCAGGCGATCATGCGCGAGGAGAAACAAGGTGTGTATTATGGCGCGAGCGAAAGCCGCAAGGACGGTCAGGCCGCGGGGTATTGAACTTCAGCGCAGTTCTGGGTGTAAATTGTTCGGGGCTCCCAAGGCCGGGATGTTCGGTCGAGCGATGAAAGATTGATTCACATTCCCGAACATCCGGAAATGGCAAACTTGGGAACACACGCGGCAAGAAAAACGATTCGCAAACTTTTCCTAGTCGCTGCCGCGACGGGATCGTCGCGGCCTACTTGTTCGTTGTCCGAATTCCAGTCGGTGCAGATGAATCGCCTTTAATCAAACTTGTCTCGATCTCGGATATCCCGCACGTTGGGCTGGATGCCGGCACCGGTTTCTTCGCAGCAAGACGACAAGTTGATCCGCGCGCTGGGTGTTCCGGGCCTCGCGGCCAATATCGTAAATACCACGATTGGCGCCGGCATTTTCGTTTTGCCGGCGCTGGTCGCGACTAAGCTTGGCGCCGCATCTCCGTTCGCTTTTCTCGTCTGCGCGATCGTCATGGCGTTGGTTGTGACATCGTTTGCGATCGCAGGCAGTCGCGTTTCACTGACCGGCGGCCTTTATGCCTACGTCGAGGTCGCGTTCGGCCGTTATGTCGGATTCCTGGCGGGAATTCTTTTTTTTCTTACTGCGATTCTCAGTGTCTCCGGTGTGATCAGTGTATTTGCCGCGACAGTCGGTGCGGCCGCGCCGATATTTGCCACCAGCGTCGGGCATTTCATCGTGGTTTTGCTGGTCCTGAGTTCGCTCGCATGGATCAACATTCGCGGCGTACGAGAAGGCGCGCGCGCGGTCGGCGCGGTTACAATCGCCAAACTCCTTCCGCTCATCGTCTTTGTTGTCGTCGGGATTTTTTTTATTCGGCCAGCCGAGATTGCCTGGCCCGGTTGGCCGGAAGCAAAGCCTCTTGGTGATGGTGTGTTGCTTTTGATCTTCGCTTTCGCGGGAATCGAAGTCGCCCTCGTACCGAGTGGCGAAGTGAAAAATCCCGCTCGCACTGTGCCGCGCGCGATTTACACATCGCTGACGATCACGACCATCCTTTACGTTCTAATCCAGTTAGTCGCGCAGGGAATTCTCGGCGACGAGTTGGCCAATCATCCCGCGACGCCCCTGGCTGAAGCCGCGGCGCGATTTCTGGGGGACGCCGGACGAACCTTGCTGCTGGTTGGTGCAACGATTTCGGCGTTCGGCTTTGTTACGAGCGACGTACTTAGTTCGCCGCGGGTGATTTTCGCTTTCGGACGCGACGGCGTGTTACCTGCCTGGTTTGCGCACATCCATCCGCGCTTTCACACACCGGACATGGCAATCATTTCCTATTGCGCGATTGTGTTTGTGCTCTCGCTCAGCTCGACATTTCAGCAGCTCGCCATTCTCGCGAACGTTGCGGTTTTGTTGCTCTACGTTCTTTGTTGTGCCGCAGCGTTGGAATTGATGAGACGCAACGTGCAGTCTGATGGTGCACCATTTCACTTTCCTGGCGCGCACATCATTCCCGTTTTCGCGATCGTCGTGAGCGTATGGATCCTTGCGCATGCGACAATCAAGGAGTTTGCCGTAACGGGCGCTTGTCTCGTTATCGCATCTGGATTATTTTTTGTCCGGCAGCTTTTTGTGGGACGAGTTATCTAACTCGACCCCAATATCCGGTAGACGTGACCTGCTCACACCGCTTCAAATTGTAGGAAAAGCCGCTTGTCACCGTCGTTGGCGCGTTGTATTTAACGTCGAACCGGAGTCTGCCGGCCCTGCGACATGCATCTTCAATCGCTAGAGCTTTTCGGCTTCAAATCGTTCGCCGATAAAACCGTTTTTAATTTCCATGAAGGCGTGACCGCAATCGTCGGTCCGAATGGCTGCGGGAAATCCAATGTGCTCGACGCGGTTCGCTGGGTGCTCGGCGAGCAATCGGCCAAGGCATTGCGCGGCGGCGAAATGGCCGATGTGATTTTCAATGGGACCGATACCCGCAAACCGGTAGGCATCGCCGAGGTCTCACTCACCTTTAGCGATTGCGCGGAGGAACTGGGCATCGACTGGCACGACGTGCGCGTGACGCGTCGCGTTTATCGCGACGGGCAATCGGAATATTTCCTCAATAAGGCGCCATGCCGGCTGCGCGACATTAACAGTCTTTTCGCTGACACCGGCGTGGGCCGCAGCGCCTACTCCATGATGGAGCAGGGGAAAATCGACTTGATTCTCAGCTCACGTCCGGAAGATCGGCGCACCATTTTCGAAGAAGCGGCGGGGATCACCAAATACAAAAGCCAAAAACGCGAGGCACTTCGCAAACTGGAAGCGACCGAAGCAAATCTGCTTCGGCTCGGCGACATCATTAAGGAAGTAAAACGGCAGATCGGTTCGCTCCAGCGGCAAGCAGGGAAGGCTCGCCGTTATCAGGCATTAATGGCCGATCTGCAAATTCTCGATACGCATCATTCGCGGCGTCAGCTCGATCAGCTCGAGGCACAACTCGCAGGTTGCCGCGAAGAAATCGCGCGCTTGAGCGAAGCGGAACAGGAAACCCAGGCCAGGATCGAGACGAGCGAGAATCTTCTCGCCGCACAGCGGCTCGAACTCGATGAAATCGATGATCGGATCGGCGATGCGCGGGCCGAGGTTCAGCGGTTGCAAAGTGAGATCGCAAACCACCGTAGCCTGATTGAATTCAACTGGCAGCGGAGGGAGGAATTCGAGGAACTGATCGCGCGCTACCAAAGCGATATCGCTGCGGCGGAAGCGAAGCGCAGTCAGCAAGCGACGCAATTGCAGGAGGTCGATGCGCTGATTGAAAAGACCGATCGGCTGCTTCGGGCAAAAGAAACCGAGCTGGCGGAATGGACGGAAAAAGCGGCGCATTTTCGCCGCGAACGCGCGGCACGCGAAGATGAACGGCAAACACTGCGACTCGCCTTCGGGAAAACGGAAAATAAAATCGCCGCGGCGCAGGAGGAATTGAACGGAATCGCCGCGCGCCGCGAAGCGACAACTGGCCGGATTGCCGATCTTCGCCAATTAATCGAGGAAGGCAGTCGCACGCGCGACGACGCACGCACGCGTCTGGCCAACTCCCGTGTCTCCGGCGAACAGGAACAACAGTCTGTCGAGCAATTGCGGGCGGAATCGCAGACGGCCGAGACCGACTTGCAGCGTTATCGACAAGCTGCGGCAGAAGGGGAAAAAAGCCTGGTCGCCGTGGAACGATTGATCGCCGAAAAGGAATCGCGTCTCGAAGTCTTGCGACAATTGAATGAGGAAGGCGAAGGCCTGACCCAGGGCTCTCAGGCGGTGTTAAAAGGATTGCAGGATCCGGATCGCATTCGCCCTGCAATCGCAGGCGCGCTCGTTTCGAAACTCGAAGTTGATCGTGAATTTATCCCGGCGATCGAGGCGGCTTTCGGCCGAACGATGCACGCGGTCGTTTTGCAAGATGCAAAGCTGGCAGCGGAAATCGTTGCCACCCTGAATAGCAACAAGCTCGGGCAGGCCGCGCTGGCTGTTCCGGATTTGGCGCCGGCGGCGCCGGGCCAGAAATCGTCGGTCCTGCCCGAAGGCGCGCTCGCCTGGGCCATCGACAAGGTGCACGGGCCAGAAGAATTGCAGGCGATCGTCGCGCATCTGCTCGCGGATGTCGTTATCGTTCGCGATCTCGACGCCGCGCTGCAACTCAAGGCGCGCGCATCTCATTTGAAACTCGCGACCCTTTCCGGCGAGTTTGTTTCCTTCGAGGGAATCGTTTTCGGCGGAGCCGCCAGCGCGGAAAGCGACTCGCTTCTGGAACGAAAATCGCGCATCGATTCACTCGTTCAGGATCGGGAAAAATTGGAAGAAAAACGCCGCGGACTGCTGAAAAAAAACATTGTGTTACAAACGGAGCTCGAATCAGCCGCGCAGCGTCTGGAAGAAGCGCACGGCCGCCATCGTGCGGCGCTGCTGGCTCATGCCACGGCAAACGGCCAGATCCAACTTTCGGAACGCGCGTTGGCGGATGCAGAACGAAAACTGGAACAACTCAGCACGGAACTCACAACCCTGGAGCAACAGATCCGGATTGCGGACGATAAAGTGACCGGGCTCGAGGAAGAGCTGGCCGCGCATCGAAAGGCGCAGGCCGAGCAGCAGTCGCAACAAACCGCCGCCGACAACGCGCGCGAAACCGCGCAGCAGAATGAAGAGCATGCGAGCGAGATGCTCAACGATCTCCGGCTCACCGTCGCAACCGAGCGTCAGCGCCACGAAAATCTCGTTAGTCAGCGCGCCCCGATGGCCGCGCGCGAGGCCGAACTCGCGGAAATGATTGCCGCTCGCCGCGCCGATATCGCGACGTATGAAGTCCGTCTCGCGCGCCAGAGGGAGGAAACTAATTCGGCTGAAACTGCGATTGAAACGCAAAGCGAACAGGGCGCGGCGGCAGAGAAAAATGTCGCCTCGATCGCGGAGCAGCGAACGCAACGGCACAGCGCCGTGGCCGCGTTGGAAACCGAACTGCGCGGCACCCGGAATTCGCTCAATGATCTGCGCGATCTCCGCGGCAAACAGGAGGTCCGCCAAACTCAATTGCAGCTCCAAATCGAAAACCTGGCGGAACATGTCAGACGCCGCTATCAGGTCGATCTGCGTGAGTTTAAAGCGGATCATTTCGCGTTTCAAAAAACGCTGAACGCGCAATTGAAACGCCGCGAAGGTGGATCGAGCGCTCCGTCGCTCGGCGAAGCCGCGTCGGGTTTAACATCCCGCTCGGAGAGCGCGATCCACCACGAATCCGAGCTCGCACAAATCATCGCGGAGTTCACCCGTCAGCTCGACAGCATGGGGCCGGTCAATCTCGACGCGGTCCAGGAATACGACGAGCTCGAAGAACGCCACCGTTTCCTCGAAACACAAAACAACGATTTGACCACGTCACGCCGCGAATTGCTCGACGTGATCGCGCGCATCAACGACACGACGCGAAAACTGTTCGCGGAGACATTCGCGCAGGTGCGAAACAATTTTCGCGAGATGTTCGCCGAACTTTTCGGCGGTGGCCGGGCGGATTTGTTGTTACTCGATGAAAATGATCCGCTCGAGTGCGGGATCGAGATCACGGCGAAGCCACCGGGCAAACAACTTCAAAGCGTCTCGCTGCTTTCCGGCGGCGAACGGACGATGACCGCAGTCGCGCTGCTTTTCGCGATCTACATGGTGCGGCCGAGTCCTTTTTGCGTGCTCGATGAGATGGATGCGTCCCTCGATGAGAGCAACATCAACCAGTTCATCCACGTGCTGGAGAGGTTCGTCAGCCAGAGTCAATTCATCATTATCACGCATAACAAACGCACGATCGCCAAAGCCGATATCCTCTACGGCGTGACCATGGAAGAGCGCGGCATCAGCAAATTGGTCGGAATGAAACTGACCGAGCCTCGCGCCGAAAGTGCCACCGCTCCACCGACGCCGGCGAAAAACAAGCACCAATCGGCACCCGAACAACTTCCGCTGCCCGGTGATGGAAGGACCGAACGCGAAGAAAGCTTCGCCGTGACTCGTTAGACGCCGATTCTGGCTGTCATCCCGAGCGAACGCGAGGAACTTCGCAAGCAATAGCCGACGTCTCTGAAGAAACGCTGTCGGTCGTGATTTGCGAGGGTCTTTCGCAACGCTCGGGATGACATTGCTTTTGCACTGACCATTTCGAGGGCACCCGCCGCCGTAAAAAACATTTTGGCGCGGCGCCGGTTGCTGGCTAAAATCGTGCGATGCTTCAAACGGCGGAACGCGGCAGCTCAATCGCGGCGAAAGCAATACCGCCAGAACAATATCTCACCGCTTTTCGCTGGATGTTGCTCGCGCGCGTGTTTGAGGAAAAGCTGGCCAGTCTTTATCGTGGCGGGCTAATTACCGGCGGCGTTTATGTCGGGCGCGGCCAGGAATCGGTCAGCGCCGCCAGCGCGTTTTTTTTGCAACCAGGCGATATCTTCGCGCCGTTGATTCGCGATCAGGCGGGACGATTCGCTTTTGGCGAGCCGATTTTGGATGTCGCGCGCACTTACCTGGGTTCGCGCGAGGGTCCGATGCACGGGCGCGACGGCAACATTCATCGCGGCCGTCCGGGCGAAGGTTACATGGCGATGATCAGCCATCTCGGCGCAATGGTTTCGGTGACGGTGGGCGCGCTCATGGCGAAACGTTTCAAGGGCGAAAAGAACTTCATTGGCCTAACGACTATCGGCGAAGGCGGAATGTCGGCCGGGGCCTGGCACGAAGGAATGAACATCGCCGCGGTCGAACAAGTTCCCCTCGTGGTGATCGCGACGAACAATCATTACGCTTATTCGACTCCAAACGAACGCGAGTTCGCCTGTCATGACCTAAAGGATCGCGCGAAGGCGTACGGCTTCGAAGGTTATTCGGTGGACGGAACGGATCTGGCGGCGTGTCTCGATGTGATCGGCGGCTCGGTAAAACGCGCGCGCGCGGGCCGGCCACCGCAGTTCGTCGTCGCGGAATGCCTGCGGCTGGCCGGACACGGCGAACACGACGATGCTAGTTACGTCACGGCCGAAATTCGGCGCGAGCCTTTCGCACAGGATTGCATGCAGCGAAGTGAAGAATTGATTCTCGAAAAAAATCTTGCCGATCGCGAAACGTTGAAACAATGGCGCGACGAGGCAGCAGTCGACGTAGAAGCCGCAATTTCGACGGCCCAAAAGGAAGCTGCGCCCGATGAGCAAAGCGAAGATTGGTGCGCGATTAGCACGCATCATCTTATCGACCAGCCCGTATGAGCATCACTTATCTCGAAGCGATCCGCGAAGCACAGGCGCGCGCATTGAAAGAAGACGATCGCGTCTTCATCTACGGACAGGATGTGGGCGCGTTCGGCGGCGCGTTCAAAGCGACAAAAGGCCTCGCGAAAGAATTTCCCGGTCGCGTGCTCGACACCCCGATCAGCGAAGACGCGATGGTCGGCACGGCAATCGGCGCGGCGATTGAAGGGATGCGGCCGATCGTGGAAATGCAGTTCGCGGATTTTTCGAGCATTGCGCTGAATCAGATTTTGAACAACGCGGGAACGCTCTATTGGCGAACAAAGGTCCCGTGTCCGATCACGATTCGTTTGCCTTCGGGCGGCACGAAAGGCAGCGGTCCGTTTCACAGCCAAAGCATGGAATCGCTCTACGCACACTACCCCGGCCTCGTGGTCATGACACCGGCCACGGTGGAGGACGCCTACTCGATGTTGCTTGATGCGGTCGCGATTGATGATCCGGTCGTTTTCTGCGAACACAAATATCTTTATTACCACCTGAAAGCCGACAAATTGCCGACCGAATCGCTCGCAATCGGCAAAGCGCGCATTGCCCGTGCAGGGCGCGATCTGACGATCGTTGCCTACAGCGCGATGGTACAGGAAGCGCTGATGGCCGCGGCGGAAATGGTCAACGAAGGTTTTGAAATAGAAGTGGTTGACCTGCGAACGGTCAAACCAATGGACACCGATACCGTGCTCGCTTCCGTCGCGCGGACCGGACGGCTGTTGTGTGTCGGCGAATCCTTTCCCTGGGGTGGGGCGACGGCGGAAGTGATCGCGCGCGTCGCGAGCGAAGGCTTTCATCTGCTCGATGCGCCGCCCGCGCGCATCAATGCGAAAGACACCCCCATTCCGTACCATCCCAATCTTTGGTCAGCGCATCGTCCGAGCGCGAAAGCGATCGTCGCGCGAGCCCGACAACTTCTTCGCGAATAAAAAATATGCCGCAGGTGCCAATTATTATGCCGCAGCTTGGCGAATCGATCGCTGAAGCCACTGTTGTCGCGCTCAAAGTTCAGCTGGGTGACAAGGTCGTCGCTGATCAGGAAATCATCGAAGTCGAAACGAACAAAGCGGTCATGAGCGTGACCACTCCCTGCGCTGGTGAAATCAAAGAGATGATTGCGCAGGTGAAGGAAACTTATCCGATCGGCGCCGTCCTCGGTTATGTGGAAGGCAGCGAAAAAGACGCGGCCAAATTCACAAAGAACGCACCGGAACCTCCAGCGGAAAGCGTGGCTGCGGAAGTGCCCGGACGCATAGAAGCGCGGACGGTCGTCGCCCGCGAACAAAAAACGAACGGAGCAGTAGTGGGCGGCGGTTTGCCGGTGCCGGCCGGTACGAAAGGCGCCGGTTATCTTTCGCCACGCGTTCGTGCGCGCATGAGCGAACTGCAGTTAACCAACGCCGATCTCGCAGGCATCCTCGGTTCCGGCGCCGGGAACCGCGTCACGATCAAAGACCTGGAAAATTTCCTTTCCCACATCGATGAAAAGTCGGCTTCGTCGGCCTCGGCAATTCGGACCGGTGTCGCTGACGCGATGCGCCGGAGCTGGACGCGGCCGCTCGCCACGATTGGGGCATCCGTCTGTCTCGATCCGGTGCTGCAGGATCGCAAGAAGCGCGATCCAAAACCAGGTCCTGCGCTTTACGCATTGCGCGCGCTCGCGCTTGCGCTGGCGGAAAATCCATCCGCGGCTGCGCGATTGATCGGTACGCAAATCGTATTACCGGGTTCGATCGACGTCGGAGTCGCGGTGGAGGCAGAGGATGGAATCATGGTTCCGGTTATTCGCGCGGCTGACAAAACCTCGCTCGGTGATTTGACGAAGCGCTACAGCGAGCTGGTCGGGCTCGCGCGCCAGCGCCGACTGGCTCCGGACATCACGAGCGGCGGCATCGCCGCGGTTTCAAACTTCGGCACTTTTGGCATTGAATGGGGCACGCCGATTCCGCTTCCCGATCAGACGTTGTTGCTCGGCCTCGGCGTTGGGAAAAAAGTTCCGTCGTGGGATGAGGAAACAGGACAATTCCTGCCTGTGACCGAAGCGCAGATCACGCTCAGCTTCGATCATCGCAGCCTGGATGGCGGCGGGGCTGGACGATTGATGAAACGCATCATCGAACTCCTTGGCGCGCCCGAAAAGTTGTAGCGCTGCAGCTTGCAGTTTAGTGGCCGGCACTTAGGTTCAGCCGGCATGATTTCCACCACGGCAATCGAACCAGGCATCACGATGCGCGAGCTGCTCGAGCGCTATCCCGGCGCGCAACGAGCACTCTTCCGCAAGTATCACATCGGCGGTTGCAGCAGTTGCGGGTTCAGCCCGGAGGAAACGCTGGCCGGCGTTTGCGCGCGCAATGACAATCTCAACGCCGATGAAGTGGCCGAGCATATTTTGGCGAGCGATGAAGCTGATCGCGCGACGCAAATCGAACCACGCGAGCTGGCCGATCGGATCGCAGCGGGAGAAATCATTCACTTGCTCGACATCCGCACGCGCGAGGAATTTGAGGCCGTGAAAATAAACGGCGCGCAACTTTTTACCCAGGACTTGATGCAGCAGATTTTGGGGAATTGGTCGCGCACAAATCTTTTTGTTATTTACGATCACAAAGGCGATCGCAGCATGGATGCGACTGCATTTTTCCATGGTCACGGTTTCGAACAGATCAAATGCCTGCGAGGCGGCATCGATGCCTGGAGCGCGGAAGTCGATTCTTCCTCGCCGCGTTATCATCTGGAATAGTTACGAATGAACGAAGACTCGCAATTGCAGACACGCATCGAAGAAGCCGTCCGAAATCCGCGCAACCTGGGCGAGATGGACGATGCAGACGCAA
>JBDUDH010000059.1:0-13065 GCA_040003015.1 Verrucomicrobiota bacterium | reverse complement strand
GGCCGGTGGCATTGTCACCTTCATCGCAGCGATGAGCAGCGCTGCGGTCGCTGATGTAACCGGCATTGTGGCCGCTTCAGCGGCGGTAATTGGAACTTTCATTGCGTTTGGACGACGTCGGAAGATTCTGGCCGAATATCATCGGCAAATGGAATCAAAACGCACCGATCTCTCGCATGTGATCGATCAACATCTCCACCATGCGATCGATCTTTTTTACATCGAGATCAGCGGTGTTTTCCAACCGTTGGAAGCATTCTGCGCATCCGAGCGCAAACGCTATGATCCGCTTTTGAAGCGCGTCGGGGAACTGGAAAAGACCTTTGCGCAGCTTATCAGGCAAACCGCGACGGGCTGAAGAATCGGCAGCCAACAACCGCCAGGAGAGGCGGGCGTCATTTCTTTGTTTTCGCGGACGTTTTTTCCGCAAGGCGCTCGTCCGTCTGTCGCCGCGCGATGACAAAGTGATTGTTATCGCCGTAGTTCCGCCACGGGCCCGGCGGCACCTCGCGCACTTCGACAAATTGCCAGTCGGTCAGAGATGTCGCTGCCAGACCGAGGTAATCCCGCACCGCGGGGGAAACATCCAAACCGGCGCCATGGTTTAAATTCATCTTCGGACGCTCATTTTGAAAAACGTATTGGTAATGATCGGTTCGAAATGGCCCGCAATCTTCCCATTGCGCATAGCAAGTGCGATTGCCTTTGCGAATCGCGACCCAGCGATCCTTGCAGACGGAGTGCCCCCGCTGCTGAAAGGCTTGCCGGAACCATGGAATAACAAGCGGCGCTTCCGGTTTGGTCTGGCCGTGCGTCACGTCGTTGTACGGTAACGCGCAGTAAAATGGGTTTTGTCGCGGAATGAACCGGACTGGAATGTAATCGCGTCTTCCTGATGAATTAGGGTCGTCGAAGCCACCGTAACTCCGTGTCCAATCCGGGTCCCATGAACTCTTGTGATTAGGAACGGGATTGTTCGCGGTGGGCAGTTCGCCCACCCAAAACACGGTCGTGATGATGTCTGTTTTCCACGGAAAGCGCGACGACGCCGTGTGCGATGTGGTCGGGACAAACACCTGCGGCTCCACTTTTGAGAGCGCTTGCGATCGCAATTGCATCGCGTACTTCGCGAAGTCCGCGGTACTTTCATAGGGCGATTGGCCCCGCGCGGTGACGCCGCTCAACGCCAAAACAAAAGTTAAAAGAAATTTTCTGGCTGCCATCGACGTTAAACTGTCGCACTCGCTTTTTATCTCATATTCACTCTCAGGCAAGCTCATTCCCCCAGGCCGCGAAAATAAACAGGCCACAGGATCATTGAGCACGATCTATTTCAGTGCCTAGATTCGGCTCAAGAGCGTGGGGTGTTGGAATCGCCGATCGTCCAGCTCCGGATAGTCCAAAGTGTAATGTAAACCGCGGCTTTCTTTGCGGCTTAAGGCGGAATCGACGATGAGTGCGGCCACGGTGGCGAGATTGCGCAGCTCGAGCAGATCGACCGTGATTTTGAAGTTCCAGTAAAACTCGCGGATTTCCCGCTGGAGATTGCGCAGGCGCGCGCTTGCCCGTTGCAGCCGTTTGTCTGTGCGCACGATCCCGACATAGTCCCACATCAGACGCCGGATCTCGTCCCAATTGTGATAGATCACGACCAGTTCATCGACGTTCTGCACATTGCCGGACTGCCATTCCGGCAAAGCGAAAGAACCGGCTGGATGTGGTGGCCGTCCTTCGCGGACGAGCGCTTCACAAGCGCGATGCGCGACGACCAAACCTTCGAGCAGCGAATTACTGGCAAGACGGTTTGCTCCATGCAATCCCGTGCATGCGACCTCGCCGATGGCGTAAAGTCCGGGCAGGCTGGTCGCGCCGGTAAGATTCGTCTTCACTCCCCCGCACTGATAATGCGCCGCGGGCACGACCGGAATCGGCTGTTTCGCCATGTCGATGCCGAATTGCAGGCAGGTCTCGTAAATGTGCGGAAAGCGTTCCTGCAAAAACTCGCGCGATTGGTGCGTGATATCCAGATAAACGCACTGCGCGCCCGAGCGTTTAATCTCCGAGTCAATTGCACGAGCGACGATGTCGCGCGGCGCCAGCGAGCCCTGCGGATGATATCGCGCCATGAAATCCTGGCCATCGTTGTTACGCAAGATTCCCCCTTCTCCGCGCACAGCTTCCGAGATCAAAAACGATTTCGCTTTCGCGTGAAAAAGACAGGTCGGATGGAATTGGATGAACTCCATATTCGCGATGACCGCGCCGGCGCGCCAAGCAATCGCCACGCCGTCGCCGGTCGCGATGTCGGGATTCGTCGTGTAAAGATAAACTTTCCCGCAACCGCCGGTCGCGAGCACGAGCCGACCCGCGCGGATGGTTTCAACGTCTCCTGATCTCTCATCGAGAACATATGCTCCAAGGCAACGATCCTCCGTCGCGTAACCAAGTTTACCGGCCGTGATCAGATCAACGGCCATATGATTTTCGAGCAAATCAATGTTCGGTGATCGCTCGGCTTCACGGAGCAATGTCGTCTCAATTTCGTAACCGGTGAGATCCTGCACATGGAGGACGCGACGTTTCGAGTGCCCGCCTTCCCGACCCAGATCAAGTTCGCGATGACCGGAGACATCTCGCTCGTCGAAGTGCAAACCGAATTCAATGAGTTCGCGAATTCGTTGCGGCCCATCCTTGATGATCGCCTGCACCGTTCCCGGATCGCACAAACCGGCGCCCGCTTCGAGGGTATCGCGAATGTGCAGATCGAAAGAATCTTCGTCGCTTGTCACGCAAGCCACGCCACCCTGCGCCCATGCGGTGCTGGAATCGGCGCCCTTGCGCTTCGTAACTATCGCCACCTTTCCCTGATTCGCGGCCTTGATCGCGAACGTGAGACCCGCGATGCCGCTGCCGATGACAACGAAATCGTATTCCTTCATCAGAGAAGAATATTATCGATCAGGCGAGTCTTTCCGAAAAAGACGGCGACCGCGAGCAAGGAGTTGCGCTTTACTTCTTTCCGCGGTTGAAAATCATCGGCACTAACCAGTTCGATGTAATCAATTCGCGCGCGGCTCGTGTTCGAAATCATCGTCCGCACCTGCTCGACGATTTTTGCTGAGGAGAGTTCGCCGCTTCGCACTTGTTCTGCAGCTTTCAATGAGGCCGTGCGCAAAATTGGCGCTTGGGCGCGCTCTTCGGCATCGAGATATTGATTGCGCGAGCTGAGCGCAAGTCCATCTGATTCGCGCACGGTGGGGGCACCAATGATTTCGATGAGGAAATTCAGATCGCGCACCATCCGCTGGATGATGGCGAGTTGCTGAAAATCTTTCTCTCCGAACACGGCAGCATGCGGAGCGAGAATGTGGAATAATTTTGCTACGACAGTGCAAACGCCCCGGAAATGTCCAGGCCGCGACCTGCCGCAGAGCGTGTTCGACAGCGCCGTCTCCTCCACGAAAACGGAACGATCAATCGCGCAGATCTCATCCTCCTTCGGTCGAAAAAGAACATCCACGCCTTCCGATCGGCACAGCTCCTCATCAGCGAATGCCGGCCTTGGATACTTATCGAAATCGGAGCCAGGCTCGAATTGCAGCGGATTCACAAAAATGCTGACCGCCACTTCGCCATTTCCGCCGGCCTTTTTGCGCGCCAATCGAATGAGAGAGATATGACCCTGGTGCAGCGCTCCCATCGTCGGCACAAGCACGCGACGTCTCGTGCTCGAGCGCACATGGTCGTTCGCTGCTGAAACCGAGGAAAAAATTTTCACGAGAATCAGTGCGCTTCCATCCAGATCGCCTGACGGGCAAATCGGAACCGCCGATGCTGAAATCTTTGCCAGCCAGCCCGCCTTGCAAGTTCATGCATTTCGCGAAAGGAAAACGCGCGTGCTGCGGAAAGCCTCGCATCGATGCGCGTCATCTCTTCGCGAAAAATCAATGCGGTGAGGAGATAAACGCCGATCGTCGCCAGCAAACCGCGACGGAGATCGGAAACGAGAACGAAGCGGCGCGATAATCCGTGACAGTGACGTAGCAAACGAACGGCGTCTTCCTCGCTGAAATGGTGCAGCGCGAGCGAACAGCAGACGATATCGTAGGTTTGCGACTCTCCGAACGTCAAAACGTCGGCGCAGTGAAAAGAAACCTCGGGATAATCGCGGCTTAATTCGCGCGCGATTTTCAAAGTGGACAATTGAAAATCGATCGCATCCACCTGCAAGCTCGCGTCCACTTTGCGCGCGTAATCGACCATTAATCTGGGAATGTCTCCCGCGCCGGTCGCGAGATCAATCATCCGCACACGTTCGCCGGTTTTTACCCACCGGCGAAGAAAATGTCGGATCAAACGATAGCTTCCGAAGTAACGATTCAGTTTTCGCAGGTTATGCAGATCTGTTTTTAGCTCAGTCGAAATCGGCTGGGCCCGATCCATCAATTCGGGAATAGTCGGATCGTACAGCCGTTTCATCACTCGCGGCCGTTTTGCCACTGCGCGTAGTCGATCGCCGTATCGACGCCCAGCGCTCCTGCCGGAAAGGGAACCGACACGACTGCATCATGATATTTCATAATAAAACTTTCGCTCCCGTGTCATCGGGTAGCCCGGTCAGGTTATCAAAGTAAAAGCGCTCGAAAGCCGCTGGTGTTCCAAGCGTGCCAGCGTAGGCGCAAGCCGCGATTGATTTCTCATCGGTCAAAGCCTCCAACAATTCATCGATCACGTGGCCCGAAAGGAAGGGCTGATCACAAACGAGAAGCACGACGGCATCGAGCGGAGATGGGGGGATCGCATCCAATCCCGGAACGAAGGACTAGCCGGGCTTTTTGCCGGACGCGTCCGCCAAAAAGCGCTGCCACGATTCTGGCAGTATTGCCGTTTCCACGTCACTTGCAATTCGTCCTTCAAATTCCGGATTAAATGGCGTGCTCGTCCCGTAAACCATGATCGCATCCTCCGACCCTTCGACACGAATGGCATGCGCCACGCCCGGCGGAATCACCACGGCAACGTTGTTCGCGCTGCGATGATTATCGCCGTCGACAAAAAAACGCATCGTTCGCTGGGGCAACCCCAACCGCGCTTCCCGTAAAATCATTTCGACCATGCCCTGCACGAAAAACATCGCGTCCCATTGCTCGCTTTCGTATCTCCGCAGCGAATAATCGATCGGCTCCTTGAGGAACAGGCGCCGAAACCACTCCGCTGGTTCAACTCCTTTTGGCAGGCTCGGCGGATGGATGTGAAACCCTTTGGCCGTGTGCGCGAACATCCGTGCCGCCGCCCATTGATTTGGCCACAAACCAATTGTTGCGGGCACTCCCTCTTCGCGCCGAACGAATTCGCCGAAAAAACCGCGATGCCGCTGCGGATGAATTGTCCGGGTGAATATCTCCACTCCGGGAATCCAGGAAGCGCCGATCTCCGAATGCGCGCGACCGGCGGCGCTCAGCAGCCCGGCCTCCACTCCTTCCATTGAAATCCGATCGCCCCAACAGCGCGTCTCGTAATCGCGAGAACCGAGCGCCTTGCGCGCTTCCGACGTGAGGCCGTGCCAGAGATTAGACTTACTTTCAGTCATACGCTTCGATTCACCGCCCGCTTATTTGCCTAACGAAAAGTCCGCTCGCTCGCGCGAAAGACTCGGATTATAATACGGATCGCGCTCGAGCAGATCGGGCCAGCGCTCACGAATCACATCGGTCTCGAGTGCTTCGAAGCTGCGTCGCCGCGAAGCCGATTCGTGGTGATAGAGTCTTGCGAAGGGCGTGTAAACAATCAGGTAACCAGCGCGCCGCATTTTGAGGCAAAGATCGACATCGTTGAACGTCACTGGGAGACGCT
The DNA here is from genome assembly GCA_040003015.1 of Verrucomicrobiota bacterium. Classification (GTDB taxonomy): domain Bacteria; phylum Verrucomicrobiota; class Verrucomicrobiia; order Chthoniobacterales; family UBA10450; genus JBDUDH01. Next base: position 7,212 of record JBDUDH010000059.1, on the reverse strand, counting down.
CTTCATCAAAGCCTCCGACCTCTTCGAAAACATCCCGCCGCGTCAACAAGCAGGCGCCGGTGACAGAACCGTAATTGCGCGTCACCTGCAACTGCCGGCAAACCCCGGGGGCGTCCGCAGGAAATCCGCGGAAGGCGTGATCGGCGATCCCGCCGACGCCGAGCACAACTCCGGCATGCTGCACCATTCCGTTGGGATAAATAAGTTTCGCTCCTACGGCGCCGATCTCGGGCCGCTGAACGTGTTCGGCCATCACGGTGAGCCATTCACTGTCGATCACCTCCACGTCGTTATTTAAAAAAAGGAGCCATGGACTATCGGTTTGCTCGACTGCGAAATTGTTAATCGCAGAAAAGTTGAACGGGCCGTGGTAATGCAACAGTCGGTGTTTCAATTGCGCAAAATATTCTCGTGCCTCATCAGATTGGCTGTCGTTATCGACCACAACAATTTCATAATTTTGATAGCTGGTTTTACTCGTTAGGCTCTCGATGCAGCGCGAAAGGAGACCGATGCGGTCGCGCGTGGCGATGATGATCGAAATTTTTTTGGAGGTGGTCAGATCACGTTTCACCCAGTAGGCATGGGTTCGCCAGTCAATCGCCACATGTCCGGCTTCGCCGCGTCGTTTCAGATGTTCATCGATCGCCCGCCGGCCGGCTTCAAGCGCCTGCGGTTTTCTTCGGATATTGTCAGAAGTTGAACTCTCACTTCTGCGCCAGTGATAGAGAATGCGGGGAATATGATGAATGCGGTCGGTCTGTTCGACGACCCGTAACAATAGATCGTAATCCTGCGCCCCGTCGAATTCGGGGCGAAAGCCTCCCACCTTTTCTACCAGCTCGCGCCGGATCGCTGTGAAATGACAAATGTAATTGTAGGATAGAAAAAAATCGGGCGACCAATCCGGCTTAAATAACGGCGCGTCAAAACCATCTTCAGTCAGCTTATCCTCATCGGAGTAAATCAGATCGACCTTCGGTTTTTGCTGCAACACTTTCACCATGTGAAAGAGTGCGTCGGGCTCTAGGAGATCGTCATGATCGAATAACGCAATCCATTCGCCGCGAGCGCGAGTCAGCGCGTCATTGGACGCGATGGAAATGCCGCCGCTTTCATTCCGCTTGGACAGGACGATCCGTCCATCGCGACCAGCAATCTCGGGTAGCGCCGCGACCGTCCCCGGATTCGTCGAACCGTCATCGATTAATATCAGCTCCCAGTTTTCATAAGCCTGCTTGAGGACGGATTCGACTGCTTCCTCCAACCAGCGGGTCGGCGTATTGAACACCGGCGTGATCAGGCTCATGAGCGGCTGATAAACAAAAGCGCGCGCTTCGTCCCGCATCGCGGCTGCTTCCGCAGCATTCGTGCGGTGATACTCCAACCATTTTTGATACGCGGCCGCCGAGGCGGAACGGCTGTAAGTGGCCTCGCGCGGGCGCCAACGTTTGCGCACTTCTCGAATCAACTTTTGTGGCAGCCGATACGGCGCGAGAAGGACCTGCCCGATCTTTCGCTCCGCCGATTTGCGCAACGCCTGTTTCTCCTGCTTGAGTTGCTTCAGATCGCGTTGCGCTTTCTTTAACTTCAGAACTTTTTCTTCGAGCTTGGCGATGTGCCGATCAGCCGCTTCCAATTCCGACATCCGGGTGTGAAGCGTTCGCTGCAATCCGCACATTTGCAGATTCAACCGGTCGAAAGCGGTTTCGACAGAGGAGAGAAACGTATCGACGCCTTCAACTTTTTTGCGCACCAAACGAAACGCGCTGGGTCCGAAATCGGAAAGGTCGCATTCATAATCAGGGAAAAAACCGCGTCTGCGCAACTCTGCCACCAGGTGCGGCCGGCGTTTCGGGATTTCATCTCCTTGGCCGGCAATAAGCACGAGATCGTTTGTCAGTTGAGACAGATGTTTGAGAAAACGGTCATCTTCCGCGGGTGTTGGGTCCGGCGGATAAAGCCAGATCGCGAGATCGAATCGTTCGCTCTCGCCATTTCCACCAGCCGCCACCGCGAGTTGATCCGCGGTCGTGCAAATGGTTGCCTTTAGATTCGCGCGACGACTTTGTTCGCTCAATTGCTCGCGTTCCGCGCCGACGAGAAGCAAGCGCGAGGCGCCAAATCTTTGCGCCACCAACCGCGCAATATCCGAGCGGATCAATTTTGAAGATAAGCGCGACACGTTCCACATTATATTGGTTGCAGGCCCTCGCAGGCAAATTTACGCTGCTGCCCGACTTTTGCCAGCCGAGCGCCGGCTGAACCCGCATGCTCGACTACTGCGTTTATCTCCTCTATCGCGCGGCGTTGGCGATGATTGCCGTTCTCCCTTTGTCGGTGATTTTCTTTCTTGGCAAATTGTTGGGCTTTCTCGCTTGGATCGTTCTACCCAACTACCGCGGCCTCGCCCGGCGCAATCTGCGGATCGCTTTCTCTGTGAAAAAGTCCGCCGGTCAGATCCGCTTTTTGGTGCGCAAACATTTTCAACGGCTTGGCGCGAATCTTCTCTCCGGCATCAAACTTAATGGGATGGCATTGGAACGTGTAGCCAGCCTTGTTGTGACGGAAGGGCTCGATGAAGTGCATCGCGAATTGCGAAATGGTCGGCCAGTCGTCATCGCACTGAGTCATCTCGGCAACTGGGAATTATTCGCGCAGATTCTCCCGCATTACTTCGGCTACGCCCGTCTCAGCACGGTCTACCAAAAACTTGGGAACCGCTTTCTGGATGAGTTTGTCAGGCGGCAACGGACGCGATTCGGCGTCGAATTGTTCGACCGCAGCGAAGGCTTTCAGAAAGCGATACAAGTGCTGCGCGGCGGAGGAATGATCGGGATTCTGAGCGACCAGCATGCCGGGGATCATGGATTGTGGACGCCGTTCTTCCACCGCCTCGCCTCAACTTCTCCTTTGCCAGGCTTACTCGCCAAACGCACCGGCGCGGCGCTCGTCGCGGCGTCACTTTACACGAACGGCTCAGCGCGCTGGCGAATGGTTTTCACGCCGCGCTTCGATGCGCCTAACGACAGCGTGCAATCGCTCACCGCTAAAACAAATGTCGTCATCGAGCAGCAGATTCGCCGCGCGCCGGAAGACTGGTTCTGGGTGCACAACCGCTGGAAAACGCCAAAACCGAATCTCTTGTTGCGCAATTACAAACGCGGTCTCTACGTCCCACCAGAAACCCATGGAAACGAGTTAAAGACTTTTCGCATTTTGATTCGAGCCAGCAATTGGCTTGGCGACAGCATCATCAGCATGCCGGCAGTGCGCGCAATCAAAGCGGGCCGACCAGATGCGCACATCACCATTGTCACGCCCGAAAAAATTAGTGCGGTCTGGAAGCTAATGCCTGACGTGGATGAAGTCTTGCTGTTGGGACGCTCACTCTTTTCCACTGCGAAATTGATCCAGGAACAGCCCGCTTTCGACGTCGCAATTCTGTTTCCCAATTCAACGCGCTCGGCGCTGGAAGTCTGGCTCGGCGGCGTACCTCGACGGGTTGGTTACCGCGGGCATCACCGTCGATGGTTGTTGAATCAGATTGTTCCCGAGCGAATGCGTCTCGGTCCGCCCGAACACCAGGCGGCGCATTATTTGCAAATCGCGCGTGCGCTTGGGTCGGATGCAGAGATCGCCGAAGTCACCAGCGAAATGAGTGCGCATTCGAAGGCACCAACGGTGCAGAAGGTCGGCCTCTGTCCGGGAGCCGAGTACGGACCGGCCAAGCGTTGGTTGGCGGAACGTTTTGCCGAAGCCGCCGCCGTCATCGCGACGCAGATGCCCGTACAATGGATTTTGTTTGGAACGAAGAACGACGCGGTGAATGGAAACCAGATCGCCGACTCGTTAGGCAACTCCTGCATCAATCGCATCGGCCAGACTACCCTCGATCAATTGATCGAAGAACTTCGCGAATGCCGGCTGCTCTTGACCAATGACACGGGCACTATGCATCTCGCCACGCTTCTCGGGGTGCCGGTCGTTGCCGTTTTCGGATCAACCGACCCGCGCCTGACCGGGCCACTTGGTCGCGGGCACCGCGTGATTCGTCATCAAGTTGAATGCAGCCCCTGTTTTTTGCGAGAATGCCCAATCGATTTTCGCTGCATGAAAGCGATTACCGTGGAAGAGGTCGTTGCCGTCGCGACATCGTTGCTTTCGGCTGCCGCCGAGTCGCGCTGATTGTTGAGAAGGTTTACGACTTACGTCGGGCTTGAACGACGTAGCTGTTATCGATCGCGTCGATAATTTTTTGGGCGCTCAAGACGCGTGTCGATCGCAAATCGAGATTACCGTCCGGTCCAATGACAAACAAGCCATATGAATTGGTGTCGATTCCATAAGTGGTGGCAATGTGAGAGGCATCAGTCGCGAGGAGGAACGGCAAGTCGCCGCGCATCATTTCCCCATCTTGCACAAACGCCGCTACGAATACCGCTTTGCGGGCCGCGAAAGAGCGAGACGCGCGGTTGATTGCTTTGACTTCTCTTCGAAATCTCCCTTTGCCAGCCGAAGGAGCGATCAGCAGAATAACCGGTTTACCGCGCAACGATTTCAAACTGGAGATATGGCCGTTCGCGTCGCGAAAGGAAAAATCCAGTGCGAGCTGCACGATCGAAGTTTCTCTCGCAGCCCTGGTCACAATGGGCACGACAATAAGAAAGCCGGCAATCACGCCGGCAAACCAGATTCGACCTTTCATCAAACCTTCATGACCTCCGCTTCCTTTCGTTCGATGTGGTCGTCAATTGATTTCACGAAGCGGTCAGTCAGCTTTTGGATATCACCTTCAAGGTCTCGCAACTGGTCCTCCGTCAGCTCCCCGGCTTTCTCAATCTTTTTTGCCTCATCCATCGCTGTGCGTCGATTTCCACGCACTCGTACGCGCGCTTCCTCGGCCATTTGCCGGAGCGATCGGACAAGATCTTTCCGTCGATCTTCCGAGAGTTCGGGAATCGGAAGCCGGATAATCTTGCCATCGACCGCGGGCGTAATCCCAATCTTGGATTCTTTCAACGCCTTCTCGATCTCTCGCACGGTTCCGGCGTCGAAAGGCTGAACAACCAGCAATCGCGGCTCCGGCGTTGTGATTAACGCCAATTGTTTCAGCTTCATCGCCGATCCATAGGCCTGCACGTCGATGTTTTCGACCAGCGCGGGGGAAGCTTTTCCAGTGCGTACCGAGGAGAACTCGTGGATCATGTAATCGACACTTTTCTCCATCGCCATTTCCGCTTCGAAAAGTATTTCGTCCGCGCTCATTTTGTTTCCGGATTTGAAATTTCAATCTTCGATTGGCAATCCGCTTCACTCACTCACGATCGTACCAACGTTTTTCCCGAGCACAGCATCGCGAATGTTGCCTGGCTTGTTCATGTCGAAAACCACGATCGGGATTTTGTTGTCCATGCACAGACTGAACGCGGTGGAATCCATGATTTGCAGCCGTTTCGTCAAAGCCTCGGTGAAGGTGACGCGTTCGTAACGCTGCGCGCCCGTGTGCATGATTGGATCCCGATCGTAAATCCCGTCCACCTTCGTCGCTTTTAAAATAATGTCGGCGCCGATCTCGCTCGCGCGTAAGGCGGCCGTGGTGTCAGTGGAGAAATAGGGATTGCCGGTGCCAGCGACGAAGATCACTACGCGTCCGAGCTCGAGATGCCGGATGGCGCGCCGAAAAATAAAGGGCTCCGCCACGTTTTTCATTTCGATGGCTGTCTGCACGCGCGTGGCCACGTCGATTTGCTCGAGCTGACTCTGCAGGGCCATGCCGTTAATAACAGTGGCGAGCATTCCCATGTAATCCGCGGTCGTGCGATCCATGCCGCGATGGCTGGCGGCCAATCCACGCCAGATATTGCCGCCGCCGATGACGATTGAAGTCTGCACTCCGAGCTCATGAACCTCTTTGATTTGACTGGCGATTTCCCGAACGATTTGCGGGGAAATCGTGTCACGCCCGCCGGTTTCACGCAGCGCTTCACCGCTCAATTTAAGAACGATGCGTTTGTAAGCGGGCGCGGGTGATTCGCTCTGCATGGCGAGCATGATGAAACAGAACGCGCGGCGTTGAAAAGGAAAGAATGTGTGGGCGACATTACTGCAGTGGCGGGAAGCAAACGTGGCAAAGCCAACACGCCGTTATTTGCCAGCAGGGACGATCGCGGGATGTCCATGAACGAACTCCGCTGCACTCATTCGCCGTTTACCTTCTAGCTGTACTTCGCCCAGCAAGACCGCGCCGCCTTCTGCGCCGATTAAAATTCCATCTTGATCGGCGCGCAGAATTTTTCCCGGAGCAGCTTGTTCGGCTGGCAGGACCGAAGCACGAAATATTTTGAGCTTTGGCGAACGTCCGCCGGGACCGTCGAGCAGCATAAATGTACCGGGCCACGGGTCGAACGCTCGAATTTTTCGCTCAATAACGACGGCGGGCTCGGTCCAGTCAATCTTTCCCTGGTCCCGGGTAAGTTTCGGCGCGTAACTGGCGCGCGCGGCATCTTGCGGAACGCGCGGCGCCGCGCCCCTGCTTAGTAAATCGAGCGATTCAATTAAAGCCTCGGCCGCGATTTCTCCCAGCCGATCGTGCAGCGAACCTCCCGTCTCGTTAGGCGATATCTCGAGTCGCGATTGCATCAAAATATCGCCGGTATCGAGTCCCTCATCCATGTACATTACGGTGATGCCCGTATCCTGATCCCCCGCGACAATCGCCGCCTGAAGCGGTGCTGCTCCGCGATATTTTGGAAGCAATGAAGCATGCAGATTCAGGCAAGCGACCCGCGGGATCTCCAAAACGGTCTTCGGTAAAATTTGTCCGTAAGCCATTACCACGATCACCTCAGGATTAAGCGCGCGAATTTGTTCGATCGCTTCACTCGCGCGAATCCGCGCCGGTTGAAAAATCGGGGCTGCGCTTCCAGCGATCGCTGTTTTGATCGGTGGAGCACGCAATTCTTGATCGCGGCCGGCCGGTTTGTCCGGTTGCGTTACAACCCCCACAAGCTCGTGCTCCAGCGAGTTAAGCAACGAACGCAAGACCGGCACGCCAATTTCGCCCGTTCCGATGAAGGCGATGCGCATCACGCGCTAGAGCTGGATCCGTTGCGCGGGAGCGCGCCGTCGGGGACGATGCGAGACCGCCTGTCGCGCCATCAATTTCTCGCCCGCGGTGACTTCGCGCTGGCCTACCGACGAAGCGCAGCC
>JBDUDH010000052.1:0-39684 GCA_040003015.1 Verrucomicrobiota bacterium | reverse complement strand
GTGAATTTTCAGCGCCGTCTGCGCGAGCATGGCTTGTCGCACCGGTATTGCCTCCTTCACCAGGAGCCGGCATCCGATGTTCATGACCTCGAAACCATGCGTTGCATCGGAATCTCGCGGGGCGAACTGCTCGCGCGTCTTCGCGGGCCGAACGTTCTCCTGAATCTAAGTTACTCCATCCATCCGCCATTCCTGCTGGAGTTCGAGCGACGAATTTTCTGCGATCTCGACCCGAGTGAGATCTTTTACTGGATGAACAAACTCGAGATGGGCCAATCTTATCATCATGAGTTCTGGACGATCGGATTGAACGCGCATGGGAGCGATTGCCGTCTGCCGGACTCGCCGCTGAAGTGGAGTACATTTTATCCACTAGTCGACACGAAGCTGCTGCAACGACAACCGCGACCGCTTCGGCCGAAGCTGACAACGATCGGCCAATGGTATTGGGGCGGTGCCGTGGAAGTGGAGGGCAAGTTTCCAGATCTTTCGAAGAAGTTTGCCTTCGAGCCGTACCTCGGTCTGCCGAAGCGCGTGCCGGAAGCGAAGTTCGAGCTGGCAATGAACATGAATACTGATGATCCGGAAAGATTACGATTGCGAAAACTTGGCTGGAACCTTGTAGATCCGCATCGCGTCGCGCGCACGCCGGGCGCTTACCGGCGTTACGTTGCCTCAGCCCTGGCGGAATTTACGTCCATCAAAGGAGTGGATGTTGCCTGGCGGACCGGTTGGCTGAGCGATCGCGCGGCCACTTTCCTGGCACTGGGACGGCCCGTCATCACCGAGAACACCGGGGCCGAAAGATTTCTGCCAAAGGAGAGCGGCTTTTTGTTCGTGAGGGATCTCGACGAGGCAGAAAAAGCGATCAGGCGCGTGCTTAGAGAATGGCCGGCGCTCTCAAAACATGCACGCGCGTGTGCGATCGACGTTTTCGATTCCGCAAAAAACCTTCGTAAAATTCTCGGTCTTTAATGCTGTAAAAATCCTCGGAAGAGGCGTGCAGGATTCGCCATTGCAAAAGCATCGGAGGATGTTACTCGTCTTTGCGTTATGGCTGAATTGATCAAAGGGGACCAGCTGAAAACCCGCCTGAAGAAGATTCCGGAATGGGAGCTGGAGAAGAAACATCTCGAACGCACCTTTGAGTTCGATGACTTCTCCGAGTCAATCGACTTTGTAAACGGAGTCGCGGAAGTGGCCGAGGAAGAGCAACATCATCCCGACATTGATATTCGGTACAACAAGGTGCGCCTGATTCTTTCCACGCACAGCAAAGGCGGCATCACCGAACTTGATTTCGAACTCGCGGAACGAATCGACACCCTGGCGGAGTGAACCGCGATGACACAGTCCCGGGCAGCGAGTTCACTGCGCCTTCCAGGGCGGCTGATTTTCGCCGCAATCTTCGTTCTTGCTGATCACGCTCGCGGTTTGAAAATTTATCGACTACCGCAGCCAGCCGCCTGCCCCACCGCATAAAATTGGCGAGCGGGTGGAAGTAGAGTGATCCCTCCACTGCGCCGGTTTCTTCTCTGCCGATCGGCGTCAACCGTCCCGCCGGCAACTTGAGTTAATTCCTCAGCTTTCGGCCCTCGTCAGCGTCGATGTAATCGAACATCGTCTGGATTTCGACGCGATCGGAAAAACCACTTTCCTTTTTCCGCCGGGTCAAAATTTCAGAGGCTTCATCATTCCAGCCGCGCTTCCGCATAAAATCATTCCAGACTTCGATCTCCTCGTCTGAAGGCTTGCGGCCTTTTTCGAAACACCAATCCAGAATTTCCTCATCGCGGTCGCCTTCCTTCACCCGACCGATCAGATTGTCGTAATTAATTCCGAGGAAGGCAATGCAGCGTCCGTCAAAACCTTTTCCGAGATTCGGTTGATACTCCGCGGGCAATTCACCTTTGGCGTGAACACGAATCTTATCGAGCATGCGCCCAAAATAAACAATACCACCGACCTTCTCGGCCGGGCTGCGCAACGGAAATTCTTTCATGGCACTACAATCTGCGCTCCGTTTTGCGCCTTGTCCACGGCGCGCTCGTGATGGATGCTCGCGTGCGATGGATCGGATCGTCGGAATCGAAACCGAATACGGTTGCCTCGTCGGCGGCGACGATCCACATCCGAACGGCGACGCCTGGCCGGTGCGGGTGAAAAATCATCTTTTTCGCAAAGCGCACGCCGGCACGATCGACCTGCACTACCGCGATTATGAAGAACCGCCGGGCAATGGCGGTTTTTTGCTCAACGGCGGCCGGATTTATCTCGATATGGGGCACATCGAATATGCGTCGCCCGAATGCCTGCATCTGCGCGACATCGTTACCTACGATCTCGCCGGAGACGATCTGCTTCAGTCCACGCTGGAGTCGTTAGGCATAGCCGACCGTGTTTCGTTCATCAAAAACAACATCGATCATCAGACCGGCGCGACCTTCGGTTGCCATGAAAATTATGTGATGAAGCGCGACGCGCAGTTCACGCCGCCGGCGCTCGGGGCGCTCCTCGCCTTTCTCGCGACGCGTCAGATTTTTACAGGCGCCGGGCGGGTCGGCCGGGCGAACCCGCTGGCGTTCGATTTTGAAATCGCCGAGACCGATGCCGCAATTGATTTCCAAATCAGCCAGCGGGCCGATCATATCGTGAACGACATTTATCAATGGGTGCAGTTCAATCGCGCAATCATCAACGCGCGCGATGAGCCGCTGGCCGATTATCGAAAATATCGCCGGCTGCATTTACTCATTGGCGACTCAAACATGAGTCCTTTTGCCACCGCTTTGAAAATCGGCACGACGTCCTGCGTGCTCTCGTTATTGGAGGATGAATGTTTACCGAAAAATTTAAGCCTGGCGGACGCTGTGCAAGCTACTCGCGATATCTCACACGACGCCAGCGGCGGGTGGGTCGTACAGCTGGAAAATGGGCACACGATCGGCGCACTCGAGGTGCAATGGCAATTCTATGAACTGGCACGCGAACATCTCGGCGGCGCGAGTGAGGAGACTGATTGGCTGCTCGAAAGTTGGAGATTTACGCTTGAAGCTCTGGACGGAAAACCGGAATCACTGATCGGCGGTGTCGATTGGATCACCAAGAAATGGTTGCTCGAGATGTTCATGAAGTCTGAAAATCTGCGATGGGACGACCCCTGGTTGCAAAGTCTTGACCTCGAATATCACAACATCGATCCGCACAAAGGGCTATTTTTCGAGCTCACGCCGGCGAAGCGGATCGGCGAATGGAACAACAGCGTGCGACAGAAGGAAGCGATGTTTACTCCGCCGGCGAACACTCGCGCAGCGGGTCGCTCTCGTGCCGTCGCGTTTTTTCAGAAACGAAACCGGCCCTATGTGATCAACTGGGATTCGATCGCCTGCGACAGCCGGGATTTTCTCGTGATGGGCGATCCCTTCGACGATTATACGGAGGAAGTGGGACGATTTCTTACTCAGAAACGAACGATGAATCCGGTGGCGGAGCAGATCGAACCCCCGTCTTAGTCGCGCACCGCCAGCAAACTAAAAACGCCTCCGTCTGTCGGCTCCAGCGTCTTGCCATTGCGGTGCAAGATTTCGTGCGCGAAGAAACGGTTCGATCGGTCGTTGCCTCACGGAGAAGACGTACCAGCCTGTCGCAGCCAGTCTCATCGGCATGAGCAAGGCACAAAAAACATTTGCTGCGCTGGAGGTAGACCATAAATTCCGGCCACTCCATTCTCCATCTCCCATGATCACCGTAATGCGCAAACATCATAAGGTTTTGATGATTCTCATCACTGCCTTGGTTTGCATCTCTTTTTCCTGGTACTGGAATCGCACCGATTTCTCCGAGATGGGCCGTGATCAAGTGGGAAAAATTTACGATCGGAACGTCTCCCGCGTCGAGTTTCAGCGGAACGCTCGTTTGCTGCGGCTGAGTGGCGAACTCGGCATGACCACTCTGATTCAGGGGCTCACTGCCGGCGCGCGAACTGATACGGAAGCGTTTGAAAATTTTACATGGAACTTGCTGGTCTTGCGACATGAAGCGAATCGACTGGGAGTGCGAGCAACCGCGCCGGAAATCGCGGAGGTCGTGAAAACGCTGCCGCCTTTTCGGGGCGAAAATGGTTTTGATGTAAACAAGTATACCAATTTCGCCGATCATGAGCTTGCGCCGATGGGATTCAGTGAATCGGAGATCGAAGAACTGGCGGCCGACCAATTGTCGATGGAGCGGCTCAAGCAGCTGCTTGGCGCTGGCGTTCAAGTCTCGGACGCTGAAACCGAATCCGATTACGAGCAGGCGTACGGGAAAATGAATGTCAGCGTCATTCGCTTCCGTGCGGATGAGCTTGCCAAAGAGGTCAAAATTTCCGACGACGACGTTGCCAAGTATTACGAGACACACAAGGCGCAGTTGAAAAGTGAAGAGAAGCGAAAGATCAAATTCGCGGCGTTCGCACTGACGCAGGACCAGAAGAAATTAGAAGGCAAAGAGCGTATCGATGCGCTGCAAAAACTTGCCGATAAAGCCAATGACTTCAGCCAGGCGCTTTCGGAAAAAGGCGCTGATTTCGACGCGCTGACAACGAAGTTTCAGCTGCCGCCACACGAGACGGGAGAGTTCGCCGAAGCCGTGCCCGATCCGCAAATCAAAACCGATCCGCAGCTCGCGCGGACGGCGTTTCAACTGACAAAAGAGAATCCGAACAGTGACCCAATTCAAACGCCGGACGGCTTTTATGTGCTGCATCTCACCGATGTGATCCCGGCCCGCCCGCTCACGCTCGAAGAAGCACGGCCAAAGGTTGCGGAGCGCCTCCAACGCGAATGGCTCGAGGAAATGGTTTCGACCAAAGCCGGCGACGCCGTGCGCCAGATTCGTGAGGCATTGAAGTCGGGAAGACCAGTCGAAGCAGCGGTCCAGGAGAACGGCCTGAAAGCTGAAAAACTTCCGCCGTTCTCATTCGCGGAGGAGACATCTCTGACGCCCGGAACAAAGGAAAATCCGCCGCAGACGGAGGCGCCCGATCTTCCACACGTCAAAGAAACTTTGTCGGAGATGAGCCCTGGAGAAGTGAGCAATTTTGTGCAGACGTCAGATGGCGGATTGATTGTGATTTTTGAACAGCGCGAGCCGATTGATCCGACAAAGTTTGCGCAAACAAAAAGCCTGATCGCGAGTCGTTACCTGCGAAACAAACGCGAGATCGTCTTCCACGAGTGGCTGCGAACCCGGCGGCGCGCCGCGAGCATCGAAGCGCCGCGCGCGTAAATCATTTGGGCAAACAGCGCTTCATCCAGATGGAAGGGGTTGAGGAAATCTTCGATGAAGCCAATGGCGATCTCGCCGTGGGCGACCTGGAGAGTGCGGTCGACAAATATCGGAGCTGTGTGGAGATGGATGCAAATTTTTGCGACGGCTGGCATGCGCTCGGCATGACGCTCATGAAAATTGGCCGTTTTGCGGAAGCGATCGAGGCCGGAAAGAAAGTTGTAGAACTCAAGCCTAACGACCAGATTGGCTGGACGAGTTTGTCACTTTTTTATAATCGCGCCGGCGACATCACAGAAGCGGAGTCCGCCGGAACAAAAGCGAAGATTCTTTCCTGGGGTGGGAAAATCGCGAAGGAGACGTGAACCAGCCAGTGAAGAGACGACCGCGTTTTACCCCCTTTTTTTCATTGTCATTCTGAGCTTGTCGAAGAATCTCTTGCTTCGCCCGGCCTGGTTCAGGGCGGAAACAATAGTGAGAGATCCTTCGACTCCGCTTCGCTCAGGATGACAACTAAGAAGGAGCAAGGGCACAGCATCGCAGCTCGCCGTCCAGCGAACTCTGGTCGAGCAGCAAACCATAATGAGCGATCACCAGATGTTCACTCGCTCGTTAGGCCGACGTACCATCGGACAATCTTCCGGCAGATTGAACGCTGCCGCGAACTCCTGAATGTCTGAAAGCGGACCATTTGCCCGGTATTGCCCCGGCGAGTGTGGATCGGTGTTTAAACGCAGCTTCAAATCTTCGGGTCGCTGGTTGGTGCGCCAGATTTGCGCGTAGCCTAGGAAAAAACGCTGCTCGGCCGTGAAGCCATCGATATTTTCGGGTTTCGGCTTGCCGGCAAGCGCTTTCTTGAAGGCGGCGTAAGCGATCTTTACGCCGCCAATGTCCGCGATGTTTTCGCCCTGAGTAAGCTCACCATTAATGGGCAAATCGTCGATCGGTTTGTAGCTGCTGTATTGCTCGACCACTTTCTTCGAACGTTTCTCAAATTCCTGCGCCGATTCCTTCGACCACCAGTCACGCAAGTTGCCGACCGCGTCGTATTGCCGGCCCTGATCATCGAAACCGTGCGTCATTTCGTGCCCGATTACGGCGCCCATTCCGCCGTAGTTCACGGCGTCATCCGCCTTTGGATCGAAGAATGGTGGTTGCAAAATGCCGGCGGGAAAAACGATCTCGTTAAGGTTGGGATTGTAATAGGCGTTCACCGTTGGCGGCGTCATTCCCCATTCGCTGCGATCGACCGGCTTGCCGATCTTGTTCAGTACGCGTTTGATCTCGAATTCATCCGCGCGCGCGACGTTTAAGAGATACGGTCCGCGATCAATTTTCAGCAGCGAATAATCGCGCCATTTGTCCGGATAACCGATCTTGACGGTGAATGCCGCGAGCTTTTTGAGAGCTTCCTGTTTCGTCGGTTCATCCATCCACTCGAGTGTTTTGATGCGATCGGCCAGGGCGACTTTGAGATTATTGACCATCTCGAGAGCGCGGGCTTTTGCTTCGGGCGGAAAATTATCGGCCACGTAAAGCTTGCCGAGCGCTTCTCCCAGCGCGTTGTCGGTGGATCCGACGATTCGTTTCCAGCGCGGTTTCAATTTTTCCGCGCCGGTCAAAATCGTCCCGTAGAAGTGGAAGTTTTCATCGACAAAATCTTGCGAAACGTCAGGCGCTATTCCGTGAATGAGATGCCAGTGCAAATAAATTTTCCAATCATCCATCGACGTCTTGGTGAAGATGTTGCTGGCCTCTTTGAAGAAATTCGGCTGTCCCACGTTGATGTCTCCGGGCACGGTCAATCCGATTTCTTTGAAATAGGCGGCCCAATCGAAGTCTGGCGTGAGCGCCTGCAAGTCCTCCTGGGCCATTTTGTGATAGACCTTCTGCGGATCGCGCAGCTCGACTCGCGTCATGGATGGGACGGCCAGCGAAGTCTCGATCGCCATGATCTTGTTCGCGTCTGCCTTCGCCTTGTCTGCTGGCCCGCCCACCAGGCTCAACATTTTCGTGACATGCTCGATATACTGGTCGCGTAACTTTTTCGAAGCGTCGTCCGTCTTGGTGTAATAGTCGCGATCCGGGAGACCGAGCCCGCCTTGATAGGCCTGTGCAATGACCATCGTGCTGTTTTTGTCGTCTTGGCCGGAAGTGAATCCGAACAATCCGCCGATCCCGATGCTGTGCAGGTGGCCGATTTCCTTCACCAAATCGGCGCGATCTTTCATCGCGTCGATGCGCTTGAACTCGTCATCGAAGGGCTTGATTCGCGCATCATTAACTGCCTTTTCATCCATTCCGCTGGCGTAATAATCGCCAACCTTTTGCTCGATGGAACCTTCCGGCGCCTTTGAAGCTTCCGCCGCCGCTTTGTCTACGATCTTATGCAGCGCGTCATTATTCTTCTCGGTCAGCTCATTGAAGCTACCCCAGCGGGAAAATTCCGGCGGGATCGGATTGCGCCTAATCCAGCCGCCGTTGGCGTACTGATAGAAATCGTCCGACGGCTTGACCGATGTATCCATGTTTTTCGGATCGAGCGGCGGCGGGTTTTTGTCGATCGTGGGCTTCGGTGCGTCTTCGGGACTTTGTTCAGACGTAGACTTTGGAGATGCTTGCAGGCCTACGGCGCAAACTAGAGCCGCGACAACGAGGAGAAACGGTTTACTCATGACGGCAAAGAAAAGCTGAAGGCGCACGCTTGTCCAATCCTGCATGTGAACCGTAACCCGCCTGCGCCAACGAGAAATTGTTAGGTTTGATCTCGTACAAGTCACCTCATGAACGAAGTGAGGCATTTCTCGGGAGGTCCATGGGCGCTGATAAAAGATAGATTGCTGGAGGAACGCCCTCGATGGCGTCCCTTATCTGGACGCGATTTGGGACGGGACAGAGCTCGTCCCTCCAGCGCGGCCATTTACGAGATGACTTAGCATTATTGAAAAGGTACTCGTACTATCTGGAGTAACCTTTGGCCGGGAGAGCTACGCCGCCTTTTTTGTCCGATACCTGGCGGTGTGTCTGGTCGTCTGTTTTTTCTTCGTGCCTTGTGTCTTGGCCAGGCTTTCCTGCAAAACTGCCACGAGATCGATCACTTTCGCAGAGACTTTTTTTTGCTTCGGCTTTTCTTCAATCTCTTTGCCACCCAATTCGACTTTTTCTTCAATTACTTCCATGAGCGCATCACGGTAATTATCACGGTATTTTTCAGGATTCCACTTCGAGCTCATGCTGTCGACCAGCGCCTTGGCCATATCGAGCTCTCGCTTCCCCGGCTCGAGCTTTTTTGGAACGTTGAGTTTGTCGGCCTCTACCAGTTCCTCGGCGAAGTGCATCAGCTCCAGAATCAGGACATCGTCCTCGGCCTTCACGCCGGCGAGATACTGCCGCGTTTTTATCACGACCTTGGCGATGCCGACTCTATTGCTTTGCGCCAACGCTTTGCGCAAAAGCACATAGGCTTTATCCCCACCCTTCTGAGGTTCGAGGTAGTACGGCTTGTAAAAAAACATCGGATTGATCTCTTCGACATCGACAAAATCCTGAATATCGACGGTCTGCGTCGCCTCCAAATCGACTCGCTGAAAATCTTCGTCCTTGAGCACGATGAATTTCCCCTTCCCGTATTCATAACCCTTCACGATTTCGCCCCACGGTACTTCCTTGCCGTCGGCTTCCGCGACCCGTTTGTAATTGACCGGGCTAAGATCCTTGGCTCGAAGCAACCGAAACTTCAGCTCCTCCTTCCGCGTTGCCGGATAAAGGGCGATGGGAATATTGACCAAACCGAAGCTGATACTTCCTTTCCAAATAGCGCGCATATCTGGAAAGATTTCGCGTCTCAGTGCAAAGCTGCGCGGATTTTCTGCCTAATCGCCAGCGAAATTTAGCTCCTCGGGCTTGATCCCGCGCAGCTCGAAAAGGCGAAGCAGTGTTTCCTCGATCAGATTGTTTGGACAAGAGGCGCCGGCGGTAATTCCTATGACGATTGGTCCCTGCGGCAGCCAATTGCGCGCCACGACTTCACGCCGTTCGTGCAGATTATAATGCAGAATTTCCTTAGCCGAGAGCAGCCGGCTGGCATTGAGCACAAAATAAGTTGGAAGTTTCTCTTCCCCCATTTCCGCCAGGTGGGAAGTGTTCGAGCTGTTGTATCCACCGACGACAAGCAGAAGATCCATTCGGACATCCAGCAACTCGCGCAATGCATCCTGCCGTTCCTGCGTCGCGCCGCAAATCGTATCGAAGAAACGAAAGTTTTTTGCGGCTAATTCCGGCCCGTCGCGGTCCACGATTGCCTGACGAATACGACGCTGCACTTCTTCCGTCTCGCCGCGCAACATGGTGGTTTGATTAGCTACCCCAACGGTTTTCAAGTGCACGTCGGGATCGAAGTCCGGCGAATGTGCATTGCGGAATTTTTCGAGGAAGGCATGCTTGTCCCCGCCGTGGCGGATGTAATCGCAGACGTAATCGGTTTCGGCCAAAGTCAAGACCACGAGATAATGACCTTTCCCGTCGCCGCGCGCTCGCGAGCTCGTTGCTTTGGTTTCTTCATGCTCAGCTTTCCCGTGGATGATCGAAGTCGCCGATTCGCTCGCGTATTTGCGCACCCGCTTCCAAACGCTCATCACATCGCCGCAGGTGGTATCGACAATCTGGCAGCCGCGATCTTTGATCTGCTGCAAGGTCGACACTTCGGTGCCGAATGCCGGCACGATCACGACGTCATCCGGGCGCAGATCGGCGATCTCCGCTTCTTTGTTTTTACCCATCAAATTTTTGATGCCTAACGACGAGATTTGCTCGTTGACCTCTGGATTGTGAATGATCTCGCCGACGATGAAGAGCCGGCGATCTTTAAAGACTTTTCGCGCGGCATAGGCCAGATCGATCGCGCGTTCCACTCCGTAACAAAATCCGAATTGCTTCGCTAATCGCACGGTGACATTGCCTACGGAAATAATTCCGCCCGCGCGCCGAATTTTCTCAACGATATCGCTTCGGTAATGGGATTCGACCTGCTCCTGCACCTGCGTCATCACTTCCGGCGTGCGGAGGTTAACTTTCTCGCGCGCCGGCGTGCCGCTAGAAATCAGATTGGTGCTCACGAAATATTCGCAGCTTACGGATGCTACTCGAGCAAAGATCCAGACGGTTTCTGAAATGCTTCCGAGGAAACCATGAGACGCGGATCAGGATCGGGCGCCTTCGAGTCGTCGACGCGCCACACTTTCGACGCGAGCGTCGCGTCTTCGGGCTGCGTATCAGCGATGTTCACCGGCGTCCCGATCTTTACGAGCGTAAAAAATTTTGGCGCTGCCTCACCGTGTAAACGAATACATCCATGCGTGCGCGGATACGGATGAACGAATCCTTGATGGAAGCCGTACGCAGGGGAAAATTCGCACCAGAATCCCATGGGATAGCCGACGTAACGACCAGGAATCGATTGCCCAGCATCCGCGGGCACCACCCGGTCTTTTTGCACACGGAATCCATATGAGCCCGAGCGTTTCTGTTCCTGTTTTGAATAGATTGTGAAACTTCCCTTCGGCGTCGGCTTTGACGGAATGCCAACCGAAATCGCGGCCGCCATGAGGCAGCGATCACCCTCCATGACGTAAACATTCTGTTTGGAAAGCGAAACCTTCACGCGCACTTTCGACGGATCATTTGGTCGAAGGGCGGTGACATGATAAATGCCATTCGTGTGCGGCGTAACTGCACAACCGGTCAGCAGCGCGATGGTCGCCATCGCGCCAAGGAAAAACAGATGAGAAAGGAATCGCATAGTTACGTATTGCAGAAGCGCATGCGCGGCGTTTTGTCAACCGGAGCGGCTCGGATCCGACGACCTGTGACGATCCCGCTCGCTGTTTTGACTTGACCGCTTTTGATTTTAGGTTGGCTGGGCAATCGCCGCTGCGGTTCTATCGTGAAACACGTCCTCTTTGTCTGCACGGGCAACATCTGTCGAAGCCCCATGGCCGAAGGACTTTTCCGGCGGCTTCTCGGGAACCGGAAGGACGTAGGGGTCGAATCCGCTGGCGTACACGCGGTGCGCGGACAACCGCCGAGCCTTTATGCTGTTGAAGTATTGCAACGCGAAGACATCGATATTTCCGGTTTTCGCAGTCAACCGCTCACGGCTACCCTGGTCGAACGCGCCACGCACATTTTCGCGATGACCGCGTCCCATCTGGAAACGATTCACCTGCTCTATCCACATGGCGCGGAGAAGACGTTTCTGCTGCGGGAATTTGAAGAGCCCGGTGCAACTCTCTGGCGTGATTTGCCTGATCCGATCGGAATGGGCCGAGACGTTTATTCGCTTTGCGCTGAAACCATTAAAAACGCTTTACCGAGCGTGCTCGCCTTCGTAGAAGAAAGCGAACTAGCCGTGCCCGGACGATCGCGCGGCGTCGGCAGCTCTTCTTACGCTATGGGAAACTTACCTTCTCATTTTGACCAAGGAATCGGATCCTTCGCACCGAGTGGCACATCGGGCAGCGGCTTGCGCAGAGTCGATCCGGAAATTTTCGACGCGATTGCCGCGGAGGAAAAACGGCAGCGCGAAAATATCGAACTGATTGCATCGGAAAATTTCACCAGTCCCGCCGTGATGGAGGCGCAAGGCAGCGTACTCACAAATAAGTACGCCGAGGGTTATCCTGCTAAACGTTGGTACGGCGGTTGTGAGAATGTCGACACTGTCGAACAACTGGCGATCGATCGGGCGAAAAAGATTTTCGGCGCCGAGCACGCGAACGTTCAACCGCACAGCGGTTCGCAGGCGAACATGGCTGTCTATTTCGCGGCGATTAAACCTGGCGACAAAATTCTCACCATGAATCTCGCGCACGGCGGTCATTTGACCCATGGCCATCCGGCGAATTTTTCCGGCAAGTTTTATCAAGTGACGCACTACGGCGTCGATGAAAAGACGGAGTTGATCGATTACGAGGTACTGGCGAAGCAGGCCGAGGAAGTGCGGCCGCAAATGATCACCGCCGGCGCGTCCGCGTACCCGCGCTTTTTCGATTATTCGCGGCTTCGTGAAATCGCCGATTCGGTTGGCGCGATCCTTTTCATCGACATGGCACATGTGGCCGGTCTGGTTGCGGGCGGGCAGCATCCAAATCCGATGCCGCACGCGCAATTCGTCACCACCACCACTCACAAAAGTTTGCGCGGACCGCGCGGCGGTATTGTCCTGTGCGAGCAACGGTTCGCAAAAGAAATCGATTCCATGGTTTTCCCCGGAATCCAAGGCGGCCCGCTTATGCACGTGATCGCAGCGAAAGCTGTTTGTTTTCACGAAGCCCTTCAACCCGGCTTCCGTGAATATCAGCGACAGGTCGTCGTGAACGCAAAGGCGCTCGCGGCCGGAATCGCCAAGCATGGTTATCGAATTGTTTCCGGCGGCACCGACAATCATCTCATGCTCGTCGATCTGCGTCCGAAAGAAATCAACGGCAAGCAGGCGCAGGAAGTTCTCGATCGCGCCGGGATCACGGTGAATAAAAACGCGATTCCGTTTGATACTTATCCGATCTTTCGGCCGGGGGGCATCCGTCTGGGGACGCCCGCCGTCACTACGCGCGGGATGAAAGAAGAAGAGATGCTGGAAATCGCGGACCTGCTCGCGGAAGCACTCGCCGGGCGCGAGGACGATGCGGCGATCGGACGTGTGCGTTCGAAAGTGCAGGAATTAACCCGACGTTTCCCGTTGCCGGCTTAATTGCCAGACGATCGGCCACGGAAAAATTTTCCCGGGCGGGTGATAGTGTGATCTTATCTAACGTGCGGAGACCTGCGTAATTCTGGCGGAGACTTTCCGATCATGAGTAAAATTAGCGATCAAACGCAGGCCAATCCGCTGCGTGAAGGCTTGGCCACAAGGACGGTGCCGCAACCATGCGCGCTCGTGATTTTCGGGGCGACGGGCGATCTCACCATGCGCAAGCTTGTGCCCGCCATTTATAATATCGCCGCCGATGGCGAACTTCCGCCGGCCGTATCGATCATTGGTTTCGCCCGCCGCCCTAAAAGTGACGACGAATTTCGCAAGGAAATGGAGGCCGCCGTGCGAAAATTTTCACGCCAGACTGTGCGCGACGAACTTTGGAATGGCTTCGCCAAATCGATTTTTTATCACCCAAGCGAATTCGGCGATGAAAAAGGTTACGAACGTTTGACCGAGCGCCTCGGCCAGCTGGATAAGGAATGTGGCACGCGCGGCAATCGCCTCTTTTACTTCGCCTGCTCACCGGATCAGTTCGAGCCGATCCTGAAGAACCTGAAAAAAGCCGGCTTAAGTAAAGCGCGCGAAGGAAGCTGGGCGCGCGTCATTGTTGAAAAACCTTTCGGCACGGATCTCAAGTCCGCGCAGCATTTAAACCAAATTGTGGTGAGCGCATTTTCCGAAGATCAAACCTACCGGATCGATCACTTCCTCGGAAAAGAGACCGCGCAAAACATTCTCGTGCTTCGATTCGCGAACGCGATCTTCGAACCGCTCTGGAACACGCGTTATATTGATCACGTTCAAATCACGGCCGCGGAAACGCTCGGGGTGGAGGGCCGCGCCGGTTACTACGAGGGCGCGGGCGCGTTGCGCGACATGGTGCAGAATCATTTACTTCAGCTCCTTTGTCTGGTCGCGATGGAACCGCCGACCGATCTGGGGGCGGACAGCATTCGCGACGAAAAGGTAAAGGTCGTGCGGTCGCTTCGGCACTTTGCGGAAAAGGACATCGTAAAATCCGTGGTGCGCGGTCAGTACGCGGCCGGCGCGATCGGCGGCGACCGGGTTCCGGCGTATCGCGAAGAAAAAAATGTGAATCCGAAATCGCAAACGGAAACTTTCGTCGCGCTCCGTCTGCTGATCGATAACTGGCGTTGGGCCGATGTGCCCATCTACGTTCGCGTTGGGAAACGCTTGCCAAAATCCGGCACCGAGATTTCCGTCCATTTCAAAAAAGCGCCCTCTGTTTTATTCAACAAAGAGTCGCAAGCGCTCGATCAAAACGTTCTCGTCATTCGGATTCAGCCCGATGAGGGAATTTCGCTCCGCATGCAGGCGAAAATGCCGGGCACCAGTTTTCGCATCGAGCCGGTGAAGATGGATTTTCATTACGGCACATCGTTCGGCAAAGCGAGTCCCGAAGCCTATGAACGGCTGCTGCTCGACGCCATGAGCGGCGACGCCACGCTCTTCGCGCGACGCGATGAAGTCGAGCAAGCGTGGGCGTTTATCGACATGATCGAACACGCCTGGGCCGCCAAAGAAAACGCTCCTGGATTGTTTACTCACCCGGCGGGATCGTGGGGCCCGGACGAAGCGGACGAGCTTCTCGCCCGCGACGGTCGCGCTTGGCGACGGCTATAGAGGAAACGCACCGATCAAACTAAGACAACCTGAATATGCCCGCTACCTCTGAAACTTTTACCGCTGGCCTGCCGGTCGAGATCGGAGAGATCGATCGCGAGTTAAAAAAGCTTTGGACCGAGAGCGGTGGCGCGATGACGCGCGCCTCGCTCATCAATCTTGCAATTTACAGCGAGACGCCTGAATCGCTCCCGAAAAATACCCAGTTGATCTCGCGAATCACGGAGAACCATGCGTGCCGCGCGATCGTGATCGGTGCGAATTCGGCGGCAAAAGAAAACCGCGTCGAAGCCTGGATCAGCGCGCATTGCCACGTCAGTCGCGCCGGAAGCAAGCAGGTTTGTTCGGAACAACTTTCGTTTCTCCTGGAAGGACGCTCGGTCAATTTGTTGCCGAATATTGTTTTCTCGCAGCTTGATTCCGATCTGCCGTTTTATCTTTGGTGGCAGGATGAATTTCCCGATCCGATGGATCCGCAGCTTTGGGCCTGGGTCGATCGATTGATCTACGACAGTCAAACGTGGAGAGATTTTCAGACTCAGCTTCGGCTGGTCCAGACGGCGCAAGCCGAAGCGCGGCAACGGATCGTGCTCTGCGATTTGAATTGGACGCGCCTCGTCCACCATCGCCTCGCATTAGCGCAATTTTTCGATCATCCTGCTTCGCACCATCATCTCGACGGAATGAAACGCGCTCGTATCGAACACGCGCCGGAATATCGCTCGGCCGCGATCCTGCTCGCCGGCTGGCTCGCCGCCCAACTCGGGTACGATGAAGGAACGGCCGACAAATCCGGAATGCTGCGCTTCAAGCGCACTGAAGATGCTGCAAAAATTTTCGAGGTCGAGTTGATCGAAACGGTGGGTGAACCGATCAGCCGTTGTGTGGTGACGTCCGCCAGTTTGGAATTTCGCGTTGCCCACGCCTCCGGTTCTGACTTGCTGGAAGTTTCGTCAGGAACGGTCGGCAAGGAGCGAATGCATCAGCTGCTTCCAGCCGGCAAGAACGATTCGGTCAGCTTGATGAGCGAAGAATTGATGCGCGGAGGTCCGCATCGCGTTTATCTGCGCGCAGTCGATCGCGTGCGCGAACTCATTTAGCACAGGCAAGATGCCCGTGTTAGGCTGGAGCGAGTTCGGAAGCGTCCTCTTTCATCGCAAAGACTTGCGGTTTTTTCAGCAGCTCCGGATCACGTAACCGCTCGTCATAAACTTCCGCCCAGGTCTGCTGGTTCATCGAGCACATCGGCACCGCCCTCCATTCGCCATTGCGCTTGACTGCGCCTTTAAAAACGCAGGAGTCCAGGCGCGCACGCACCACCGGGTCCTGATCGGCATTCGCGACTTGCGACGCGCTCATGAAATTATGCATCCCAATCCCGACGGTGTGGACTCGGCCGCGAAGAAGCGATCGAAAAATTTCCCGCGGCGCTTTTCTCGAAGTGAAATAGCAAACGAGCTGATAGACGAGTCGCGCGGCAAGAAGTGGATGCTGGAACAAGGCGCCGGCTAGACGATAGGGCGGCGTACCTGCGTCGTCACTTACAAGAGACAGTCCGCCGATTTTCCGCAAGACTTCGCCCAGGAGTGCATCGAACTTTGGATCGTCGGGCAGCAGCGGAAGGATTTTCCCCGAAGGCCGCGCAACGAGCAGCGAAGCCCAACTATTGCAGTCTGGGTGACCGAAAATCGAAACGTCGCGTCGCAGTGGCAGCCCGACTCCTTCGCGAATTTTCTCCCACACGTCCGCGGACGTAATCGGTCGCTCGGAAAAAATCGTTCTGCCGGTATCTGCTTCGGGTTGAAAGCTGATCATGCGCCAGATATGGGTACGCTGCGGATCGGCCAGATACCAACGAATCACTTCCGGCACATCGTCGATATTCTTGCGAGTGACGGTAAAGCTGAGCGCATACTCGAGATGCCGACCGGTTTTTGCGCGCACGCGCAACGCGAGATCGGTGAAGGACTGACGCACCGGATGCAGATCGGCTTCAGTTTTAATTCGCCCAATCGGAAATCCATGACGACCGGCCTGCGTCATATCGACGTGCACAGAAATCTGTCGCAAGCCTCCTTCCACGACGAGCCGTTCTAGAAAAGTCGGATGCTCGATCAAGGTTTGTCCGTGCGTCATCAACATCGGGATGGATCCGGCGGAGATCGCATAGCGCACGATCTCTATCAGTTCATCAGCGCGCCCTGCTTTCCAGTACGCATCGGCAACATCGCCACCTGTGATTTGCAATCCGCCACCCGGACCTTGAAAACGCCGATTCGCGTCGATCTGCTCTTTGACTTGGGCGAGCGAAGGAATGGGAACTGAGTTCGCGTTTTTCGGCAAATAACAATGGGTGCAATGAAACGAGCAATAACTCGCGCCGAGGGTAAACCCGCAATGAGTCAGATGCCGGCCGGAAATTTGATTGTCGGTCTGGAGCTCTGCTGGCAGGGAACTCCAGCGTTCCTGCAACACCCGGGCTTTTTCTTCGTCAACCGGACGCAGGAAACCGTGCCAGCGCGCACGCCATCGCGCGGCCACGCTTAAGTCATTCCCGTTTGCGTCCGCCATCGTCCGCTTCCGTCCGATCATGCTATTTCGCTTCGTTCAGCGACCAATCGTATTTCTGATAGCTGATCTTAGTGTCGTTAGGCAACGGTGTTTCGCGACGCTTATTTATGAAGGCAACCGGACCGCCCTCGCCTTTGAAATCATCTTTATACCAGTCAAAGATGGCGGAAAGCTCAGCGCTTTTCTTTTCCGCTGAATAATTGACGCCTTTCTCGGAGTTCACAAAACTCCGGGCCAGTTTTTCAAGCTGCGCGTCGAGTTTGTCACGACGAAACGCTTCGGGGTTGAGCGGCGGGCAACTGCGGCTGGCACAATTGAGCGCGAAGTGGACACGCGGATCGCTGAACTTCGAGCGGATCACATCTTTCTCCAGATGATTGAAGCTCATCTCCTCACCGGCGACTTTAATGCGCTTGCCGGTGAAGAACGTGAAGAGCACGTCCTTGACGCTTTTTGTCGGATACTTCCCGAGCGCCTCGTGCAGAATCCACGCATTATAAGCGTTGATGTAAGCCGCGAGCGCTTCGTTCTGATTAGAGCCGGATATTTTTTCGTTCGCAATCGCGTCCACCACGCTCTGGAGCGCCTGCATATCGGCGGCGTTGCTCTTCCATTCCGAATATTTTGCTCCCGAAGCAGTGACGTATTTGGCGAGGAGTCGGTTGTAAGTTTGCATCGCGCCGTCAGATTTCTCCGCCAGACAAGGAGTGACGGATGCAATGCAGAACGCTGCGACCGCCAAGGCGGCTGATTTGCTGAAACTCATTGCTCCATTTCGCATTTCTAACGAGATCGGTGCAAGACGAAATTAAAGCTACGGAAGCGGACCTTCTTGGGATGCAAACAATTCCGCCAGCTCCCGGGCGCTTTGCTCAATGGAAAACAATTCGCGCGTGCGCGCGCGACCGTTTTTTCCAAACTCCCGCGCAAGCGAAATATCGCCGAGCAATCCTTGGATCGCATCGGCGAGCGCAACCGGCTGATGTTCCGCGACGAGAAAGCCGGTTTTCCCCTCCTCGACCATTTCCGGAATTCCCGCCACCGGCGTTGCCACGACCGGCAATCCCGCTGCCATTGCTTCCGCGATCACAGTGGGCAGGTTGTCCATCCCTCCACCTTTTTCGAGCACGGACGGAAGCGCAAAGACCGTCGCCGCCGCGAGTCGCTCCGCGATTTCTTTTTCCGGAAGCGCTCCGCCTAACGAGACAATTTCAGCCAGACCCGACAGTCCAATTTGTCTGCGCAACTCCGGCTCGCGCGGTCCCGCGCCGATAATTGCGCAGCGAAAATCGCAGCCGCGGCTTTTCAGCAACCGGCAGGCTTCGATCAGATCGCCGAACCCTTTCTTCTCAATCAATCGTCCAATCGAAATGATCAATGGTACAGAAGCTGCAAAATCCGCCGGGCGAAATTTGTCGACATCGATTCCATTATAGATCCGGTGAAACTTTGCGGCGTGTTCCGGAAACCGTTCCTGCAGAAAGCGAACGCCGAAATCGCTGACGCTGACAACGACGGTGGCCGCTTCAACGAGCTTGCCCAGATTTACTGCGAATTCCTTCGGCGAAAACATGTCGTTGGCGTGCGCGGTGAAGCTAAAATCAATTCCAAAAAATCGCTCTACCCAGTAGAGCGTCCGCGTCGCCATGCCGGCGAAGTGCGAATGGACGCGCCGAATTCCGAGTTCCTGCAGGCGCGGTCCAAGCCAGGCCGCTTGATAGAGCCGCAAAAAATCGGTCTGTCTCCCCCACTCTTCAATCGCGGAGACAATAGACGATGGTAACTTGCTTTTGCGAATCGATCGCCCGACTTCTTTGACCAGGCCTTCCTCGTTAGGCAGGCATTGCACTTGCCTAACGAGCTCGCTGTCCCAAGCCTGAGATGGTTCGCCGGTCGGCTTGCGAATTGAAAAGATTTTTGGGTGGACACCCTGACGATTGAGTTCCGCGACCTCGCGATAACAAAATGTCTGTGTGAAAGCAGGGAAACGCTCAAACAAGTAGGCGAGCCCAGGCATCGATTGCACTTAACGGCGCAAACGGAAATTGCAAAGCCGGCAATTCTCGCGACTTGCAGACTCGGATTTCTCTCCGTGCCGGCTCCTGCAACGGTTCCTGATTGTTTTCAGGAAAATCACTGCGCGCGCTCTTATTGCAATTTCTCCGCTGACTTACTTTTTCCGGGTATCAAAAAGCGGACGACAACACGTCCACGAAATTATGTGAGGCGTTCGAGGTGCACGCGTGCCCGGCAACAATTAAAGCTCGAGATCGAATACTCCGGAAATGCCTTCCCAGCACCCCAGGCGCTCAGGTCGATTTCGAGACATCGCAGGGCCCGGAATCAGTTACCGCCCCCGAACCATCGCCTCTTGAGCCATAACCAATCAAGCCGCGTCGCGTTTTACTGGCACTGGCTTTCCCTCATTATCCACAGCGACACAGGTAAAAACGCCGCGGGTGACGCGCGTCTGCTCGGTCTGCATGTAACGCTGCACCCACACTTCGACGGGAATGATCATCGAGGTGCGTCCAATCTTTTCCACCCAGGCGTAACAGGCCACCGTATCTCCTACACGCACCGGATGGAGGAATGACATTCCTTCCACCGCGACTGTGACGACGCGTGTCTTGGCGGTTTTCGAGGCGAGAATGCCGCTGCCTAAATCCATCTGCGACATCAGCCAGCCGCCGAAAATATCGCCGTTTGGGTTTGTGTCCGCAGGCATCGCGATCGTGCGGATGACGAGCTCGCCTTTCGGGCTTTCGGTTGAATCCATCCAGCAAACGGTAACACAATGTAGTTTCGACTTGCCAGCCTCGTTACAAAATCAGCATGCAATCGCCATAGCTGTAAAAGCGGTATCTTTTCCGCACCGCCTCAGCATAGGCTTTGAGCACAAACTCCCGGCCGGCAAACGCGCACACGAGCATGAGCAAGGTCGAGCGCGGCAGATGAAAATTTGTCAGGAGCCGATCCACTTCACGAAACTCGTAGGGCGGATGGATGAAGAGAGCGGTCGCACCTTCCTGGGCGAAAAGTTTTCCATCGCGTCGCGCCGCCGCTTCCAGGACGCGCACTGTCGTCGTGCCTACAGCGACGATCCGTTGCGCGCGATTGATCGCCCCAGCGGCTTCTTCTGAGATCGCAAAATGTTCTGCATGCATTTGGTGTCCGGTTAATCTTTCCGACTGCACTGGTCGAAACGTTCCGGTCCCGACGTGCAACGTCACAAAAACGTGCGGCAACCGGCTGAGAATTTCTCGCGTGAAATGCAAGCCAGCCGTTGGCGCGGCGATGGCGCCGGCGACATCGGCAAACACGGTCTGATAACGCAGATCGTCTTCCGTATCGCCGTCCCGATGCAGATAAGGAGGCAGCGGCATCCGGCCTTTTTGAAACGGATCGATTTCGCGATCGAAACAAATAATCCGCTCGCCTTCCGCGCAGATCTCCTCCACTTGAACAAGCGCGCCGTCGATCCGCGTCGTCGCACCGACTCGCATTTTTCGGCCCGGTTTGACGAGACATCTCCACTTTGCCGGCGCGAGCTTTTCCAGGAACAGAAACTCAATCCTGCCGTCATCAGAAAATCGTCGCGCCGGTAAAACGCGCGTATTGTTGAGTACGAGCAAATCGCCGCGGCTGACAAACGCCGGCAAATCTCCGAATCTCCGATGCTCGATCGATTTGCTTTCGCGATGCAGCACGATCATGCGGGAATCGTCGCGCCGCGGCAGCGGACGTTGCGCGATCAGCTCATCTGGCAAGATGTAATCGTAGTCTTTCGTCCGCTCGCTCATTTCTTTTTAACATCAAAGGAATTGCCGCGCGGCGCAAAATCTCCAGAATGCCGGGCGCGATGAGTGACTTTGAACGCGGGCTTGAAACCGTAATTTTCGCGCTCGAAAAAATCCGATTGGGAAACGAGCAGCCTCCGCGCGCAGCTTTGGCGGCGATGGAGAAACTTCGCCGCGCCTCGCCCCCTGACAAAGCTGCACGCCTTGCCTCCCTCCAGGACCGTGTTGCGATCTGCGTGAAGTGTCCGCATCTGGCAAGCTCGCGCACCCAAACCGTGTTCGGCGTCGGAAATCCGAACGCCCAAGTGATGTTTATCGGTGAAGCGCCGGGGGCAGATGAAGACTTGCGTGGCGAGCCGTTTATCGGCCGCGCCGGGCAGCTGCTGACCAAAATCATCGAGACGATGGGATTCAGGCGCGACGAAGTCTATATCGCGAACATTCTAAAATGTCGGCCGGATATGCCGCCGGGCGCATTTGGAAATCGTCCGCCGACCGCGCGGGAGATGGAAACCTGCCTGCCCTATCTTATCGAACAGATTGAAATAATCGAACCACAGATTTTGATCGCCCTCGGCGCCACCGCGGTCGAAGGCTTACTGAAAGTCCGCGAGCCAGTGGGAAAAATGAGAGGCCGCTGGCATTCCTACAACGACATCCCGCTCATGATCACTTATCACCCTTCTTACTTGCTGCGCAATCAGTCGCCTTCTGAGAAACGCAAAGTTTGGGAAGACATGTTGCAGGTTCTCGAACGCCTGGACCGACCGATCTCACAAAAACAGCGCAATTATTTCCTCTGATTCATTCGCCGCGCGCGAAGATCGGCCTCAGGCCAGAAGACGTCGATAAAGCTTCCGCAGCGAGCCGGCGGATGGCGCATTGATCAACGACCA
This sequence comes from Verrucomicrobiota bacterium, assembly GCA_040003015.1. Taxonomy (GTDB): domain Bacteria; phylum Verrucomicrobiota; class Verrucomicrobiia; order Chthoniobacterales; family UBA10450; genus JBDUDH01. The sequence goes on along the minus strand of JBDUDH010000052.1, from coordinate 17,752 downwards.
GAAAATGATTGAGCGCATCTCGTTGCGCGAAATTTTTATCGTTCTCGAGAATGGGGCCGTGCCGGCAGCTCGCAGAAGAGCGAGCGTGCGCGCCCCAATCAAAGCCGGCAGAATCGTCCCCAGTCGGACTCGGAAATTCCTGATTGCACAGGCGTATTCCACTCCTGCGGCTAATCCCTCCTCCGCTCGTTTGCGCCATTTTTCAAAGATCGGCGCAACACGGTCCGGCTGCGGCAGGATATCTTTCGGCTCGACGAACAACTGCTCAAGTTCATCCGCCGGAAAATAACAGCGTCCTCTTCGCAAGTCCACGCCGACATCGCGCAAGATGTTGATCAGCTGCAAAGCTTTACCATATTTGATTCCTAAGTCTGTCATCACCTCGGCAGAGTGCGTCGCGAAGTTGGGCAGATGACGAAATCCGAGGCGCGTCCAAAGTTCGCCCACGCAACCGGCCACCAAATAAGTGTATTCATGCAATTCATCGGCATGGCGAAGACAGCTCAACGCTGCGGAGCTTTCGAAACGTTGAATATCGAGTTTCTGCCCGTGCGTAATGGAGCGGAGCGCGGCGCGAATGTCCGCTTGATCCGATGGCGACAATCGATTTAACCATTCGATACATTCCGGAATTCTTGCGATCAAGGCGCGCTCGGCCTCATCTCGCTGGAGCGGCACGAAAGTGATGGGAAATAGATTGGCTGGTTCGACGCCGCCTTCACCTTGAATCATGCGAGAAAGCGCAGCAAGGCTTTCCAAACGAATTTTGGCAGCGATGTCGGAAGTATCCGCGATTGTATCGGTGGCCCGAGCCAGCAAATAGGCCAGCCCGATCGGTTCGCGAAGCGATCTTGGCAAAATACGAATCGTGAGATAAAACGACCGCGAGACCGAACGAAGGATCTCTTCGCCGATTTCGCGCATCCGATTTTCATCGAGATGGCTCACAATTATTTCGCGTCCCTTGCTGGTACGCACCGGAGGTGGAGGAGCCTCAGATCAACGCCCGACATTTCTCACCTCGATGCGATCCGACGACAAATTTCCCAGACCAAGCTGCGCGGCCACCAAAACGTGCCCCGCCAGTCGACCGATCCGGGCGAGCTTGCTCCGAGCGCGCCATTCTTCCAAATGGCGAAGCGCGACCGCATCAATCGCCACCGGGTCTTTGCCAGCGTAAAGCGTCGCGAAGTGCAGCGAATAATTTGGCTGCGACTCCGGGCCGCCGGCATATTGAGCAACCAGACCATCCATGAGATTTAGGACCACCTTCCTGCCGATTCGCGGGCCGCTGTAAATTTCCGGAATGCTCGACGCACCATAATCCGGAGGTTGAGTGAATCGCCGCCAATTATCGACGTTGGGAATCGTAACGTTATAGAGGCAGCCAGCGATTCCATTTGTGACGCTGTCGCTTAGCACCGGCACGTTGATTATCTTGGTCACTTCGTTGGAAACAATCCTGGAAAAATGACTGACGCTGCTGATGTTCTCGGTGTCGGACAGCAACGGCATTTCCCACCCGTGCGCGCTGTATTCAAAATCGCCCCAGATCAAGTTGCCCATGAAAGGCGCAGAGAAGATCGCTTTCGCATCATAACCGTCGCGCGGCGCGATCGATTTGATTTGATAACCATCGACTCCGGGATTGTAACCGGCTTCCCTGACTCCGCCGAGTGAGCGATCCCACACGACGATGCTCGAACGAATGTGACCGGCCGCGACCAGACCATCGACGATCGCATTAACCACGTCGCGGTGAGTCGTAAAAAGCTCTCCGCCCGCGCCTGAGATTTTGATTCCGATTCTGTCGGAAGGTGAAACGAGTGAAGCCCAGGCCCTGCCAATTTCCGCCTGATGCGTGACCGCGAGGACGAGCGTATCCACCATCGACCGAACGATCGCCGGGTTGCTGCGATAATGTTCGATCGCGGCGGAATTGTGAACCTCGTAAACGAGGGACGGCGTGGCCGCAGACCGCGTCGATTGAGCGCCTGCCTTCAAAAAAGAGAAGACCGGGAGTGCAACGAGCAGAAAGATCAGTCGTGGCACAAAAATGATTGAGCGTGAGCGACGAACGGCGATGGTGGACTTTATGAACAGCGGCGCGATTGACAACTCTTCGGTGCCTAACGAACACGCTATCCGTCATATCTACGTTCATATTCCCTTCTGCGCACGGATTTGTCCTTATTGCGCATTTTATAAAGAGCGCGCCGATGCCTCGCAAATGCAACGATTCTGCGATGCGATTCTGCGCGAGCTTGATCAGCATCTCGAGCGTTTCGATTTAAAACCCGAGACAATTTTTTTTGGCGGTGGAACACCGACTGCGCTCACCACGGCCAAGCTGAATTTTCTTTTGCAAGGCTTTCGCGAACGACTCGATTTCTCGCAACTGCGCGAATGGACGTTCGAAGCAAACCCCGGAAGCGTGTCTCAGAGGAAAGCCGCGTTGATCCTTGAGCATGGCGTCAATCGCGTCAGCCTCGGCGTGCAGTCATGGAATGATTCGCTCCTCGAGGTTCTCGGTCGTGAACACAACGCCGCACAGGCGGAAGCATCCTTCCGATTACTGCGGGAGGGAGGTTTCACGAATTTGAACATCGATCTGATGTTTGGCGTGCCCGGCCAGATGCTTGCCGAATGGAAAAAGACGCTCGAAAAAACCATCGAGCTGCGCCCCGATCACATCTCCGCCTATTGCCTGACCTACGAGGAAGACACTGAATTCTTTTTACGCCAGGCGCGCGGCGAATTGCAATCGAACAGCGAAGCCGACGCGGAATTTTTCGAAACAACGATCAAACTGCTCGAGCAAGCTGGCTACTGCCAATACGAAATTTCAAACTACGCACGTCCAGGTTTCGAATCGGCCCATAATCGTGCTTACTGGGCGGGAGAAGATTATCTCGGGATGGGACCGAGCGCGGTCTCGACCGTTGACGCGCGACGCTGGCAGAACGTTTCCGATTACCGCTTCTATGCCGATCGTGTTCTGGTGGGACAATCGCCCGCTGGGTCTGACGAGATTCTGACTCCGGAGATGAAACGCGGGGAAAGGATTGCGCTCTCACTCCGCACAGATCGAGGAGTGCCGGTCGATTCGTTGACCCGATGGTCCCATGACGTTCGCGAATTCGTCGAGCTCGGTCTGATGCGAGAATTTGAGGGCGTTTATCGCCTGACGCGCTCGGGCAAATTGCTGGCCGATTCCGTGGCAGAGGCGTTTGTTTAACTTATCTACTACTGCACCGCGCCGTAGCGCCGCTGACGGCTACCAAAATTCTTCACCGCTTCCATCAGATCGGCTTTCCCGAAATCGGGCCAGAGTTTTGGCGTTACATACATTTCGGTATAAGAAAGTTGCCAGAGCAGAAAATTCGATAAACGCATTTCCCCGGAGGTGCGGATCAAAAGATCGGGGTCAGGATAGTAACGCGTGTAAAGATGTTTGCTGAACATCTCGACGTCGATCATCGCCTTATCGATATGCCCGAGCTCAACGGCTCGCAGCAAACTTTTGATTCCGTCGATAATCTCCAATCGCCCCCCGTAGCTGAGGGCGAGGATGAGGGTGAGCCCGTCGTTGCGGGCGGTCTGCTCGATCGATTTGTGCAGCTGCTCCTGGCACCCTGGCGGCAAATCGGTTAATCGGCCGATCGCCTGGAGCCGAACATTTTTTTCCAGAAGCTCGGGAGTTTTTTCTTTGAGGAACCGCTCGAGCAATCGCATCAGCGCAAAAACCTCGCTCTTCGGACGCTGCCAGTTCTCCGCAGAAAAAGCATAGAGCGTGAGAAATTCTATTTTCAATTCACCGCACGCTTCCACGCACGCGCGCACCGCGTCGGCTCCTTTCTCGTGGCCTTTGATCCGAGGCAGCCCGCGAGCGCGAGCCCACCTCCCATTGCCATCCATGATAATGGCAACGTGTCGCGGAACTGCCTTCGTTTGCGGGGCCATGAGCCGCGTCCGGAAATTCTATGTTAAAATCGTTTGCGCACGGTTCGGGCCGACGCTGACGATTTTCAACCGGGCTCCGGTTATCCGGGATATTTGTTTCACGTAATTTCTTGCTGCCAAAGGCAACTCCGAGAGTTTTCTTGCGGAGTTCGTGGATCGAGTCCAGCCCTTCATCTCCACATAAATTGGCTCGCAGTTGGCGAGTTGCACCGCACCGCTCGGCGGAACGTGGAGCTTCCTGCCGTTCAATCGGTAAGCAACACACACCTTGATTGGATCGACGAAATCGAGACCATCAAGATTGGTGATCGCCAGATCGTCGATGCCGTTGATCATCGTTGCATATCGCGTCGCCACCGCGTCGAACCAACCGCAGCGCCGTGCCCGTCCGGTGGTCGCGCCGAATTCTCGTCCCATCTCGTGTAACATCCGCGCCAAGACGGGATCCTCGGTCGGCAGACTGCCTTCGCCGACGCGAGTGGTGTAGGCCTTCATCACGCCGAGCACCCGATCCATCCGGTGCGGTGGCACGCCGGAACCGGTGCACGCGCCACCCGCGGTCGTGTTAGATGAGGTGACATAAGGATACGTTCCATGGTCGATATCGAGGAAGGTGCCTTGCGCGCCTTCGAAAAGGATTTCTTTCCCCTGCTGCAAAGCACGGTGCAGATAAACGACGGTGTTAGCCACAAACGGCCGCAGCTTTTCTCCAGCCCGAAGATATGTGGCGTTGACTGCGCGAAAGTTGATCGGTCTCGCACCGAGCGCTTTCAGGATGTTGTTATTTTCGCGAACCTTAGCCTGCAGTTTCCTGGAAAAAAGCACCGGCTGCATAAGATCGGAAATACGCAGGCCAGTTCGTGCCGCCTTGTCGCCGTAGGCCGGCCCAATCCCGCGCTTGGTCGTGCCGATCTTCGCACGACCTTTCCGCAGCTCGCGCTGCTCATCGAGGATGCGGTGATATGGAAGAACGAGGTGTGCGCAATCGCTGACGATCAAATTTTTGCCAATCGCGATCCCGAGCCTGCGCAAGCCTTCGATCTCGTCCACCAGCGCGAGCGGGTCGACAACTACACCATTGCCGATCACGCAGATTTTACCACGCCGCAAAATCCCGGACGGAATCAGATGCAGAACGTATTTCCTTTTCCCGTGAATGACGGTGTGCCCGGCGTTATTGCCGCCCTGACTGCGCACCACGATATCTGCGTCTCCAGTGAGGACATCGATGATTTTCCCTTTACCTTCGTCGCCCCATTGCGCCCCAACTAAAATCGTATTTGCCATGTGATCGAAAACTACTCGGACAACAAATCGTCCCGATGCATCCGTGCGGGACACATTCGGGACTGCGTCCAAGGATAGAATGCAGTGTTAGTCCTGCAAGAAATTTCCTAAAATCGACCGCGTGGAGAATTCGTTCGTCGGGCCAGACCCGCTCCTAAGAAATTTTGATAAAAAAGATATTGCTATTACTCGGGCGATCTCCTTACTCTGCTGCCCATGCGAACCATCCTGCTCATCGTGCTGATCCTTCTTTTAATCGGAGCGTTCCCCGCCTGGCCTTACAGCAGCGGCTGGGGATATTATCCGGTTGGCGGAATCGGATTGGTCCTCCTGATTGTCCTCATCCTCGCAATGGCTGGCCAGATCTAGCGGGACCACTCTGCCGAATTAGAGGAGTGCGCGCAATCGGCCGCGCAATCGGCGCCACCCAGCTTTCGGAGAAGATCTTTTTTTCCCGTTGATATAAACGGCGGGGACTCTCATTAAACTGTCTGGGACACGACCGCACGTATCCCTTCGACAAATCGTTCGATGCGCTTCTAATCCTTCAGATCGCTGAAGCGATCGACTCGGAAAACGACTGAGCTTTTCGAATGAGCGGATGAGCTGCGATGGTGCGAGCCGAAGTCAGGCGCGTTACCGAAATCGTAAACGCCATCGCGCGTGAAAGTGTTCATCGCGACCGGATATTTTCCAAAACCCGTCGCAAGACGCCGATGCGCAATGATGAAGCGCGTGGGATCATAGTAATTGTTGAAGTCGCGACTGAAAGCCGCGCGGTTGATGCCGATCTCAAGATTTTTCCTGATTTCAAAGTGCAGATGCGCGTCGTACCTCCCGTGCGCTGTGCCGATTGTTCCGATCTGTTGGCCGCGCACGACGTTTTGCCCGCGCGTGACCAGAATCGTGTTCAAGTGCCCGTAAAGCGCATCGATGGTCTTGATCACTCCGTCTTCACGAAAGCTATGGCGGACGATCACAACATTCCCCCATCCGAGATGCACATCGCGCGCAAAAACGACCACACCGCCGGCAATGTTGCAGACCGGATCGTTCAGGTCGGTATCGCCCCCGCCGACACCATCCCAATCTTCGCCTAAATGTCCGTTGGGCCGAAAGCCACGTGCTTTGTAGTAACCTTGCGCCTCCGCTTTACCGACGGGAAAATCAAAGCCGTCGGCGAGTTTTGTGAACGCAGTCTCGGATTGCGCTCGCGCACCAGCGATCAAAACAGAAAATATGACGCTGGTAACGAAGGCCTTGCCGAGCATGGAGCCGCCTTTCTAACCGCTTTGCCCAAGCCTGGCAAGCGCTTTGTTATAAAAAACGTAAGGATTTTAAGGCAGGCTCATGCTGCCTTCACCTGCACGACAGGCAACGGGAAGCGCAGTCGCAATTCCTCCTCCAAATAAATCTCAACGTGGTGCAGGCCGAACTGCTGAAACTGCACCCCGCCGAAATAATGGACATTCGTCGCGTGACCTTCCATCTCCTTGAGCTCAAACTGCACCTCCGCCTGCGCAATCATTTGCCGATCATCTGGACCGACGATTTTTGATTTCTGCCGAAACGTTCCACTGCCACTGCACCAGCGAGACCAGATGCACAGCCTCAAATAATTTACTGGCAGCGACGGCGTCGGAACGACATTCAACACGCCGACAAGCGTCTGCATGCCGTTGAATTCGCAACGAACATCCTCGCAGAGAACACAGCTCTGAAGATCGGGCAGTATAGCGTCGTCCCGCATCGCTCGCCCAATCTAGCTGCAATCCGATCAGTGGCCAATCACGCCGCGATACAACAGGATCAGCAGAAGCACTCCAAACAAAATTCGATAAATCGCGAATGGTGCGAGCCCGTGATTTCGCACCCAGCGCAGGAACCAGGCGACAACCCCGAGGGCGACGACGAATGCCATCACAAAGCCGATCGCCAGCACCGTCCACGAATGTGAATTCATCGTAAGCGGTGCGATTGCCATCGTCGCGTGATCGGGATGAATTGTCTTCAACAAATCATAGCCGGTCGCTACAAACATGGTCGGAATCGAAAGGAAAAACGAAAACTCCAGTGCCGTCTCCCGCGACATGCCCGCGAGCTGTCCTGCCGCGATCGTGCACATCGAGCGCGAAGTTCCTGGGAACACCGCCGAAAGAGTTTGGACTGTGCCGATCCACATCGCAGCTATCAAACCTGTCTGCTCCATCCGATGGATTGTTGGTCGCGTGGAGATCGCATCGACAATCCACATAACGATGCCGCCGACCAAAAGTGCCGCGCTCATCACATAAAGACTTTCCAGGTTTTTTCCGATCAGCCTGACCAGCAGGAATGATGGCAGCGCCGTCACGATAAACGCGGTCAAAACCAGACTTAGTGGATGAGTCAGGATCGTTCGGTCACCGTTCTCACCGCGCGGAAAGGTCGAGATTAATTTCATAATTCGCCGCCAAAAAAATCCCGTCAGCGCGATGATCGCGCCGAGTTGGATGACGATGGTGTACATTTTCCAGAAACCATTTCTGAGATCGATATTCAGCAACGCTTCGGCGATCCGCAAATGCGCGGTCGAACTGACCGGCAAGAACTCGGTCAATCCTTCGATAATCCCGAGAACGACCGAGAGGAGATAATCATTCATTGAGCGTAACGACGCTACGCTGCATTTTTCCTTCCCTCGTCGATCGCCGCCAGTTCAGCTTCGACCATTTCGCGAACCAGATCTGGAAATGCACCGGTCGGTTTCCAGCCGAGAGTGCGCTGGATTTTTGCGCTCGACCCGACAAGCTTGGCCGGATCAGCCGGCCGCTCGAGAGAAGAGTTATGCTTTACATGTTTTTCCCAGGGTAAATTCACGACCGCAAAGGCCATCTCCACGAAATCCTGCACCGAATGGGTTTCACCGCTGGCGACGACATAATCATCGGGCTGATCATGCTGCAGCATCAACCACATCGCGATGACATAATCCTGCGCACGCCCCCAATCACGGCGGCCCTGCAAATTTCCAAGCACGAGTTCGTGCTCGAGCCCACGCGCAATCCGCGCCACTGACTTTGCGATTTTGCGGGTCACAAAATTTTCACCGCGCCGGGGCGACTCGTGATTATAAAGAATGCCATTGCAAACAAAGAGAGCGTACGATTTGCGGTATACCTGCGCGAGTTGGGTCGCGAAAGCTTTCGCGCATCCGTAGGGGCTTGCCGGACGAAACGGCGTTTCCTCGGTTTGTGGCGTTTCCTTCACATCACCGAAAATTTCCGAGCTCGATGCGTGATAAAACCGCACCGGCTGCGGCTGATCACGCGAAATCTCGAGCAGGCGCAACGTTGCCATCCCGACTTCTTCCGAGGTCGACTCTGGAATTTCGAAACTCAATCCGACATGGCTCTGTCCCGCCAGATGATAAACTTCCGCGGGGCGCGCCTGTGCAAAGATGCGTCGCAGCGTCGTACCATCGGAAAGATCGCCGTAATGCAGGAAGAGCCGTTTCCCATACAGAGCTTCGTCCCTGCGCAAATGTTCAATCCGCGAGCGAAGAAGATTACTCGTCCGTCTCACGACTCCGTGCACAGTATATCCTTTTGCCAACAGCAACTCGGCCAGATACGAACCGTCTTGACCGGTAATTCCGGTGATCAGCGCAACGCGGGAGTCATCCGACATAATAAAGCCAACTATATTCTTGGGTCGGGCAAGACAACCGCAAGCTGAATCGTGACTCCAGTTGGGGTTGGTCCAAATCCGATCACGGAAAGATTAAAATATTGCCGACATAAAACTTATTTGCCGCGGCGGACACTAAAACCGTCTTTCGATTTGCATCCGAGCTGAACGAGATTTAACACGGGCGGATGCATCGGCACAGAGCAAGGGTAATGCGTCGAGCGCACCGGGTTTTTAGAAGCAGAGAACGAATAGAGCGCGCGATTATTTGTTTCTGTCTGACGTTAAGCCTTGCCCCTTCAGTCATCGGTGCACCGGCGCCGCCGCCATCGCCACCACCGCTAACTCCCATGGCCTTGCCTCCATTTTTCAAGGGCGTGACAGTTTCGTGTCAGACTTGGGGAGTAGAGTGGCAGACGCCTCAGATGGCGCAGACGCTGGATGAATTAAAACGTCTGGGAGTGAACACTATCGCCATCCATCCCTATGCCCAGATTCAGAATGACGGACACGTCGTCTTTCGAGTGATCGATAACAATAGTCACATCACGGTTCCGCTCGACTGGGCCCGGGAACGCCAGTTGTCGGTCATGCTCGTGCCGCATATCTCGTATTGGGGCTCGAAATTTTCATGGCGCGGCGACATCAAATTTGACCGCCAGGAAGAATGGGACCGCTTTTTCGCGGATTATCAGAACTGGATCGTGCAGATGGCGACGATCGCCGAAGCCCATCATGTCGCGCTTTTTTGTGTGGGCCTGGAATTCGCGCACGCGCAAAAGTTCGATCCACAATGGCGCGCGATCATCAACGCGGTTCGAAATGTTTATCACGGAAAATTGACCTATGGAGCGAACTGGAATGAATACGACCAGGTGACGTTTTGGGACGTGCTCGATTACATCGGCGTCCTTGCCTATTTCCCATTAACAAAAAAGGCCAATCCTCCGATCGAAGATCTGATCACGGCGTGGAAGCGTCAATGCAGCATACTGGAGCGCTTTTCGAAAGACCACGGCGGCAAACGATTCATTTTTACCGAACTGGGCTACAACGAGAGTGATCGGGCGGCAGCAGAGCCGTGGGCTTTCAAAACCGGCGGCGATCATGCTGAAGAAATTCAGCGGCGTTGTCTGGAGACGGCGCTTGCCTTGACCGGCAAACAGCAATTTCTCGCGGGAATGTTTTTGTGGAAGTGGTTCCCAGATTTACCTAATCGAGAAAAGGAAAATTATCCGCTGCAAACTCCGCAAATAAAGGCGCTGATCGCCAAGTATTGGTGGTAGGGCCGCCAGTCAACTGGTTGGTTGGCGGCTTAGACTTTGCGGCCGAATTTTTTTTCCAATTCCGCGAACGAAATCTGAATCATCGTCGGTCGTCCGTGCGGGCAGCAATAAGGCAAATCGCACTCAAGCAAATCGCGGATTAATCTTTCCACTTCCCGAAAACGAAGCGGATCGTGCGCTTTGACGGCATGACGGCAGACCGTTTTCGCAATCAAATCTTCCGCCAGCCGAAGTGGAGAACTGCTGTTGCTGGCGGATTTTAAGCCGTCAATCACTTCCTGAATAAAGCGTGCCGGATCGGAGGCCGCGAGAAACGGCGGGAGACTTTCCAGCCTGAAGGTTGACCGGCCAAACTCCTCGACTCCGATGCCCATCTTCTGTAGTGTCGCGAGATTGCGCTCGATCCATTCCGCATCGCGCGGCGGCAACTCGAAGATTTGCGGAAGCAGGAGCTTCTGCGAAAACGCGCCATGTTCTTCCATGCGTCGACGCAGCTCTTCGAAAAGGACCCGTTCGTGTGCCGCGTGCTGGTCGACAAGCACGAGGCCATCTTTATTTTCCATTAAAACGTACAGCTTGTTGAGCACCCCGATGATCTGGAATTGCTGAGATTGAGCTTGAGGCGCCGCTCTCTCCAACGGCGACTCATTCGATAACTTGTGGGGTTCTTCGCCGCGAAAGCTTTCGGGGCTTGGGATGACAGAATGCTGCGCGGCGGTGACCGACTCGGTCCGTAGTATTCGCGGCAGATCGAGTGGGCGTGCGTTCAGCGCGGACGGCGACGGGTCGGGCGCGCGAAACTGACTCTGCCATGCCCCTCGCCCGCTTTCGAGAGTGCGCCGAATGCACGCAACGACTGCTTCGCGCACCGTCGAGGGATCGCGAAAACGCACTTCGCGTTTGGCGGGATGCACATTCACGTCCACTTCAGCCGGATCGAGCCCGACAAAAAGAAAAGTGATCGGATATTGTCCCTTCATCAGCGCAGTGTGGTAGCCTTCCTTCAACGCGCCGCCTACCAACGGGCTCTCGATGGCGCGTCCGTTGACGAAGACAAGCTGTTGCGATCGCGTTTGCCGACTCACTCCGGCCTGGCCGATAAAGCCGCTGAGTTTGATCTTGGAATCGCCCGAGCTCGCATCAATTTCGAGCAAGCGATTGAGTAATTCGCTGCCGTAAAGATCGCGGATGCGTTCGCGCAGTGTTTTCGTCGCGGGAAGTTGAAACACGAGGCGGTCGTCACGGAGAAACGAGAACGCAATCGCCGGATGACCGATCGCTTGAAGATGGAGCTGGTGCTCGATGTTTCGCGTTTCCGTGTTTTCCGAACGGAGGAATTTGCGACGCGCCGGGAGATTGAAAAAAATCGAGCGCGCTTCGACCTGCGTTCCCGGAGCTTCGCCACCATCGCGAACCGTCTCCATGCGACCGCCCGAGACGATGATGTCGGTGCCGGCGACCGCATCGTGCTCACGCGTCGTGAGTCGGAACCGGGAAACGCTCGCGATGCTCGGCAATGCTTCGCCGCGAAAACCGAGCGTCCCGATCGCGGCCAGATCGGCGGACGAACGAATTTTACTTGTGGCATGACGCTCGAGACAAAGCAAAGCGTCGTCCCGATCCATCCCGATGCCGTCATCGTTCACGCGAATCAGCGAGATGCCGCCGCGCCGAATCAGTGTCTCGATCCTTTGCGCGCGAGCATCGATGCTGTTCTCGACCAGCTCTTTTACGATCGAGGCCGGCCGTTCGATCACCTCACCGGCCGCCACCTGGCTGGCGAGAGTCTCGGAAAGGAGATGAATGCGGCTCATGCAGTTTGAATTTTATATCCATTCGACTCGCTGCGCGCTCAGAACAAGCTTTCGATTTTGAATTTCCGCGCCTGAATCGTTCTTTTGCCAAGCTTAGTCGAGCCAGCCCGATACGGCGCGATGGTTTGACTTAGGTGAGTGGCGTTATAGTTTTTCCAAAACCAAATGATTAACGTCACAGAAAGCGCGGTGAAGCAGCTTCGTGCACTGCTCGGAGCGCAACCGGCCTCGGAGAAAAAGGGGCTGCGCGTGCAAGTGGCAAAGGGCGGATGTTCCGGTTTGCAATACGAAATGGCGCTCGATCATCCCAAAGAAGGAGATGCCGTGGTCGAGCGTGACGGCGTGGAATTTTTTATTGATCCAGAAAGCGGCGATTTGCTCCGCGACGCAACACTTGATTTTCAAGATGGTCTGACTGGCGCCGGTTTCCGGATCGTGAATCCAAATGCCGCCCGCACCTGCGGCTGCGGAACCTCTTTCGAAGCAGCTCGTCCGGCGTAATTCCGAACGTCTGCGGCCGAAGGCGTATTTCATGGAGCCTGATTTCTTTCGCTTCGATGACCGCTACGGATACGAGGGGAAGAGAGCGAATCTTTTCGCCTGGACGATTGCGATCCTGCTGCTCATCGGGCTGGCCCTAACGGCCTGGCTGGGCAGTTTCTACATCTTCGGACAACCCGAGCGGCCCGACAGCTATCGCATTTTAACAAAGCTGCACAAAATCGAGCCGCCAAAACGCTTCCAACTAACGGCCGCGCCAGCGGGCGAATTTCTTGGCGCAAAGCAACTCTATGACCGCTACATGGCGTTGGGGCCGGCGGAGCTGGCGAACACGAGTGCGAAATTAACCCGCAATTACGTGCGCAACTTTCAGCAAGTGCGCGGCCTGGTCACGTATATGGTTGGGCGTTTTAATATCATGGGGTCGCGCGAGTTGAAGCCGAGTGATATTTTCACCTCTGGCGTCGTCGCGCTCACGCGTTCGGTCGAGCGTCCCGAACTGCTCATGGAACATATTTACACAACCGCCGACGAGCGGAACGCGCGCCTGTTAAAAGAGACGCTCGCGATGGGACTCGATATCAAATTGGAACGGGCGTACGATCTTTCGGCGGTCATTCATGTCGAGCGGCTTCCGGACGGCCGCATCCAGATCACGACGATCCCACTCCTTTACGGCAGTTACGCAATGACGCGTGGCACCGGCACGTTGAGCCTGGAGCCGCCGATCGATCTGAACCTCGCGGCCGGCTGGCCAATTTTCAAACCACAGATGCGTAATACCGTCGAAGTGAATTACGAGCGATACCGTGAAAAGCTTGCGCCCGCTTCCGGTGCGTTGCCCATCGCGGGAATTGCGGCTGATGCGAAGACATCTCCGCCACCTTCGGCGGATGCCTTGGTGCGCGTGGAACTGGCAAAGCCGCTTCCCGCGGCAACTCCGCCGGCAAGAACTTCCAGGGGAATGGAAGAGGCCGCTTCCATGGCAAAAGGCGGCCGGACAAGAAAGAGCAAAATGGCAACCGCGACTCCGACACCTTCGGAGACAATTGTAGCGAAGCGTGCCGTACCGGTGTCCGCAGAAGAGGCAGCGCAGGCGGAGATCGCCAATGCGCCGAACGAAACATCTCCTCCGACTGCTTCCCCCACGGCGACGACCACGCTGCCGCCGGCAATTCCGGTTGCCACGCCCTCGCCCGGTTTGGCTTTAGCTTCCAGCGCCGGCGCAAACTGGAAAACATTCGATCCCGGCCAAATACCAGTCGGTCGGCTTGTGAGCACGTCGGATCTGCGCGAGATCGCAGACCGCGGGACCGCCGGCGAACGAATTTATCTCAGAGGGCAGTTCATTGTTAATTTCACCGATGGAAATCGCGCCGTCCTCCGGCCCAAAAACAAACTCACCGACACCGTGCTGCGTTTTGGATCCGGATCTCGTTCGACACGCATCATCGTCGAATATCCCGCTGGCTCAGCGCTCCCCCAACCCGGGTCAACGGTCAATCGCGACGACGCCCGGCCTTACGAAATCACAGAAGTGCGCCGGCAATCCGACGGACAATTGAATGTGTTCGTACGCGAGATCATAAAGCAGTAATCAGCGAGCAGTTCCCGTCTCGAGAACGGCCTTGTTATCGATGACGTAGACTTTGGAAACGGCGTACTCGCCCGCGTATTGATCGATATAACTGCGAAGCGAATGCGCTCCCAAAAGCAAATTAAGCATCCTTTCCGGGACATCGATACCGCCGAGCGAAGTGTTGGTGACGCGAATTTTCCACGGATCGCCATCCGGCGACGCGGTAACGTCGAAATCGCCATTCAAATATCGGCCCGGAAAGCCGACCTTCTCGAGCGGGATGCTGATCTGCACATGCCCGACATTGTTCTCAATGGAAACAAATGCCTTGCCGCGCGAGTTGCGATTTGCAGCGATCAACTGGTTGATGTCGCTGGCGGAAAACTCAATTCGCGGTGGCATGCGCGCCTGAGTCGCGTCGGTGCGCGCCGGAGCGGCATCGACCACCTCCGTTGCAGGTTCACGATCGCGGGTCGTGCTTGTAAAGTTCTCCCAGCGTTGTTGAACCGCCTTCTCTTCAGTTTCAGAAGTAACTATAGGCGGGAGTTCACGAGGCGCCGACGCTGTTAACGCGTAGCGGACGCTCACGTAGCCGACACCGAAAAAGAGAGCCGCCAGCAGAAGAAGAGATATGAGCAGAATCAGACATCCTTTTCCGAAACAGCCGATGCCTTTTTTCTGCGCCGGCGGCGGCTCGAACCAGGCGGGAGCAGTCATAATGGGTGGTCGGCCCCGAGTCGTTCCTGGGTCGCGATTAGTTTCTCATAAAGGCTTTGCAATCCTTCGGACAACATCCGCGTTCCGCTCAGCACCGGCATAAAATTCGTGTCGCCGTTCCAGCGCGGCACAATATGCAGATGCAAGTGATCGGGCACGCCGGCGCCGGCGCACATTCCGAGGTTGAATCCGATGTTGAAGCCTTGTGCTTTCATCGTTTCGCGAAGCAAAATCTGTGCGTGCGTCGCCAAATGCCAAAGCTCGAGAACCTCATTCTCGCCTAACGACGACAAATCCGACGTCTTTCGATAAGGGACAGCCATCAAATGGCCGACCGCGTACGGGTAGCGGTTCATCATCAGAAAGGCGTTCTTTCGCCGTGTCACGACGAAGTGAGCAGCATCGTCGCTGGCCTGCGCCGCGTCGGAGAGAAAATTCTCGTTGCGATCTTCGCGCTCGAAATATTCCACTCGCCACGGGCACCAAAGCGTTTCGATCTCTTCTTTCGGAAAATCCATCAACTCGAGCACCAATCGTCAGGGCGAGAGTATCGAGCACGGTCGGGATGTCGAGCGTGGTTTTCCCGCCCGATCAGGGCGAAATGTTTGACGAACGAACCAGCAAAGAATAGCGCGGCGTGCTACTCGAGGTCGATGATTCCGCTCTGACGTTTGCGCCCGGTAATCGCGGTAACATCGAATCGAGCTTTCCGCCGGGCACGACCAAGGCATCGAGCTGGCCGGCTCTCCATTCCACGGCGGCTCTGTCGCGTGAGATAAAATGCTCACGACGGCAATAGAGCAGCATACCTTCTTCTTTGCCGGCGATTACTTCATAGCGCCATCGATTCGTCGCCGCTTCTCTCCGAACATTTTCGCCGAAAATAACGAGCGCATTTTCTTGGTGGCGATATCCGCTGATGATCTTCCCCGCGGAGTAAGCGCAGCTGTAAAAGCACGCGAAAATGAGAGCAATCGAAGTCCACTGTTTTACGCGCGGCCAAAGATCTTCCTTTGCCTTCGCGGCCGCGATCTGCGAAGCCAAGAGCAGGCAAAGCGGCGGAATGACGGGAAAAATGCGATCGACGCGCTTGGATGGAATGACTGACATCAAAAGTAGACCGCCCAAACTCCAACCTACGAGCCAAAGCGTTGCCGGCTGAAGTTGCGCCAAGATTTTTCCTTCGCGCGCTTTTGCGGCGCGCCGGTGGATGAGCGCCAGCCCAATCATCAGGACACTCCACGGCGCGAACTTATGGAGAAGATGCGGCAAATAAAAAAAGACCGGTTGCGGTCGATGAATGCTTTCGGAAAATCGGCCGGCGAACTCGCGCACGACAACTTCATCATAAAATTTGGGCACGGTGAAGATGCCTCCGATCACCCAAAGCAAAAATACCGAGAGCGACGCAACCCACGGCCACCAACCAGACCACGCGTTGCTGCGGGCGCCGAATTTTCTGCCACTCAGTTGGCAAGCGACAAGCCCGGGAAGAATAAACGCGTAAACGATCGGCCCCTTCACCAGCATCGCGCCGGTCAGTAGCAAAAATGCAATTGCGCGGTCGCGCCATGTCCAATTTTCCTCAGTGCGAATTTTCCGCCAAATTTGCAGACCGATGAGGAAAATGATGCATGCTAATGGCATGTCTGTGCGAACCAGCGTCGCAAGACGTGGGCTTAGCAGATTTAAGCCGAACGCGCTCACTGCAATCAGCCCCGCCGTAGTGCCGTATGCGCGGCTGGCTTCGCGTCCGAGCAGAAAAAGGATCGCCATTGCCGCCGCAAATGACGGCAACCGCCAGGCTCCTTCCCACCAGCGCGTTGTTTCGTAAACCGCAGCCGAAATCCATCCCACCAACGGTGGCTTGGTCGCGATCCTCGCGATCGAAGTGTGCTGATAGAGCCAGTGACCTTCGCGAACCATCTCGAACGAGGTAAACGCTTGTTTCGCCTGATCGTAATCGTCGAGATGCCAGGGCAGGTTCGTGATCGCGAACAAAAGAACGCTCAGGCTGATGACAAACCAGCGCGTGCGGTTCCCAAAAAAATCGAGACGCACAAATGGTGATTCCATCGGGAGCAGGCGGCTTAACGCCAGAGGACTGCGCGCACTGGCGACGCATCGCCGTCCGCGATCTTAAGCGGAAATGCAGCCAGGTTGTAGACTCCGTCTTCTATTTGCGAAAGATCGAGCGATTCAAGAATCATGATCCCGCACCGCAATAGTGCGCGATGATTCCGTAAATCTTTGCTTTTGACGCGGTCGACCGACGGAAGATCGAGTCCGATTAGTTTGGTTCCCCGCTCCTTTAGCCATAAGGGAACATTCGGAGCGATTACCGGAATTTCGTCCGGGAAAACGGTGCGATCGCTTACAAAATTTGTTTTCACCAACAAACGCGGAATGGAAGTTTGGCCGCCGACGGCCGCTGCGAGATCATCGACCGTAATCATGCGAGAACTGTCGAAGCCTTCCGTCGGTCCTGAGTAAGTTTTTGAGAGATCAACGACCACGGCAGGGCCGAAATAAATCTCCAGAGAAAGATTCTCGATCGTTGCGCCGTTCTCTTCGAAGTGAAACGGCGCGTCAACATGCGTGCCGCTATGCATGCTCATCGTCACCGCGCCGACATTGACGGTCGCGCCCTCGGATATTTTCAGATTCAGTGCAAACCGGACCGACGTGTCGCCCGGCCATGGCGCCAGACGCTCGGAAAGGGGGACGGAGATATCATGGAGCTCCATTCAGGTCACGAGCTCGCGAACGGCGGGAGCTTGTTCGTAGGAACGATAGCTCATGATCCGCTTCAAAATCTGGACCGCGTCCCAACATTCGGTGAACGAAGTATAAAGGGGCGCGGGCGCGAGCCGGATCAGGTCTGGCGGTCGAAAATCTGGGACCACTCCGCTTCGCCGAAGCGCCTGACAGATTCC
>JBDUDH010000075.1:0-3932 GCA_040003015.1 Verrucomicrobiota bacterium | reverse complement strand
AAGCCGCGCAGACGATCGACCTTGCCGAGCGTCGCCGCTTCGGTCAGCACGCGCGTCGTGTCCTGGAACGAAGCCGCGGAAATAAAGCTGTCAGTTTCGAGCGAGGCCTTAGTGATGCCGAGCAGCACCGGTGTGGCTTCCGCGGGCTTGCCGCCCTGCTCGACAACACGTTTGTTTTCCGCTTCGAAATTGAGTCGATCGACCTGATCTCCCCATAACAATTTCGTATCGCCCGGATCGGTGATTTTCACTTTCCGCAACATCTGGCGCACGATGATCTCGATGTGCTTGTCGTTAATTTCGACCCCTTGCAGGCGATAAACTTCCTGCACTTCGTTCACGAGGTGCTCCTGCAAATCTTGCGGTCCGCAGACCTCGAGGATTTCGTGCGGCACGACTGGACCTTCCGTCAGTTGCGAGCCCTTTTTCACGAAGTCGCCCTTGAAAACAATGATGTGTTTGGTGAGCGAAATAAGGTGCTCTTCTTCGCCGCCAGTTTCCGGATCTTTCAAGATGAGCTTCCGTTTGCCGCGAACCGTGCCGCCCATTTCGACAATGCCGTCGATCTTCGCGATCTCGGCCGCATCTTTCGGACGACGCGCTTCAAAAAGTTCGGCTACCCGCGGCAGACCGCCGGTGATGTCCTTGGTCTTCGCCACTTTTCGCGGCGTCTTCGCCAGCAATGCTCCCGCGCGAATTTTCTGTTTCGCTTCGACGATGACGTGGGCGCCGGCTGGAATCGAATAGCTGGCTACGACTTCACCGCCATCACCCACGATCACAATTTGCGGGTGTAAATCTTCCTTGTGCTCGATAATCACGGTCCCCATCAGGCCGGTCGCTTCATCGACATCGCGTTTGATTGTTACGCCCGCGATCATGTCCCGGAATTCGATCTTGCCGCTCTTGTCGGTAAGAATCGGAACGTTGTACGGATCCCACTGCACAAAGGTTTCGCCTTTCTTCACGGACGCCTCGTCCGCTTTTGAAATGACCGAACCGATCACGACATTGTAGCGCTCGAGCTCGCGACCGTCCGCATTGTGAACGCCGATCGAGCCGTTTTTATTCAACACAATCCAACTGCCATCCAGCGCTTGAACCGTTCGCAACTCGTTAAAGCGAATCGTCCCATCGTTTTTCGCTTTAATGATTGGCTGCTTGAATGTCTGGCTCGCCGTGCCACCGATGTGGAAGGTGCGCATCGTCAATTGCGTGCCGGGCTCGCCAATCGATTGCGCAGCGATGATGCCGACTGCTTCGCCCAGTTTGACGAACTGTCCGGTCGCGAGATTACGCCCATAACAATGCGCACAAACGCCGCGGCCACATTCGCAAGTGAGCACCGAGCGAATCTTTAATTGCTCGACGCCGATCCGCTGCAAGTCCGCCGCAATTTTTTCGTCGATCAGTTGATTGGCTTTGACCGTCTTCTTTTTCTTTTCGACCGGATCGGCGATCGTTTCACAACTGACGCGCCCGACGATGCGCGTCGCGAGATCAACGACTTCCTCGTCGCCTTCATAAATTGATTTCACAGTAATGCCGTTGACCGTGCCGCAATCGATCTCGTTGATGATGACATCCTGCGAAGCGTCAACGAGCTTGCGCGTGAGATAACCGGAATCGGCCGTTTTCAGCGCCGTATCCGCCAGACCTTTGCGCGCGCCGTGAGTGGAAATGAAATATTCGAGCACGCTCAAGCCTTCACGGAAGTTGGACGTGATTGGGCGTTCGATAATTTCGCCGGAAGGTTTTGCCATGAGTCCGCGCATGCCTGCCAGCTGTTTCACTTGCTGTCGATTACCGCGCGCGCCCGAGTCCACCATCAGATAGACCGGGTTCAATTCCTTGCGCCCATCATTATGTTCGAGGGTGCGGAACATGACGTTTGAAATCTCGTCGCCGGCGTGGGTCCAGATGTCGATGATCTTGTTGTAACGCTCGCCGTCGGTGATGATGCCTTTGCGATATTGCTGCTCGACTTGCTTGATCTGCTTGTAGGCGCTCTCCAGTTCAGTTTGTTTTTCTTTCGGAATGATCATGTCCGAAATTCCGATCGAAATTCCCGCCTTGGTCGCTTCAGCGAATCCGAGTTCTTTCAATTTGTCGAGCGTCTCAACCGTGCCCTCTTGTCCCGCAACCTGGTAACAACGCCAGATGATGTCGCTCAACTGCTTTTTGCCAGCGGGCTTGTTGAAAAATCCGAGCTTCGCCGGCCAAATCTCATTGAAAAGCACACGGCCCGCCGTCGTTTCGATGACGTTCGTGGTGGAATTTCCGTAGATCGTTTCTTTGCCGAGATCAGGATTCTTCAGCCGAATGCGGTCGTGCGTTTTAACCGCACCATCGGCCATCGCGAATTCCACTTCGCTCGCATTCGCAAAAAGCGGTAATCGCGTTTGCTCAGCCGCGCCGGCTGCGCGTCGGGGATTTTGGGTGAGGTAATAACATCCGAGCGTGATGTCTTGCGAAGGCGTCGTGATCGGCTTGCCGCTTGAAGGCGAAAAAATATTGTTCGGCGCGAGCATGAGCATGCGCGCTTCCATTTGTGCTTCGACGGAAAGCGGGACGTGCACGGCCATCTGATCGCCATCGAAGTCTGCGTTGTAAGCCGTGCAAACGAGCGGATGAATGCGGATCGCTTCGCCTTCAATCAATTGCGGCTCGAAAGCCTGGATCGACAGACGGTGCAGCGTCGGCGCGCGATTCAGCAACACGGGATGGCCTCGCGTGACTTCTTCGAGAATGTCCCAAACCTCCGGGGTTTGGCGCTCGATCATTTTCTTCGCGCTGCGCACAGTGTGGACGTATCCGAGATCCTTGAGCCGACGAATGATGAACGGTTCGAAAAGAACAAGCGCCATCTTCTTTGGCAGACCGCACTGGTTCAGTTTCAATTCCGGACCAATGACAATGACCGAGCGGCCCGAATAATCGACGCGCTTGCCGAGCAGATTCTGACGGAAACGGCCGCCTTTACCTTTGAGCATGTCGCTCAGTGATTTGAGCGGACGATTGCCAGCGCCGGTGACCGCGCGGCCATGGCGGCCGTTGTCGAAGAGCGCATCGACCGCTTCCTGCAACATCCGCTTTTCGTTGCGAATAATGACGTCGGGCGTTTTGAGCTGGAGAAGATTCTTCAATCGGTTGTTCCGATTGATGACGCGGCGATACAGATCATTCAGATCGGAAGTCGCGAAACGTCCGCCTTCGAGCGGAACAAGCGGACGCAAATCCGGCGGAATGACAGGCAGCACTTCAAGCACCATCCATTCGGGACGCGAATGCGAGGAGGCGAATCCTTGCACAAGCTTCAATCGCTTCGCGAGCTTCTTGCGAATCTGTTTGCTCTTAGTGTTCCCCATTGCTGCTTCGAGCTCTTTGTTCAATTTCGCGAGCTCGATTTCTCCGAGGAGTTCCTTGACAGCTTCGGCCCCCATTCCCGCTCTGAAATCTTCGCCGTATTGTTCCTGCGCTTCCCGATATTCCACCTCGGTCAGCAACTGCGTTTTCGTTAAAGGCGTTTTGCCCGGATCGATGACGATATAGTCCTCGTAATAAATGACGCGTTCGAGCTGTCGCGCGCTCATATCGAGCATCAAGCCGAGCCGCGACGGCATGCATTTGTAGAACCAGATGTGCGAAACCGGCACCGCCAGTTCGATGTGGCCCATGCGTTCACGACGGACACGCGCGAGCGTCACTTCGACACCGCAACGGTCGCAGATGACACCTTTGTGTTTGATGCGCTTGTATTTTCCGCACGAACATTCCCAGTCCCGCGTCGGACCAAAAATGCGCTCGCAGAAAAGGCCGCCCTTCTCGGGCTTGAAAGTGCGGTAGTTGATCGTCTCCGGATTTTTAACTTCGCCCTTGCTCCAGGAGCGCATCGTGTCGGATGAAGCGACACCGATTGCGACCTGATCGAA
>JBDUDH010000119.1:0-13362 GCA_040003015.1 Verrucomicrobiota bacterium | reverse complement strand
AACCGGGAATCGGCGTGCGCAGCCCGCTGGATTGAAGACAAAGGCCGGTCGGTAACGAATGATATCCTTCGACCCCGCTTAAGGGCAGGCTCTCCGCATCCTTCAAAATAATTCTCCGCCAATTAACGACAAGAAACGCTCTCTAGTCACGGAGGATAATCTCTGCTACTAAGCCGCTGATGTCTTCATCCTCCGAGCTTCAGCATACCGTGGCGAAGACCGCGGCTTTGACCGGCATTTCGCTGCATACCGGCGAAAAGGTCGTCCTGAAATTGCAACCGGCGCCGCCGGATTCCGGCATTAAGTTCAAGCGCAAAGATTTGCAGGATGAACCCACGATCGATGCCCGGATCGAAAATGTAAAAACGGTCGAGCGCGCCACCACCATCGGCGAAGGCTCGATCCGAGTGCACACGGTCGAGCACGTTCTGGCGGCGCTGTCGGCGATGGGCATCGACAACGCGATCATCGAAATGGACGCGAACGAGCCACCGATCGGCGATGGCAGCGCGCAAGCGTACGTCGAGCTGATTAAAAAAGCGGGCATCGCACCGCAGGAAATGCCGCGTCGAATTTTTCACGTGCGCGAGCCGATGCATATCGAAACCAAAACCGGCGCATTGCTTGTCCTGCTCCCGGATGAAAAGTTTCGCATTTCATGTACCCAATCCGGGCCGGAAGGACGCTTCACTCAATTTTTGTCGACAGAGATAACGCCTGCGATTTTCGAGCGAGAGCTCGCCTCAGCTCGCACCTTTGTTTATTACGAAGATGTCCAGTTGTTAATGGACAAAAACCTGATCAAAGGCGGCAGTCTCGAGAATGCGATTGTCGTGCGCGGCGACGCGGTTTTGAGCAAAGAGCCGTTACGATTTCCCGATGAATTCGTGCGGCATAAAATCCTTGACATCATCGGAGACCTCGCGCTTTTCGGGCCCCGGATTCGTGGACATTTGATCGCGGTCAAGCCGGGACACGCTTCAAATACTGAACTCGCGCGGGCGCTGGCACGACAATATGACCGCGCCGCCACAATGTTTCCACCCAAGACTTTTCCGCAAGGCGAAGGCGGCCTCGACATTAACGAAGTGATGAGCATTTTGCCGCATCGGTATCCGTTTCTGATGATCGATCGGATCATTTCGTTTGAAGGCGATACGAAATGTACCGGCGTGAAGTCGGTTACGATTAACGAGCCTTTTTTCCAAGGCCATTTTCCTGGTCATCCGGTGATGCCGGGAGTGTTGCAAGTCGAGGCGATGGCACAAGTCGCGAGCATCTTGATGATGAGATTGAGCAAGAGCGCCAGCCGGATTGGCTATTTTATGAGCGCCGATGAGGTGAAATTTCGGAAGCCGGTTTTTCCGGGTGATACGCTCTTCATTACCGCTGAGTTGACTAAAGCGCGAAGCAATAGGCTGGCCAAGGCAATGTGCCGTTGCGTCGTGAACGATGCCGTCGTCTCGGAAGGAGAACTCATGTTCATGTTCCTCGATAAATGAGTGACGTGAAAATTCATCCCACGGCAATCGTCGATTCCAGGGCTGAGCTGGGCGCCGGGACGGAGGTGGGTCCTTATTGCATCATCGACGCGGAAGTGCGCCTTGGCCAGAACTGCTGGCTGCAACATCACGTCACATTGTGCGGACCGATGCAGGCCGGAGCGAGAAATAGATTTTACGCCTACTGCTCGATCGGGCAGCAAACGCAGGATTTAAAATATAAGGGCGAGCCGACTTTTCTCGAGATCGGAAATGACAATTGCTTTCGCGAGTTCGTCACCGTCAATCGGAGCACCTCGGCAGAAGGTAAAACACGAGTGGGGAATGGCGGCAATTTTTTGGCCTACAGCCACATCGGACACGACTGCACCGTGGGCGATTCAGTCATTTTTTCGAATAACGGCACGCTGGCCGGGCATGTCCAGATAGGCGATCACGCGGTAATCGGAGGACTCACTGCCATCCACCAATTTTGCCGGATGGGTCGCTTTGCCATTACCGGGGGTTGTTCGAAAATCGTGCAGGACATTCCACCATTTATGATCGCGGATGGTAATCCCGCAGAAGTACGCGGAATTAATTTGATCGGCCTTGAGCGAAACAATTTCGCGCCGGAAAACGTGAAGGCGATCAAGGAAGCGTTTCGCTTGATCTACCGCTCGAAGTTGAACACGCGTCAGGCGCTCCAGGCCATCCGCGAACAATTGCCCGTGAACCAAGAAATTCAGCAGATCATCGAGTTCATTGAGCAAACCGAGCGCGGAATCATTCGCTGATTCGGTTGCGGACTATCGGTTCTACGGATGCGTGGTGGGCGCCGTCGCAGGATGCGCCTTGAGATCGTCCTGAATCTTTCGCAATAGCGTCGAGGCCGGAGCGTCCGGGACAATGCGGAGCACACTTCTGACCAGATCAAGAGCCTGCTTTTTCTTTTCGGCTTTAATCAGAGCATTTGCCTGCTCGAGGACGACACGAAGAATATCGTCGCGCTGCTGATAAAATGAACGCGCTTGTTGGAAATAGCTGATCGCAGCCATTGGATTTCCATCGCGCGTTTCCATCAGGCCGAGGTCTTCAATGATCGGACCATTTTTGGCGCGCAAAGCAGCCTGCCGCGCGAGCGTCCGATATTCCTGCGCTGGTCGCGCGCCATTTTTCACAGCAAAATCGCGATACATTTTCCATTCGTCCGTTGTCTTTCCAGCCGGCTTGGCATCGATTTGCAACCACGCCGCGTACGGCCGGTAGAGCGGATCGCCAACCGCGACCGTCATCCAGGAAAGAGTGCGAGTGGCCATGGACACACTCTCGGCAAAGGTGAATCCATGAAGTAAACGGTCGTTAAAAATATCGAGATGGGGCATCAGTTGGAGGTAAGGCTCATAAACGTTGCCTAACGAAGCGGCCGCGCCTTTTTCAAGCAAAGGCGCTACCCAGTTCGCACTGGAGTTTCGAAGCGTGCTCGCGCTGAAAGAGTGGATATGAACCGCCACCGCTCCGGGAAGAAACCGGAAATCTTTGTCGGCGAATGGTCCGGCCGCGCTTTCGGTGTACCATCCGTAATAGAGGACTGCTCCACGCATGGGGAATCCTGAAGGGAAAACGGCGAGGTTTTCGTCATAAACCACCGGGATTCCGCTTTTGTGAAAATCAGAGACGATCGTTTGCATCCACTCGTCACCCTCCCGTAATCCGCTTGAGCTTTGGTTCGCGCCATCCACATAAGCACGGCCCCAGAGTCCGTTCTTTTCCGTCTCCACCGCATCCACAATCATGTTGCGCACCGTTGCGGCCGTCGCGGCATCGAGGCGGCAGACGAGCATCAAACTGGGATCGTTGAACTCGGCGATTGGACGATAACTGTGGAAATATGGATTCATGACCGCACCGGAGATTTGCCTCGAGAAAGTGCCGAGGACGGCAAGTTCCGAATCGACGGCCGCTTCGTTACGATTACCCACCGTGCCACTTTGATTTTGATCGCCGGGATAAGCGGTCATCGCACGAATTTTGAGCGGAACGCCCTTAACCACTGCTACAAACCGAATGCTGTTAGTCTGGACAATCGACTTCCCGTCGTCCTGTGCATGAATCGTCCACCAATGCTGTTGTTCGAAGATTGCTCGCAGCGGATTTGCAATGGTACGGTCGTATTCCTCGCGACTAATTTCCTCCTCAGGAGAACAAGCGAGAGCGACCAGATGATTGCGGGCGATTCCTCGCTTTTCCGCGTAGAATTTTGCGAGCTGCACCGATTCGGAAAGGTCGCGGTTGTAGACGACGATTGTGGCATCTGCCAGCGACCCATCGCTGGCGCGTATGGTGTGAATCCCGACGAGGGCGAGAGCCGTGGTCGCTGCCAGAAAAAGCCGCATCATTACAGTCGCAGCTTCAAACCATCGTAAGCGATGCCCGTATTCGGCGGAAGGCTGGCCTCCGCTGACTGTGGAAGTTCGTGGCAAATGTGCGTGAGCCACGTCTGCCGCGGTCGAACACGCTCCGCCACCTCCAATGCCTGGCTCACACTCAAATGCGTCGGATGCGGCTCATGTCGCAAGGCATCGATGATCAAAACCTTCACGTTCTCGATCTGCCGCGCAATCTCTTCGGGCACCGCGCTGCAATCGCTTAAGTACGCGACAAGTTTTTCGTCATCGCGCGAAAAGAGATAGCCGTTCACGACGGATCGGCCATGCGGCACCGGCAATGGCGTTAGCAGCGTTTTGCCGAGAAGAAATGGCCGATCGATTACCCGCGGCTCCGGCTGGAGGTAACCGGGAAATCGGTTCAATCCATTAAAGGCAAACTCGAAGACGCGTTGCAGATCGCACAGCGTGTTGGCCGATGCGTAGACCGGGATCGGTCCGTCGAGCGCATCGCCGAAGCGGCGCAGGTCATCGAAGCCCATGATGTGATCGGTGTGAGAATGAGTAAAGACGACGGCATCGACGCGACGAATATCTTCGCGCAAGCATTGCGTGCGAAAATCCGTTCCTGTGTCAACCACCCACGCGCACTCGGGCGTCTCCACATAGATTGACGCGCGCGATCGCCGATCGCGCGGATCGTCCGACCGGCAGACATTGCAATCGCACAGGATCATCGGCACACCCTGAGAGGTGCCGGTCCCGAGAAAAGTCACGGAAAGTTCAGGGTTGAGAATGGTGCGTTGAGAGTTAAAAACGTTCAGGCCGTCGCAGTCTTATCTCTTATCGCTCAACTCTCAACTTATGCCTGTCGTTCTCACGTTGCTCCGAATCAAGAACCTCGCGTTGGTGGAGGACCTGCAGTGGGAGCTCAGACCAGGATTCACCGCCATCACCGGCGAGACGGGCGCGGGGAAATCGATCATCATCGGCGCATTGCAGCTGCTTCTCGGCGAGCGCGCGGACAAATCGTTCATTCGCACCGGCGCGGACTTGTGCACGGTCGAGGCGGTTTTCGAAGGTGAAGAATTAGCGAAATTCAATCCGCGTCTCGCCGAACTCGGCGTCGAAGCAAGCAACGACGAATTAATTCTGAAGCGCAGCTTTTCGATTACTGGAAATAATCGGCAATTCGTAAACGGTTCGCCCACGACGCTCGCCGTATTGAAGATTCTCGGCGACGAATTAGTCGATCTGCATGGACCGCACGATCATCAATCAATTCTTTCGGTCGAGCGGCAGCTGGCGTTGCTCGATGCTTTCGCGCACGCGGAAACGGCGTTGCACGACTACCAACAGCATTATCGCGGAGTTCAAGCGCTGGTCGCAGAACAGAATGCGCTCAGCACGGCCGAATCGGCGCGCGAGCAGGAACTCGATTTGTTGCGGCACCAGATCAATGAAATCACCGCCGCCCGACTTGATCCGAACGAGGAGATCGAGATCGAAGCGCGCTATCGGCTCGCGAGCCACAGCAAGCGCCTCATCGAACTTGCGACTTCGATCTCGCGTCGTCTTTCCGAATCGGATGAAGCCGTTCTCACACAACTCGGCGAAACGCAGCGGCTCTTTCGTGAATTGGACAAGATCGACCCATCGCTCGCGCAGTTTGCTGCTGCTCACGAAGCCGCGGTCGTCGAGCTATCGGAAATTGCACGGATGCTCGATCGTTATGCGGAACGACTCGATCTTGATCCCGCGCACCTTGCCCAACTGGAGGAGCGCGTTTCGCTTTTCGAAACATTGAAACGAAAATACGGCGGCTCGATCACCGAGGTTATAGCTTTTGGCGAACGCGTGGAGGAGCGGATGCGGAAAATTGAGGGCCGCGACGCTGAGCTGGAGCGGCTCGCAACCGAGATAAAAATCGCACGCGCTGATCTGAATAAGGCGGCAACTGCGCTGCACAACGCGCGGGTGAAAGCCGCGCCGAAATTGTCCGACAATATTCGTCGCAACCTGCGCGACCTTGGCTTTCGCCAATCGGAATTCGAAGCAAAAGTAACAACTCTCGACGAGCCGCGAGCCAGCGGAATTGATGCGCTCGAATTACTCTTCTCCCCGAATCCGGGTGAACCGCTCAAACCGTTGCGAATGATCGCTTCGAGCGGCGAAATTTCGCGATTGATGCTGGCGATTAAATCTTCCCTTGCCGCGCAGGACGCGATTCCGCTTTTGGTCTTCGACGAGATCGACGCAAATGTCGGCGGCGAAATTGCCAATGCCGTCGGCGCAAAAATGCGCACCTTGAGCGACGAACATCAAGTGCTCTGCATCACACATTTACCGCAAGTGGCGGCCACGGCTGCGACACATTTTGTTGTCACAAAAGAAGTGCGCGATGGACGAACCCATTCGCATTTGAAAGAAGTGACTGGCAAAACGCGGCGCGCTGAGATCGCGCGGATGCTCGGAGGCCAGAGTGAATCGGCTTTGAAGCACGCCACGACTTTGCTCGAAACGAAATGACGCCGTTCAAAGAATGCTGAACTACATTTGGCTCGCGCTCATTCTGCTGGCCGTCGCTATCGGGGGATGGAACGACCGCCTGAAAGAGGTGACCGATGGCGCCTTCGATGGGGCAAAGACAGCCGTGACGATCGCGCTGGGCTTGATCGGGGTAATGGCACTTTGGCTCGGTGTGATGCGGCTGGCAGAGAGGGCCGGGCTTATTCAGCGACTGGCCCGTGGTTTGCGGCCAATCATGCGTCGTCTTTTTCCGGACGTGCCTTCAGAGCATCCGGCGATGGGAGCGATGCTTATGAACATGGCCGCAAACATGCTCGGCCTGGGCAATGCCGCAACGCCGCTTGGGCTGCGCGCCATGCGGGACCTCGAAACGCTCAATCCGCATCCGGGCGCCGCAACCAACGCGATGTGCACTTTTCTTGCGATCAATACCAGTTCGGTGCAGTTAATTCCCACGACCGCAATCGCAGTCCTCGTGGCTGCGGGTTCAACAAATCCCACCGCAATCGTCGGCACCTCGCTTCTGGCGACCTTGTGCGCGGCGACGGTGGCGATCACGACGGTTAAGCTTTTGGAAAAGTTGCCATTCTTTCGAGTGAGGGCTTCCAAAAATATCGCCGTCGCGGCCGAGCCAGCGGTAAAATCACAGAGCGCGCCAACCGAAGGCGATGCAGAGCAACAACCGATGCGCGGCGTTCCACGCTGGGGAAAATTCATTTTGCTCCTCGTCGGTGTGTGCTTTGTCGCGCTTTTCGTGAAGATGGTGTTCCCCGGCTGGTTGCATCTGCCAGTCGATGCCACGACCGCGTCGCAAAATATTTTTGTTCGCAGTGTCCACGCTTTGTCGATCCTGGCGATCCCTCTGCTCCTCAGTTTCTTCACCCTTTATGCCGCGCTTTGCGGACTGAAGGTTTACGACGAATTCGTTGAAGGAGCGAAAGAAGGCTTCGGGGTGATTTTGAAGATCATCCCATTTCTCGTCACGATGCTGGTGGCGATCAACATGTTTAAAGGCGCGGGCGGCATCGATCTCGTTGCTCGCGCTCTCGCGCCGATTTTGGGACCGCTGCAGTTCCCGCCCGATCTACTCCCCCTCGCGCTGATGAGGCCGCTAAGCGGAGGCGCCAGCCTGGCAATTTTTGCCGACATTGTGCACCGTCTCGGGCCGGAAAATATTGTGAGCCTGATGGCGGCAACGCTCTATGGCAGCACCGAAACGACCTTCTACGTGGCGGCTGTTTATTTTGGCGCGGTCGGCATAAAACAGACCCGCCATGCGATTCCGGCCGGGTTGCTGGCTGATCTGACGGGCATTATCGCCGCCGTCGTCATCTGCCGAGCGGTGCTTTGACTGCCGCTGAGGAGAGCGGCCTCTACAACATTAAGATCCACAAATTTTTCCCTCGCCAGCGGGTTGGCGCCTTCTCTATCGTCCGCTTTTTCGACATGATTCAACGCGATTATCTAATTATTGGCACTGGCATCGCGGGCGGGAGCGTGTGCGAAGGCATTCGCCACCACGATAAAAAGGGATCGGTCACGCTGGTCGGCGCGGAAACTTTTCATCCTTACAAACGCTGGATGCTCTCGAAGAGCTTTCTCCGGGAAAAGACGCCGCCGTTAAAGAAGTTGCCACATTTGGACCCCAAGTGGTACGGCTCGCATAAAATCGAGGCTCGTTTCGGGACGGTCGTGACGCAGTTTAATATTGAGCGACGCCTCGCGGTCTTGGGGAATGGCGAAAGCATCGAGTTCAAAAAAGCATGTCTGGCCATGGGCAGCAGGCCAGTGCGACCTCCGGTAGCAGGCATCGGTCTGGGAAACGTCATCTATTTGCGGACAATCCGCGACGCTCTGGCGCTAAGGGAAATGTCGCAATCGGAGAAGATGATCGTTATTGTGGGCGGCGGTCTGCTCGCTTGTGAAACGGCCGCGAGCTTGAGGCATCTCAAACTGAAGGTCACGATCATGCATCGGCACCCGTACCTCTTGAACCGTTATCTTGATGCTGAAACGGCGACGTGGGTGACAGAGCAATTCGCCAAACACGGTGTGACCCTGCTGATGGGTGAAAGCCTCAACGGCTTCGAGGGCAAAACCGTTTTGCGCAACATTCAAACCAAGAGCGGTAATCGCGTTGCAGCCGGCGTGGCGGTGGTGGCTTGCGGCTCCGAGCCAAACCTCGATATCGTCCGGAACACACCGCTGTCCGGACCGCACGGTTCGCCGGTCACAGATTATCTTGAGACTGAGGAGAAGGGAATCTACGCCGTCGGCGATCTCGCATTTTATCCCGACCGGTTGATGGGCGGAGTTCGACGCCAGACGCATTGGGAAAATGCGCGCGAGCAAGGTCTCGTCGCCGGCGCGAACTTGACCGGCAAAAGACGCCAGCGCTACGAGCAGATCCCATATTTCTGGACGGAAATGTTCGACCTCAAGTTCGATTTTGTCGGCGATTTCACCATGACGCCCACGCGCACGGAGTTGCACGGCGCCTACGCCAAAGGGAAATTTGTCCTTCGTTATTATCAGGGCGATCGATTGCGCGGCATCGTGCTTTGCCATCATGGCGGGCACGAAGTCGAGGCAGCGAAAAAGCAACTTCGAGCTGCGCTCGGAAAATAACGGAACGAGATCCAGCTAATAATCTTCGGCCGGCAGCTCCAGCGCTGGATTTGTAACGCCGATAAGTTTCCAATCCCACGGCCACCGACTTTCGCGACGCCAGCGGAGGTCAAATGGCTCCGCCAGAGTGTTCACCCGCGCCTCGATTTCCGGCGCGGCCTCATTTCCGCTTGCATGAATTTGAATTTTCGCGCGCCAATCCCCCTCGGGAATTTCGATTTGCGTTTGTGGCTCTTGTCCGACGATGTCGAGCTTGGGAAAAAAGTGGAGCGCCATTCGCAAGCGTGCCAGCAATTGCGCCCGGTCATTACCCCACGCATCGTGATAGGCGGACGAGACAAAATCACCGACGCGTGACCATTGCCGGTTTTCTATATGCGCGATCAAGTGTTCGCTATGAAGGCCCACCTGCCGTTCAGGCTGCCAAAGCCGGACGAGATAGACACCAACGACGAAGGCCAGTGCCAGGCCGGCATAAAAACCAGTGCGGAAATTACTGCGCACGACCAATCTTAACGCAGCTTTTCCACATTGCAGAAACGCGCTGCAAAGATAGCGATGCCCGCGAACAAGCGCACTAAGTGATCGTTCGTCCTTTAGCGACGACCGCGCGGGACGAGATTCATTCGCGGTCTCGAGCTCCGCTCACGTCGCGGATTAAGCGGTCGAATCCCTCCGAGACGTTGGCGTAGAAAGGATAATCGCGAGTCGCGTCCTTCGGTTTGAAGCGCCAATATTTATAGGCCCAGAGCCAGCGCCGCGGATCCGCTCGTATGATCGACTCGAAGAAATTCCAGCACTCCTGCGCGATTTCCTGAACGGTGGAACCTTCGCGCAAAACGAGCGGCGGGTAAGGTTTGATTCTACAAGTCCCGTCGGACTCCGGGATGCTGTCGACGGGAAGTAAACGTGCGCCCGCGCGTTGCGCCAGCACCGCCGGGAGAATCGTCACACAGGTTTTCATTCCAAAACTCTCCACGACCGTTGCCGCTTGACTGGGCCTGACGTTGAAATCGATTAACACGCCCGCGATACCTCCGCGTTTAACGCTCTTGAGTAAGCGGATCATCGAGGCTTCCTGCGTAATAATTTGATGTCCGGACGCCTCCCGGAGCCGCTTGAAGACGGCACCAACCTCCGGATTCTTGAACGCTTCAGTCAAAATCGTCATGGGGAATCCGTGAAACCCGCCGGCGAGTGACGCCCACTCAAAACCGGCATTGTGTGCGCACATGATCACGAGGCCGCGTGACCGATCCTCGATCGCGGCGCGTCCGCCAGCATCATCCGGAATGATGTAGCGCTGGTGCTGCCCGTTCGCCAGGCGCGGAGTCCAAAAAAGATCGATCATCGTCCGGCTGAAATTTTGATAAGAAGCGCGCGCGATCTTCTCGCGCTCAGAGGCGCTGTATTTGTCACCGAACGCTGCCTGGAGATTGGCCAGCGCGACTTTGCGCCCTTTTCGATCGAGATGGCAGACGAGCGCGCCGAGCCCGAGAGAAAGACGCACGCAGGCCCGGCGCGAAAGTTTCGGGATCGACCAGGCGAGAAACCTAACCCCCGCATACTCGAGATAATAACGAAGCTTTTTCCAGCCGTTTCCCATATCCAACTAAAAGGTGTTCACCTGGAGTGGGAATGAAAGCCATTCTTGGTTGTTCCTGTCGCAGGCGCTGATCGAACCGCCGAACTCGAAATCGTCGCTGCTGACATCAATTTAGCTTCTTCATGGGTGACCACCCATGGCTCGCATTGACGCATTTTTCAAATTGATGGCCGAGCAGAAGGCGTCTGACCTTTCATCTCTCGACAAATTATCCACCGCTGCTTCGTATTAATGGAGCTCTGCTTCGCGTGGATTACTGCCCACTGATTCTTTGCGGCCCCCGCGCCAGTTGCCTCGGCTGCGCGGACGGAGCAGGATGGCCGCGTGACCAATCTTTCCGGCGAGCCGTTCACCATGGTCGTTTACGGCGGCCACGGTTTTTTTGGCCGGCTGGTGGTGGAGGATTTGTTGGCGAACACTGATGCCCGGATCGTGATCGCGGGCCGGCGGGCGCGGCAGTCGCCGATCAGCCCGCGCGTGATATTCGCGACCTCCGATTTGAACGACGCGGCTTCCGTTCGTGCTCTCCTCGTTGGCGCGTCCGTGCTCGTGAATTGCGCCGGCCCGTATCAACTGCAACCGCCGATCCTGGTTCATGAGGCCATCGCGGCCGGTGTTCATTATGTGGATTTGGCCGAAGACCGCGAGTTCGTGCGTGCGGCGCGCGCGTGCGATGAAGCGGCGCGGCGTGCGAGCGTCGCCGTGATGAGCGGATTCTCGGTCGTGCCCGGACTGACGGCGCTGCTCGTGCAAATGCTTCGCGATCGTTTCGACCGCATGATTTCGATCCGGACATTCGTGGCGCCGGGCACGCGCGGCTCACGCGGGCCGGCGACGGTGCGATCGTTGCTCGGCGGCGCGGGGCGGCCGTTGCGCGTGTTGCGCGAAGGCCGCGAACACAAGGCGCGTGGCTGGAGCGAGCCGGAATGGATTGAATTTCCGCTGCCGGTCGGTTGGCGGCTGCAATATCTCGCGATCGAAACGGCCGGCCTCGATGCGCCTTCGCGCGACTGCGAAGTGCAGCGAATCGAATTCAAAGCCGGCTCGGAGTTTCCATGGCTTAACCGCTCACTCGCCGTGGTCGCCCGGTTGCGAGCGCTCACGGGCTTCCCGCCACTGGCTCGATTGGCGGATGCGATGCGAATCTTCCTGAAGCTGCTCGGCCGGTTCGGGACGGATGCCGGTGGCGTGCTCGTGGAGATTGCTGGGACAAAAGAAAGTGAAATGGTCACGGAACAAGTCGCACTCATTGCCGAACATCACGGCGAGCGGATTCCATCGTTGCCGGCAGCCATCGCCGTCGGGTTACTTCTGCGCGGTGAGCTGACGGATCGTGGCGCGGTGCCGCTGTCCACGTGGACTTCGAGGGCGCGGCTCTTTGAAGAATTTCACCGGCGGGGACTGCGATGGTGGTTGAAGCCCGGCGGCGATTTCAATTGGCGAGCTCTGAATAATGAGGCCGACTTTAAAACGCAATGAGCGATTACCGCGCAAAAATTTATCGATCGGTGTTTGGTTTGGCAGCACTCTACAACATCACCCTGGGTTTGTGGGCGAGTCTGTTCCCCCGTTCGTTTTTCGATCGCCTGGAAATGGCGCAGCCGAATTATCCCGGCCTGTGGCAATGCCTCGGCATGGTGCTCGGTCTTTACGGAATTCTTTACGCGTATGCCGGATGGAAACTGGAACGCGCGCGCCCTATCATCGCTGTCGGGTTGGCAGGAAAAATCCTCGGACCCATCGGCTGGGTGATGTCTGTCCACTCCGGCGAGTGGCCGTGGCGCACTTTCACGCTAATCGTTTTCGACGACTTGATTTGGTGGCTGCCGTTCGCGCTTTTTCTGCTCGAAGAAACTCATGCCGGACAACGCCTTCGTCGTTGCGCGCCGTGGGTCTGCGCCATAGCAAATGCCGTCGCGGCCGTCGCGATGGTGTTCGCACTTCGCGGCGGGACTGAAGCAGTCTCGAGCGTCGCGGAACGCGCAGCTTACATTGCAAACCACGTGGCACTCTGGCGCGCCGGCTGGATGATTTGGATCGGGGCCGCGCTGAGCCTCGTGGCGTTCTATGCCTGGTGGGGTGCGTCCCTCCCATCGGCGCGATGGAGCCTCGCCGCCTGCGCGGTCGCGGCCGCGGGCCTCGCTTGCGATTTATTTGCCGAATCGCTCTTTATCGGCTGGCTGCCGCAGCGGATTGAAACGATCGGACGCGTCGGATCGTTGTTCACCGGCGGCGCGGCCAATTGTCTCTACGCACTCGCCGGCGCGATGCTCACTGCTGGCACGCCCTCGCTGCGCGGCTGGTTGCGCGCATGGGCGTGGGCCATGTGGGCGAGCGGGTTTGCGCTGACGATTTTCACCTGTGCGAGAAGCGTTCCCGGCATGATAATTTCAACCGCGGTTTTGATGTCGCTCCTCTGCCCCTGGGTCGCGGTCTTCGGCTGGAAAATAATGCGCGACAATCACAAAACCGCCGCTTGATGAATCACTGATCGGGCTTCTGGCTTGGCGATGGCCGCTGCTGTTGCAGACGCTTCCACGTTTCCAAGTCAATCGTCCGGCCCGGCACTCCGCCAGTGGGCGTCTCGGCGGGCGTTGGCGACGGCTCATCGCTCTGAAGCGGAAGCACCTGCCACAACCCGAGCAGCAAGCTCAGCAACATGCCGACCGAGCAGACAACAATGCCGATGATCTGAAGCACCATTCTTCCGAGATATGGACGCGACAGCAAA
>JBDUDH010000124.1:0-3960 GCA_040003015.1 Verrucomicrobiota bacterium | reverse complement strand
AACCCGCATGGCCAGCTTGGAAGGCTGGAACTTTACCATTAAGCTATGCCCGCGCAGTAGAAAGCTGGCGTGAGCGCGCGCGAAAGCCAAGCGATTTTTCCTGCGCCGAGCTCAGCGGAACACAAATACGGCAGAAGGATTCTCTCAGGAGACTTGCGGTCGTCGGACTTGTCAAAGCTGCCGAAGCCGTCTAGCAAATGGCATATGCAATTCCTGCGTCTGCTTTTCTTTACGATCTTTTTCTGCGTCCTTACCGCGCGTGCCGATCTTACCATCGTGCAAAAAGTGGAAGGCGCCGGCTCTATTTCCGACATCACGATTAAGATCAAAGGGGACAAGGCGCGCATCGAAGCAGGAGCAAAAGTTACCACAATCATCGACAGTAAAACCGGCGACATCACCAATCTGCTAAACGATCAGAAAAAGGTTATTCGGATTTCGGGTGAAAAAGCGAAGGCCATCGCGGAAATGGCCAGGAAATTCATTAACAAAAAAGAAGTCCTCGCCCAAGCCGCCAAGCCCAAAGCAACCGGCAAGAAAAAGACGATCGATGGTTATGAAACCGAGGAATATGTTACCGATACGCCGAATTATCACGCGACCTACTGGATCGCGACGAAGTATCCGGATTACCCCGCAATCCTTGGGCAAATGCAGGTCATGCAAAATGGAGCTTTCGAATCGGTGAAGAAAGGAATGCCGGATTATCGCGATTTTCCCGGGTTGCCGCTTCGCAGTCGCGTGCAGATGGAAGGACAAGGGGAGATCACCAGCACGATTGTTTCGGTCAATCAAAACGCGCTGTCAGAGTCCGACTTCGCGGTGCCGGCCGGTTATGAGGAAATGAAGATGCCGAACTTTACAAGCCCTAACCGGTCTCCCGACGGTGCGAAACCTGTCGATCAATCTGAAAAAAAGCCGCCGGATCAATGATCGATCGAGGGCCAGGCTCCTGATTCTGGCCTCCACTTCCCCACGTCGCCGCGAATTGCTCGCGGAGGCTGGTTACAACTTCGAGAGTATTGCGCCTCGAACCGGCGAGCGTTCGATTGGTGGATTGACCGTTCGCGAGCTCGCTTTGCGGAACGCAATTCGCAAAGCTCTCGCCGTTGCGCGGGCGCATCCCGACGCCGTCGTGCTGGCAGCAGACACTCTCGTCGCACTTGATCACCGAATCATCGGCAAACCCACTAATCTCGACCACGCGTTCGCGATTCTTCGCACCCTGAGCGGACAAACCCATGTCGTTTGCTCCGGCGTTGTCATCTGTCATTTACGGAGCGGCCAATTCCGCACATTTCACGAAATATCCTACGTGCGGTTCAAGAAATTGAGCGACCAGCGAATTCGAGACTATTTTTCGAAAATCAACCCGCTCGACAAAGCAGGCGCTTATGCCGCGCAAGGTCACGGGGCAGAAATTATACAGAAAATCGAAGGCTCCTACACGAACGTGGTCGGACTTCCCATGGAAGAAACCATTCGCGTCCTTCGGCGATTTGGAATCGCATCGCGAGAATGTCGTTAAACTATCTTTGCCACCTCGCGTTCAACCGGCCGTGCTGCGTGAGGAGTCTCGCGCTTCAGGACGCGATAGAGGAACCAGACGATGAAACAATTTGCGATCAAAATAACAAACGCCGCGATGCTGGGCCGATGCCATATATGGCGCACTTCCACCGGAATCAATGCGGCAGTCGCAAACACCATGAGTAATTCCGCCCAGCGCTTTTGCAGATAAACGCCGATCCCTTCCGTAAACAGAACCCCGCAATAAAACAGCGCGAGCAAGCCAGTCGCGCGCAGTTGCCCTCCCGCCAGAATGTCCTGCAATTTGTTGAGCAAAAAGAGGACGGCTCTGCTATGCGCGAGCAGAATCTTGTCGTCCGCCCAGTCGGAGATTTGATCAAGCCATGCCGGGCGGCTGGTGACAAACAAGAGCGAAAAGCCGAGGACGAGAAGCAGCGCGCCTTTCATCATTTTGAAGACGGCGATTAGTTTGAGGTAACGAACACGCTGTGGCCGCCGCAGGATTGCAGGAACAGGCTTAGAATCGCTCATTGCGGAACCCTTGGCTGAAGCTGCTCACTCCGCAATGATTGGCTGTTCGCGGCAGCAGATTTCAAGTTTGTTTCCATCGGGATCGTTAAAGAAGAACGCGTAATATCCGGGGCTGTACCCGTGGCATAGTTCCGGGCCCTCCAGAGTTTTTCCTCCAATAGCACGGACGAGTCTGGCGATGCGATCGACCTCTTCTCGCGTCTCCTCCCAAAAAGCGATTCGAGTGCCGTTCGGTTGATGATGTCGATCCTGCGTAAAACAGAAAAATTCTGAAGGCCGGTCGCGCCCGACCGCGTAAAACGTGCCCAAATCTGAATCGGAACGGTCGCAGGTAAATCCAAGTTCTGGCAAAAGTTTGCGGTAAAACTTTGTTGCTCTTGCTAGGTCTTTTACTCGCAGGTCGATGTGATCAAGATGTCGTGTTTTCATTTGGTGATTATCGATCTTCGGTTCGTTCGCCGGATCATTAATTTCAATCCGGACCAAGTTTCATCGACCGCGCAAACTTTCGTATCGACTACTCCGAGTGGCAGCGCAACTTCGCGAATCACATCCTCTGTCACGTCTGTCGGCACGCCGGAAGATTTTTTCGGCCACGAAACCCAAAGCATTCCCGTGTCGGCGAGCTTGTTGCGCAGGCGGGCCAATTCTTTTTCGAGGTTGTCGCGGCGCCGGACGAAAAGATGAATGAAATTGGCGTTTGATGTGATCCGATCAACCACGGATGCACCTTCGGGTAAATCACCCAACAGCTTCTCGTAATTTTTCGGCGCGTTGATCGCGATGACTCGTTCTTGCGGTCGAATCCCGAGCTTACGTATCAACGACGTTCCAGAATAGCCT
The DNA here is from genome assembly GCA_040003015.1 of Verrucomicrobiota bacterium. Lineage (GTDB taxonomy): Bacteria > Verrucomicrobiota > Verrucomicrobiia > Chthoniobacterales > UBA10450 > JBDUDH01. The sequence continues at coordinate 1,056 of JBDUDH010000124.1, read as the reverse complement.
GCCATCGCAAAAGCGCTCGTTAAAAAACTGCGTTCCCGCTAACGCCGCGACTTCAGATATTGAAATTATCCACGATCACGAAATCTACTCTTTGGCTTTCCAATTTTGGCATCGATAGGAACCCGTTCCGCGGAATGAATCGGCGCAACAGACCTTACTCGAACCGCGCATCGCAGTAAACTGGTCCGTTCACGTTTGATTAAGTCTGGTCGCCTTGCAATTTACCGGCGACTTTGTGAATCAACGTTCGATGCCAGCACATTGCGATGCAGAATAGACATTACATTTGCGCATTTCTCATTTCATGGCTGTTGCTGTCTGGCTGTGACCATCGAAACGACGCCGTTTCCGGAACGATCGAAGTGGATGAAGTGCACGTGGCGCCACGTTCTGGCGGGCGGGTTGACAAGATTTTCGTGCAGGAGGGCGATGCGCTACACGCGGGCCAGCCGATCATGCAACTGGAGGCTTCGGAACTGAAGGCGCGCCGCGATCTCGCCACCGCTCAGATCGATACGGCTTTGCGCGACGCGGAAGCGCAGTCCGCACAACAGGAATTTTTGCGGGCTGACGCCCGACGTCAGAATGATTTGCTCAAAAGAAGCGCCGTCTCGCCAAACGATGCCGAGCGCGCGGTGAGCGCGGCCAACACGCAGGCCAAAAACATCGAAGCAGCGCGAATGCGAGTCACCCAGGCCCATGCGCAACTAGCTGAGATTGATGCGCAGTTGCAGGAGATGCAAGTCACAGCGCCGAGTGATTCCGTGCTCGAGGTGCTCGACGTGAAAGTCGGTGATGTGCTTCCCGCAAACCGCGAAGTCGCCACGCTGATTTTGCCGCAGCATTTGTGGGTGCGCGTTTACGTGCCGGAGCCGTGGCTGGGTCACATCAAGCTTGGTGACGCCGTCCGTGTTCGAGTCGATTCTTTTCGCGGCAAAGACTTTGGCGGTACGGTCCAACAGATCAATCGCCAGGCCGAGTTCACGCCGCGCAACGTGCAAACGGTCGAAGATCGCGTCCGGCAGGTTTTCGGTGTGAAAATCCGGCTGCAAAATA
>JBDUDH010000125.1:0-3998 GCA_040003015.1 Verrucomicrobiota bacterium | reverse complement strand
GCAACTTGGCGAGCGAAAAAATTTGATAACCGCCGCTGTCGGTCAGGATCGGTCCGTCCCAGCTTATGAATTTGTGCAGTCCGCCAAAATGCCGAACGACGTCGAGTCCTGGCCTAACGAATAAATGATACGTGTTCCCAAGGATAACTTGGGCATCCAACTCGCGCAGTTCGCGCGGACTGACCGCTTTCACCGAACCCTGCGTCCCCACCGGCATAAACGCCGGTGTCTCAATCAGGCCGTGCGCAGTCGTTAGCCGACCACGCCGGGCTTTAGAAGACGGATCGGTGGTGAGCAGTTCGAACACGGTTGTTATCCTGCGCGAATGCGGAGAATCTCTCAACTCCTCCAGCGTGTCACGAGAATGAGAGATTGAAAGCCCGGCCTCGCGCTGTCGCGCCGCGTTACGGCTTCGACTTCGTTTTGCTTCTGCAAACTCCGCTCAGAATGACAGGTTAGGAAGTCGCAAAATATCCTTGCGACGATGATTTTTGTTCCTATATTGCTCGCTCTCCGCATCAGGTGCGCGAGGAAGGTGCGACGCGGCCTGAGCGGTTTTTTTGTCGCCCGAATCCTGACGTTGGGGCGGCTTTGATTTAACGAAAATGCCAACCATTAACCAGTTGATTCGCAAAGGACGACGGAAGGCGTCGGTGAAATCGAAATCACCGGCCCTGAAAAATTGTCCGCAGCGGCGCGGCGTTTGCACGCAGGTGATGACGCGGACGCCGAAGAAGCCGAATTCTGCCTTGCGCAAAGTGGCGAAAGTGCGGTTGACGAACGGCCAGGAAGTGATTGCCTACATTCCGGGCGAAGGGCATAATTTGCAGGAGCATTCGATCGTGCTCGTGCGTGGCGGGCGGGTGAAAGATTTGCCAGGCGTGCGCTATCACATTGTGCGCGGCACGCTCGACTCGTTAGGCGTGGATGGACGTCGCCGTAGCCGATCGAAGTACGGCGCGAAGCGTCCAAAACCTGGCGCCGGTGGCGGAGAGGCCGCGGCCAAGAAGAGCACTGAGAAGAAATAGTGGTATCTAATATAAGTACGAAAACGAAATCCCATGTCTCGTCGGCGGAAAGTTTACAAAAAGGAGGAGATCGTCGATTCCCGTTACGGGAGTCCGGCGGTGGCGCGCCTTATTTCCACCGTAATGAAACGTGGGAAGAAATCGCTCGCGGAACGGATCGTTTATACCGCGATCGATAAATCTCGCGAAGGATCGGATGCAGTTGATCCCCTCGAAGTCTTAAACAAGGCGTTGGAGAACGTCCGACCGCGTCTCGAGGTGAAATCACGCCGCGTCGGCGGCGCGACTTATCAAGTGCCGATGGAAGTGACGGCATCGCGCCAGGTTTCGCTGGCGATGCGCTGGATCGTGACCTATGCCGATAACCGCCGCGGCATGCCCATGGCTGAGGCGCTTGCCCACGAAATCAAAGACGCTGCCGCCGGCCAGGGCAATGCAATCAAGAAGCGGGACGACACTCATAAAATGGCGCAAGCGAACCGCGCCTTCGCTCACTTCCGCTGGTAAAGATTATGGCTACCGCGACGCTCGAACAAAAACCAACTGCGACGAAGAACCCGAATTCGCCGAATCGGAAATTCCCGCTCGAGCGCACGCGCAACATCGGCATCGTCGCGCACATCGACGCCGGCAAGACGACATTGACCGAGCGCATTCTGTTTTACACCGGAATGATCCATAAGATCGGTGAAGTGCATGAAGGCACGACCGTGACCGACTGGATGGAACAGGAACGCGAGCGCGGCATCACAATTACTTCCGCGGCGACGACGTGCGCGTGGACGCAGCGCAAAGAGGAAAGCGTTTACAAAATTTTCGAAGGAATCAAACAGCGCATCAACATTATTGACACGCCGGGTCACGTCGATTTTACCGCGGAAGTGGAGCGTTCATTGCGCGTGCTCGATGGAGCGATCGCGGTCTTCGACGGCGTCGCGGGCGTGCAACCGCAATCAGAAACGGTCTGGCGCCAGGCGACGAAATACAACGTGCCGTGCATCGCCTTCATCAACAAGATGGACCGCGTCGGCGCCGATTTCGAAATGTCGATCGACAGCATGCGCAAAAAGTTGGGCGCGAATGCATGGCCGGTTTTAATTCCGCTGGGTAAAGAAGATTATCTTAAAGGCCAGCTCGACGTCATTAATAAGAAAGCGGTCATTTATTCCGACAGCGACTTGATTGGATCGATATACGAGCTCGCGGATGTTCCAAAGGAATATGTCGATCTTGTCGACAAGGCGTACAACGATCTCGTCGATCAAATCTCCAATCTCGACGACGAAATTGCCGAGGCCGTGCTCGAAGAAAAGCCGGTCACGCCGGAATTGTTGAAAGCGGGAATCCGCCGTCAAACAATCGCAAACAAATTTGTTCCGGTTGTAGGCGGTTCGGCGTTCAAGAACAAAGGCGTGCAGTACCTTGTCGATGCAGTCATCGATTATCTGCCGAGCCCGCTCGATATTCCACCGATCAAAGGTCAGGACCCCGATAGCGGTGAAAAAATGGACGCTCCGACTGATGACAACGGAAATTTCTGCTCGCTTGCGTTTAAATTGTGGAGCGATCCGTTTGTCGGCAAACTCGTGTTCTTCCGCGCTTATTCCGGAACGCTTTCGAAAGGCGACACGGTTTACAATCCGCGCACGAACAAGCGCGAACGCATTTCGCGTTTGATTCAAATCCAAGCCGACAAGCGCGAAGACATCGAAACGTGTTATTCCGGCGACATCGCGGCGATCGTCGGAATCAAGAACATCACAACGGGCGACACGTTGTGCGATGAAGATCATCCGATCCTTCTCGAGCCGCCGACGTTTCCCGATCCGGTCATCTCCATGGCGATTGAGCCAAAGACAAAATTGGATCAGGAAAAAATGGCGATCGCGCTGCAGCGTCTTTCAGAAGAAGATCCAACCTTCTGGGTTTATACGCACGAGGACACCGGCCAGACGATCATCGCCGGAATGGGCGAGCTGCACTTGGAAATCATTCGCGATCGCATGTTCCGCGAGTTCAAAGTGGAGGCGAATGCCGGTAAGCCGCAGATCGCTTACCGCGAAACCATTACGGGAAACGCCCATGGCGTCGGCAAGCTGATCAAGCAATCCGGCGGTCGCGGTCAGTACGGACACGTGGAAGTGGATGTGCGGCCGGCCGAACGCGGCAAGGGACTTGTCATCGAGAACAAAATCGTCGGTGGCGTCATTCCGCGAGAATACATCCCGGCGGTCAAGAAAGGGATCGAGGAAGCGGTGCTCAACGGCGTGCTGGGCGGTTATCCGGTGATCGACGTCGAAGTCGACATCGTTTATGGCAGCTCGCACGAAGTCGATTCAAACGAACTGGCGTTCAAGCTGGCGGCGATCTTCGCGATGAAAGATGGCTTCAAACAAGGCAAGCCGATCCTGCTCGAGCCGATCATGAAGGTCGAAAACATCACCCCGGAGGAATTTCAGGGCGACATTTGCGGCGATCTGAGCCGCCGCCGCGGCAGCATCAACAGCATCGAGACGAAAAACAATCTCACCGTTATTCACGCGCAAGTTCCGCTGGCAGAACTGTTCGGCTATGCGACTGCCATTCGCTCTCTCTCCAAAGGCCGTTCGAGCTACTCGATGGAGCCATCGCATTTTGAACAGGTCCCGCAACAACTCGTCGCCGCCGTGCTCGACCAGAAAGAGAAGTAAGATTTTATGGCCAACGCGCAGCGCATCCGCATCCGCTTGAAAGCATTCGATCATCGAATGCTCGATCAATCCGCGGTCGACATCGTGGAAACGGCCAAGCGCACCGGGGCGCGCGTCGCGGGGCCGATTCCACTTCCGACGTTGATCGAGAAATTTACGGTGAACCGTTCGCCACACGTCGACAAAAAATCGATGGACCAATTTGAAATCCGCACCCACAAGCGCTTGCTCGACATCATCGAGCCGACGGCCAAGACGGTAGATGAGTTGAAGAAACTAA
>JBDUDH010000092.1:0-13587 GCA_040003015.1 Verrucomicrobiota bacterium | reverse complement strand
ATGGCTTTCGCTGCATCGCCTTTCGTGATCAGGCTGAAATTTATCTTCAATCCAAAGCCGGCCAACCGCTGGCGCGTTATTTCCCAGACGTGGTTTCGTCGCTGGAAAAGCTAAGGCCGCTACGTTTTGTCCTCGATGGCGAAATTGTGATTCCAATCGGCGGCGCACTCTCCTTCGACGAGCTGCAATTGCGTCTCCATCCCGCAGCCAGTCGCGTGCAAAAACTGGCACGCGAGCACCCGGCGATCCTGATCGGCTTTGATCTGTTAGCTGGAAGGGATGGAAAATCGCTGCTTGGCATTCCCTTGAAACAACGGCGCCAGCTGCTCGAACAGTTCGCACGTGAAAATTTCGGCCGACACACCGGCATTCGACTTTCGCCGGCGACGACCAATTTGGAAAAAGCGAAGAAATGGTTTCAGAAAGTGGGCGGGAATCTCGACGGCATCATCGCGAAAAAGCTCGACGCGCCCTATGTCGCGGGCGAACGGACGGCGATGGTGAAGATCAAGCAAATCCGAACTGCCGACTGCGTGGTCGGAGGCTTCCGCTACGCGTCCGACGCACGCCTGATCGGCTCATTGCTTCTCGGGCTCTACGACCAAGACGGATTACTCCATCATGTCGGTTTCACTTCTGCATTCAAAGCGACTGAGCGTCGCGAATTGACTCGCAAATTCGAAGCATTGAAAAAATCACCCGGTTTCACTGGCCGTGCGCCGGGCGGATCGAGCCGCTGGAGCACTGAACGCAGCGGCGAATGGGAACCGGTCAAACCGAAAATCATTGTCGAAGTAACCTACGATCATTTCACCGGCGGCCGTTTCCGGCATGGGACGAAGATCGTTCGCTGGCGACGCGACAAAGCGCCGAAGCAGTGCACAATGGCACAGGTCGAACATCGCGAAGGCAAATCGCTCGTGCTGCTGTAATCGCTTTTTTCATTCCGAGCGAAGTCGAGGCCGTAACGCAGCGAACGAGGCCGGGCTTTCAATCCCGTTGCACCTCTCCCTAAGAGGCCGCAAATCCTTCGACCTCGCTGCGCTCCGCTCAGGATGACGGAAGGCTACCTCGACCAGCTCGGCTCGGTGATTGTTCCTAATCCGTCCAGAATCTTCGTCTTCCGACTCGTAATTGTATCGAGCAGATACAAACCACCGCTTTGTGCAAAAATAATATGTCGCGAATCCGCTCCCCAGGCGGGATTCTCACCGCTCGACACGATGCGTGCTCCGCCACCCTGCAAATCCATAACCGCGACCTGAAATTCACCTCCCGTTCGAACATTGAAGACCACCTTCTTCCCATCCGGCGACCAATTTGGTTCCGTGCAATAGCTTTGTCCGGTTTGGAGCCGCTCACCCTCGCCGCCGGAAGCCGAAATACGATACAACTGCGGTGAGCCGCGATCGTCGGATGAATAAATAATCTCATCTCCACTCGGCGACCAGGTTGGTCCGGATTCGACGCCACGCGTACGAGTCAAGCGGCGCGCGCCGCCGCCGTTCGTGCTGACGGCGTAAAGCTCGGGATTTCCATCTTTACTTACCGTCAAAGCCAGCCGATTGCCGTCGGGCGAGAACGAAGCGCCGCTGTTCGTGCCGGGAAAATTTACGATGCGATTACGCGCGCCGCTAGCGAGGTCGATCACATACACGTCAGCATAACCGCTTTGATATCCCGTATAAGCGATGCGCCGGCCATCGGGACTGAGCGAAGGATGCACGCTGATGACGTTATCGTGCGTGAGCTGTCGGACACTGTTGCCATCGTAATCCGCGACGTAAACTTCCTTGTGCCCGCTGCGCGTGGCGATGAACGCGACCTTGCTGCTGGCAATCCCCTTATTTCCGGTCAGCGTTTCGACGATATCATCGGCGAAGCGGTGCGCGGTCTCACGCGCCCCTCCGCTGTAACTTTTCGACAGGATGGTCCCGCCCCCGTGATCCACCACCTGGCCTTGCAAGCTCCCGCCGTTCGCGCTGCCGCGCACGGTGTAGGATGCGTTCGCCCCTCCGAGATTGAAGAACCCGCAGAGGGTTAAATCATTCTGCACGGTTTTCGTCGCGACTGCTCCTTCGCTGCCATTGAACGATGCGATCGATAGATTAATCCGATCGCCTTTACTGACGGTGATCGTCGGAACATCCTGAGCGTGCGCCCATGAAAACAAACTCGTTAGGCCAAAAGCCAAAAGAACTACTCTCACCAAAAATAAATTCACAATCTGAGATCTGAGATCTAAAACTTTTGTCATTGGTCTGAATTTAATTCGAAGTTGATTTTGACTTCATAATAGTCGCTACCCAAGCCGGCAGGCAAAGGATCAACTTGCGTGACATGCTTGGCAACCGCTTCGACCGACTCGTCCACCACCACATTGCCCGACGACTTCACCATCGAAAAATCGGAAACGCGACCATCTTTCTCGATCCGAAGCTTGACCAGCACGGACAACTTTGCGCCAGAAGCGACGACTGTGGTCGGCTGCACCCACTCGCTGTAAAAACGATCATGTAACATGTTGCCGTACCAACCGAATTCCGATCCCCCTCCGGCACCGCTCCCATGAACGTCCGAACCGGCGGCGCCGCTTTTGCTGCTTCCGCCACCATGCGCGGCAGTCGCCTGCTTTGTTGGTTTTTCCATTGATTCGCCTTCCTCTTCGCTCTTCTCTTTTTTACCGACGGCAGCCTTTGCGACAGTTTTCTTCTCTTCCGTTTTCTTCGCTTCTAGTTCTTCGTCGCTCTCTTTTTTCTTTTTTGTACTCGGTGTTGGAGATGTTTTAACTTTCTTCGGCAACACAGAAGCTTTGGGCTTTGGCGTGGCTTTAGGTGTCGGCTTCGGAGTTGGTTTTGGCGAAGGCCTGGGTGTGGGTTTCGGAGTTGGCGTCGCGGTCGGCGTGGGCGGAGGTGTTTCCGAAGGCGTCGGTTGCGGAAGCTGAATATCGCTTTTCGCCGGCGTGAGCGGTGTCTCCTCTTTTTTCAGCTCTTCCGGCGTCGCTTCTACTGACTCCGGAGTAGGATGCGATTCGGCTTCGACGATCGTTGCGGCGGGAGTGGCCTCAACGCCGGTCGTTCCATTTTCCCCGCCACCGCCGCTCATCCAGACGATGTCTTTGGGATTGATGTTTTTTGGTTCCCGGCTCCATCGCAAAAACAAAAGCAACGCCGCTAGATGGACCAGGCCAATGATTGTGACGTTGCGCCAGAAGCGTGCGTCTCTGGCCATGGTCTACTTCGATTCCGCTTTTGTCGCGATACCCACTTTGCTGATGTCAGCGCGTTGCAGCGCATCCATGACGCTGACCAGTTTTTGCACTGGCAGGTCGCGATCCGGCCGAATCACGACGGCGACATCCGGATTCGCGCGCTTCAATTCGGAGAGCCGAATCACGAGTGCCTCGGAATCAATCTGCTCGTTGTTCAGTTGAATCGTCGCGTTCCGGTCGATCGAAATCGTCTGCACCTCCGACGGATTGACCGGGGCGTTCGCAGCTCCGCTGGAAGGGATGACAAGGTTCACGCTATTCTCGATCAATGGCGTCGTGATCATGAAAATAATCAGCAACACGAAGGCGAGATCGAGCAGCGGAGTGATGTTGATCTCCGAGAGCGTGGTTAAATTATGTCGATCGGAAAAGCGTTTCACGTTTCTCTTTTTTCAATGTTGCAACGTTGGACGTTCCGTTTTGGCGCGGTGTTTCAACGCCGGAACTCCGGCAAACGCGCGCCATGTTCCACATATTTGTGCTCAAATTCAGACGCGAGTTCCGCGGCGAAATTATCCATTTCCACGACCATGCCGCGGATGCTGGTGACGAGAAAATTGTAACCGAACATCGCCGGAATCGCGACGCAGAGTGCGGTGACAGTGGTAATCAGCGCGCCCGAAACCCCCGGGGCCATCGCGGCCAGATTCGCGGAACCGGCCACCGCCACACCAGTGAAAGTGTCCATCACGCCCCAAACCGTTCCGAGCAATCCGAGAAAGGGCGAACCGCTTACCGCGGTCGCGAGCAAAATCATCTGCGATTCCAACTCGAGCGCCGTTTCCCCGACCGCTCTTTCCATCGCCGCGTTGACCGCGCGCATTTGGGCAGGCGTAATTTTATCGGCGATTTCGAGGCGCGCGCGAAACGTTTCATCCACCTCGGGAGAACCAAGAAGATGAAAAGTCATTTCCTGACAGCCAGCGCGATACACAGTGAAGATGGGCGAGCCTGGAAACCGCGCGTTCGCTTGAAACAATCGCAGCGGCTGACGGTCCTGCCGGAAGGCCGCGAGAAACCGGCCCGTTTGACGTCGCGCAAATTGAATTACGCGCATTTTCGTGATCATGACCGACCAACTAAAAACAGAGCCGATGCACAAAAGAGCCAGGACGACCTTGCCAGCGATCGTCGAATGCTCGAACGCGAAAACAAGGCCGCCAGCCGCAAGAAAATCCGAAGTGAGCATGTCTCCCAACTTGCTGTAGTAATAGCGGAGTTCGGCGCAAAGCGAAAGCAATCACTAGCGCTCTCGAGCCAGACCATCTGAGATGCGGGATGCGATCGCGCGGGTCTTATTTCGCGAGATGCTTCTGGAAAAAACGGACTGCTCGTGCGGCAGCATCCGCTTGCGATGCGCTCCTGAGCACATGTCCCTCGCCCTGGTAAATTTTCATCTCGTGCGTCACGCCCAAACGCGTCGCCAGTTTCTCGAGATTGTAAGCATTCTGAACCGGCACACGCGCGTCCTCACTGCCGTGCAAAATCAATGTGGGCGGAAGTCGCTTCACTAATCCAGCGTGCTCGCGGTCGATTGCTCCTGCCAGCTCGACGACCGCGAGGATTCTGGAATCGTGCGCGGCTTGCGCCAACGAAAGATATGCGCCGAGCGAATACCCGAAACAACCGATCTTTCGCCGGTTCAAATCCGACCGACCGGCAACGTAATCGACCGCGTCGTTGACCGTGCTTCGCCAGCTGTCGAAGCCGGCATGAATCGCCGGGTCACGAGCGAAAATAGTTCCAGTGCGGTCGAAATAATGGATGAGAAACGCTTCGAAGCCATTGTCCGCAAGTGCCCGCGCGAAGCGTCGCATCGCTGGTTCATCGAGAAGCAAACCACCCGCCCCATGAAGAACGAGGACGGCTGGATGTGTGCCGTCGATCGCCGGAGAAAAAATCTCGACATTGATTTTCTTTTCACCGCTGACGAAGTGCTCGCGATGTTCTTTAACGCTGCCGCTCGCATAAACCATTGCCATTGGATTGATCGCGAAAAAAATCACCAGCAGAATTGAGCGCGAACTGGACAACAGATAATTGCGCCGCACCCGCCCGGGCCTTTCGAAAAAATTCACAGCGCCTGTCGCAGGGCACGTCGCGCAACCTCGGTCATAAAGCCATAAACCAGGTGCGAGACCAGCGCGCAGGCATAAATATCTGGTGCGTCTGTTCGCTGTCGGTTGGTAATCATTTCACGCTCCATTATTTCACTGTGATGGTCGAGGCCTTCGCTCGATTCCCTGCTTCCTGAAATATGCGCTGAAAATAAAGCCTGCCCCAATGACAATGAGAAAAATCGAGAAGAATTGACCGCGCGTTAAGCTCCAGATCATTGAAGCGTCGGGCTCTCGGAAGTATTCAACGACGATTCGAAAGATGGCGTAGCAAATAAGAAACAATCCGCTGATTACGCCGTCTGGCTGGCGCGTCCGCGTGCGGACAAACCAGAGGATGGCAAAGAGCGCGATACCCTCGAGAAAGGCTTCATAAAGTTGAGATGGATGGCGCGGCGTCAGAATTCCGCGCAAAAGCTGCTGGATCTGCGGCTCGCTATGCAAATGGCTGATGATCGCATCGGGAGTCGTTAGGCCAGGATCAATCTGCTGGCATGCCGTTACCGTCCGCTCCGCTTCGTTCGCATTTCCGATCTCGAGCAATTCTTTTGGAAACTGCATCGCCCATGGCACGCGCGCGGCCCGGCCATAAAGCTCGCCATTGATAAAGTTCGCGCAGCGGCCAAAGAACAGTCCGATTGGCGCCACTACCACGAGGTTATCGCCGAGATTTGCATACGAAATCTTATGCCGGCGTGCGTAGTAAAATGTAAAAACGATCAAGCCTAGCATTCCGCCGTGGCTCGACATGCCGCCTTCCCAGACCCGTAAGATGGAGAGCGGATCTCGCAGCATGTCCGGCCGGTAGAAAAAAACGTAACCGAGCCGGCCGCCGAGCATGACGCCAAAAAGCGCCGCCCATGTTATGAAATCGGCTACCTGTGATGCGCGAAGTTGCGTATAGCCACGTTTCGCCAGCCAGAGCAGAAGCGCATAACCGCACGCAAACGCCGCGACGTAAGCCATCCCATACCAGCGCGGCCCGACATTATCCCAAAGTCGAAAGATGAACGGGTCGAGATCGTGCAGGTAATAGGCGAACATTAGTGCAGCGACTGTTAGTGAGGTTCGCAAGCGCGGCAACTAAAACGTGGCCATCCCGAGCGCAGCGAAACGAAGTCGAGGGATGCCATCAGGAAAGCTTGAGGCTAACGCTGCGGGATCCTTCGACTTCGCTCAGGATGACCGTGTTTGCTTGCCTCGCGGCCGCTTCAACATGTTCCTCAAAAACGGCGCGGTCCGGCTAACGCCGTTTCGCGCCACTTCGTCGGGCGTACCAGCGGCGACAATTTCGCCCCCTTCGTCGCCCGCTTCGGGTCCAATATCCACGACGTAGTCTGCTTCGGCGATGACGCTGAGGTTGTGCTCGATCACGATCACAGTGTTCCCTTCGTCGACCAGCCGATGCATGAGGTTGAGCAAAAGCTCTACGTCAGCCATGTGCAAGCCGATCGTCGGCTCTTCCAAGAGGTAAAGGATCGATTTGGGTCGGCGCATTTTTCGGAGCCGCTCATTCTGGGCGCGACCGATGCCGCGTGTGAGTTCGCTCGCCAGCTTCAGGCGTTGTGCTTCGCCGCCGCTGAGCGTGGGACTGGGCTGGCCGAGTTTCAAATAGCCAAGGCCCGTTTCGACGAGAAGCGAAAGCGATCGCGCGATTTTCGGATTCGCGGAAAAAAATCCTGCTGCCTGCTCGATGGTCATCTCCATCACGTCGCCGATGCTCTTTTCGTTATAAAAGACCTCGAGCGTTTGCGGATTATAGCGACGCCCTTCGCAATCCTCGCACGGCACGTAGCTGCTCGGCAGAAAACTCATTTCCAGCTTGATCACTCCCTGTCCGCCGCAGGTTTCGCAACGCCCGCCCTCGGCATTAAAGGAAAACCGGCTCGCCGAATAACCACGCATCCGCGAAACCGGTAGTTGCGCATAAAGGCTGCGGATTTCGTCGAAAACTTTGATGTAGGTCGCGGGAGTCGAGCGAGAGGTTTTTCCGATCGGCGATTGATCGACTTCGTAAACTGCCTCGATCCAATCCGCACCCGAAAGGCTGGACCACAATTCATGCCCAGCCTTTTTCCGCCTGCTCAACTGATCGCGCACCGCCGGCAGCAGCACCGACCCCATCAATGTCGATTTGCCCGAACCGGAAATGCCGGTGATGACCGATAAGCGCCCGAGCGGGAAGCGAACATCGATGTTCTTCAAGTTGTGCGCTCGAGCGTGTTGAATTTCGAGCCAGTGCTCCACTTCGCCTAACGAGCGGCGCGATTTCCGCACGGGGTGGCAGAGCGGAGTTTTTAGACATTTCCCGGTTTGCGACCGCGCGCTCCGCTCGATGTCGCGCAGCGTTCCTTGCGCCACGACTTCGCCTCCATGCACGCCGGCGCCGGGGCCGAGATCGATAATGTGATCGGCGCGGCGCATCGTCTCCTCGTCGTGCTCGACGATCAAAAGCGAATTCCCTTTCTCGCGCAATGCGGTCAGCGTATCGAGCAAGCGCAAATTATCGCGCGGATGCAATCCGATCGTCGGTTCATCAAGGACGTAAAGCACTCCACGCAAGTTCGAGCCGAGTTGTGCCGCCAGCCGGATACGTTGGGATTCTCCGCCGCTGAGAGTTTTCGCGCTTCGTCCCAGCGCGAGATAACCGAGTCCCACGTTTTGCATGAACTGAAGCCGCTGCTGGATTTCCGGCACTAAATCCGCCGCGATCACCTTTTGCGTCCCGCGAAAACGAAGCTGCTCGACCAGACTCAGAGCATTTTTTGCGGACAGACTCGTGAAATGATCGATCGTCTTTCCCTGGAGCCGAACATGGCGGCCCACGGAGTTTAGTCGCGAGCCATGACAGGCCGGACAAATTTTTGACTCGCTTTCATCGATCGATTCGAACTCTCGTTCAGCCTCCAATTCGTGCGCGAGAACCGATTCGCCGTTATCTTCATTCCCGGTTTGGACCGCCTCGTTCCAAATTTCACCGAAGCCGGCGCATTCCTCGCACCAGCCATGCGGCGAATTGAATGAAAACAGCCGCGGGTCGAGTTCTTCAAAAGCGCGACCGCAGCCTGGGCAGCTCATCTCCGTGCTCATGATGGTGAGCCGATGGCGTGCATCGAGCAGATGCGCTGTTCCCCGGCCGATGGCGAGCGCACGTTGCACGAGACTGCGCGCCTTTAGAATCCGCTTTGCATCAATACTACCGACGACGACATCGATGGTGTGCTCCTTGAATCGTTCCAGCTTTCGAAACTGCGCTATCGGTAGCAGCGCGCCATCGACCAACAGCGTATCGAAGCCCTGCCGCTCCGCCCAGCGCGCGACGTCGGTATGAAAGCCTTTGCGCGCTTTAACCAGCGGAGCGAGCACTTGCAATTGGCCGCGCCGCGCCGCGCCTTCCACCTGCTTTACGATGGCTGCTACGCTCTGCTTCTCGACGGGAAGGTCGCAGTCGGGACAGAACTGAGTTCCCGCTTTCGCAAAAAGGAGCCGCAAAAAATGATAAACTTCCGTGACGGTGGCGACAGTGGATTTTCCTCCGCCACGCGTAACGCGCTGTTCGATCGCCACGCTCGGCGGCAAGCCTTCGATCAAATCCACGTCCGGTTTTTCGAGTTGTTCGACGAACTGCCGCGCGTAAGGCGACATGCTATCGAGGAAACGCCGCTGTCCTTCGGCGAAGAGGAGATCGAATGCGACGGTCGACTTGCCCGATCCGCTCAGGCCGGTGATGACGACCATTTGATCGCGCGGAATTTGGAAAGAAATGTTTTTAAGATTGTGCTCGCGCGCGCCGTGAATGGAAATCGCGCCGTTGCGACCATTCGTATGAAACCGCGGCGCAGTTTCCGCGGCCCGCGCCAGCTCTCCGTTATCATCCTGAGCGGAGCGGAGCGCAGTCGAAGGATCCCGCTGCGTTACCTTCACGGTTCCATTCCGGGATCCCTCGGCTGCGCTCGGGATGACAACGCTTGCGCGCCGAAGGGCGCGGCGCAGGTAGCGCCCAGTGTGACTTGCGCTGATCTTCGCCACTGTTTCCGGCGTTCCCAGCGCTACGACTTCGCCGCCCTCCTCGCCCGCTTCCGGACCGAGATCGATAATCCAATCCGCGCATTTGATGACCTCGAGATTGTGCTCGATCACGACGATCGAGTTCCCGGCATTCACCAGCCGCTGGAAAAGTCTGACGAGTAAAGCGACATCGTCGAAATGCAGGCCGGTTGTCGGTTCATCAAAAATAAAAAGATTCGCATTCGGTGCGGATCCATTCTGCGGTCCCTGATCAGTCAGATGCCTAACGAGTTTAAGCCGCTGAGATTCTCCACCGGAAAGCGTGTTCAACGGTTGCCCGAGCCGCAGATATCCCAGTCCCACTTCCTCCAGCACCTCCAGCGGGCGGCCCAGTTTCTCAGCTTCTCCGATTTCGCTGAAGAACTTAATCGCTTCGGTTACAGTTAACTCGAGCACGTTGTGAATCGACTTGCCGGCCAGTCGGATGTTCAGAACGTGCGACTGGAAGCGCCGGCCCTCGCATTCCGCGCAACGCACGTAAAGATCGCTCAAGAATTGCATCTCGATCTTTTCGAAGCCGGTGCCGCAACAGCGCTCGCACCGGCCGCTGCCGGAGTTAAAAGAAAAAGCGCTGGCGGTAAGCCCCTGTGCCATCGCTTCCGGCAGGCTGGCGAACAATTCACGCACCCTGTCATAAACCCCGAGATAAAGAATTGGGGTCGACCGCGGGGTTCGCGCGAGAGGTGATTGATCGACCATGATCACTGCGCCGATTTGGCCGGCGCCATCCACCCCCTTGCAAGTGCCGGCGCCCTGGTCGTTGGAATCGCGATCGCGCGACAGATTTCGATAAAGCACGTCGTGGATCAGAGTCGATTTGCCGGAACCCGAAACCCCTGTAACGCAAGTAAAAATCCCGAGCGGAATTTCGACATCGATTCCTTTCAGATTGTGCTCGTTCGCGCCGGTAACTTTGATCGCACCGGCCGAGTACCGTCGTTTCTTCGGCACCGGAATGCTCTTGCGGCCAGAGAGATAATCCGCCGTAAGCGACGTCGTTTTGTCACGCAACGCCGCGAGCGCGCCGGAGAAAACCAATTCGCCGCCACGCTCGCCGGGCCCCGGTCCCAGATCGAGCACATGATCGGCCGCGCGAATGATCGACTCTTCATGCTCGACGACGAGAAGCGTGTTGCTGTTGTCGCGCAAATTGTGCATCACGCGCACGAGCCTGCCCACGTCCCGCGGATGCAATCCGACGCTGGGCTCGTCCATCACGAAAAGCGTGTTAACGAGTGAAGCGCCGAGGCAGGTGGTCAAATTCACGCGCTGAACTTCGCCACCACTCAAGGTGCGGGTGGACCGATCGAGCGTGAGATAACCGACGCCGACTTCGCAAAGATAGCCCAGGCGCGCGACGATTTCGTTTCGCAACATCTCCGCGGCCGAATCATTAGGCGGCAAAGCAATTGCTCGGAAAAGATCGAGCGCCCGCAAAATCGGTAACCCGGCAATTTCCGGCAAAGTGTGAAACGCTTCATCCGTTTTTCCATTTTGCTTTTTCGGTATCGACGTTCCGGTTTCCGAAATTTTGTAGTTCAACGATTCGGGCTGAAAACGGCCGCCGTGGCAGCTCGGGCAAGTCGTATAAGCGCGATAGCGGCTAAGTAGTACGCGTACATGCATCTTGTAGGTCTTGCTTTCGAGCCATTTGAAAAAACCGCGCACGCCGTACCAGCGATCGCTCTCCCAATCATCATCCGTGTATTCGTTGGAGCGTTGCTCGCCGTTGACTACGAAATCCTGGTCGGCCTGCGGCAATTCCTCAAAGGGCAGATGCACATCGATCTCCTCGCGCGCGCACGCCCGAATTAGATCGCGCTGCGATTCGCCAAATTGCTGGCCCTGAAACGCGCGCACCACCCCTTGCGCGATGCTTAAGCTGCGATCCGGGATCGCGCGATTCAAATCGATCGCAATCGTACGGCCGAAGCCACGACACTCCGGACATGCGCCGAGCGGATTATTGAAACTGAAAAGGCCGGGCGTCGGCGGTCGAATATCGAGGTCGCAGTGCGCGCAATGCCAGCCGGTCGAAAAAGGAAATTCTTCTTTCGAATCCAGATCGACAAAATTGATTCGGTCCTTGCCGAATCGGAGCGCGGTCTCGATCGACTCGGTGAGCCGCGACCGCGCTTCTTCAGAAATCGCCAACCGATCCTGAATGACTTGCACACGACCGCCCAGGCGTCCAATTTTGGCATCGGAATCGGCGCGAATAACCTCGCCGTTCAACCAAATGCGCAGGTAACCCTGTTGCTGAATAAAATTGAGAAAGTCACGCGGTTTTGCTTTCGCCGGAACAGACACGTAGAACGTGAGCAAGATGGATTTGCCGGCTAAATCCCGCGAAACTTCCTCAGCGATCGAACGCGCGGTTTCCGGACGGATTTCGCGACCGCAGCTCGGACAGAACGCGCAGGCCACGCGCGGCATCAGCAGCTTTAGATAATCGTTGATTTCCGTCATCGTGCCTACGGTCGAGCGCGAGGTTTTGACTGGATTCGATTGCTCGATCGCGATCGCCGGAGGAATCCCGCGGATTTCATCCACACGCGGCTTGTCCATCCGATCGAGAAATTGGCGCGTGTAAGGGCTGAACGTCTCGACATAACGCCGTTGGCCCTCTGCATAAATCGTGTCGAACGCGAGACTGGATTTACCGCTCCCGCTCGGACCGGTAATAACGGTCAATTTCCCCAGCGGCAGATCGAGATCGATGCCTTTGAGATTATTCTGCCGAGCGCCGCGAATCTCGATGCATCCTGCATTGGCCGGCGCGGTGACGCGTTCCTGTTCAATCGCCCTCGAAGTCACCGAAGATATTCCGAGAAGACGCCGCAATTCGCAAGGAGGGAACGTCTGCGCGCATGGCGAAAAAGTCGGAAACGTCCCCAAGAACCTCCAAGGTCAAGCTTCGACAGTCTCGCCTAACGAGTAATGACGGCCTCAACCGCCGGTGGCGAAACCCGGATACAACGTCATGCCGCCATCTACGAAGAGCGTCGTCCCAGTCACATAATCGGACGCGTCGGAAGCAAGTCAGACCGCGGCGTTGGCAATGTCTTCCGGAAGGCCGACACGGCCTTCCGGGATCAGCCTGAGCAATCCGGCTTCCGCTCCCGGCGTATCCCAGGCAGAGCGGTTGATCGGCGTTTTGATCGCGCCCGGAGCTATGCTGTTCACCCGGATCTTTTTTGGCGCCAGCTCCTGCGCCATGCTTTTCATTAACTGCATTACTCCGCCTTTCGACGCGGCGTAATTCACGTGACCGCCCCACGGGATCACTTCGTGCACCGAGCTAATGCAAATTATTTTCCCGGCCGCGCTCGAAAGGCTCGACGCAACGCCGCGCCTCAGAAATTCTCACACCGCCTCGCGCGCACAAAGAAATTGCCCGGTGAGATTGACACCGATCACGGTGTTCCATTGCTCGAGCGTCATCTTGTGAAAGGGCGAGTCGCGCTGCAGGCCGGCGTTATTGACGAGGATGTCAATGGTCCCAAAAGTCTTCAGCAACTCGGCGAACATCGCTGTGATTTGTTCTTCACGGCTGACATCGGCCTGAAGCGCGATTGCTTCCCCGCCGCCTTGCCGAATCTGTTGCGCCACCCGTTCCGCATCCTCCGGGCGGGATACATAATTGACCGCGACTGCCGCTCCGGCCGCTCCGAGCGCGAGCGCACACGCCTCGCCGATTCCCGAGTTCGCACCGGTGACAAGCGCCTTCCGATTTTTCAGCGGCTTAACGGGGTCAAAGACGGTGTCAGCTTCCATAACGAATTGGTTGCAGGCATATTTTTTATCTCGAAGAGAGGCAAGCGCTTTCGCGTGCGGCCCACCCCATCCAATGGATGGAACTAGCTCGTTGGAAGCGCGGCTACGGCCGACTTTCGCCTCCGGTTATCTCGAAGAATCTCTGCATCCGGAAGATCGGTGCGAAGTGGACACGTACTTTCTTCCGAACCATTCGATCCGGAGCAACTCGCAAGCAATGTGCGGGAAATGACTCGTTAGGCTGGATTGAGGCTCTCCCGGTGTCGTCTGCTTCTTCCCGAGAAACATTGCCGCTGCGGGAGCGACCGTATATTGAACTCGCGTGGTCAGGTTCCAAGACATCGAGGAGGCGCG
>JBDUDH010000129.1:0-4008 GCA_040003015.1 Verrucomicrobiota bacterium | reverse complement strand
GGCGCGGTTTCCGCCGACTCCGATTGCGGGTCGAGCTGATCGAGCTTGTGCTTGATGAACGGCAAGTCCTGCGCGTCGTAAAATGTCACGTAAAGCATGTAACCGATGATAAGAGCGGCGAAACCGGTCTGCACAAATTCGAGAACGCGAATATTAACCGGGCGACGGCGTATGGATTCAATGAGGGCAAGGACGATGTGACCGCCATCGAGCACCGGGATCGGCAGCATGTTTAGAATCGCAAGATTTACATTGAGGATGACGCTGAACCAAAGCGCGAGCTGCCAGCCACGCTCACTCTGAAAAAGCATGTAGTAAATGCGCCCGATCCCGATCGGCCCGCTCAAATGCTGCAGCTTCACGTCCGACTTGGGCGAGGCGACGGCAACAATCGTGTTGATCGTCCCAGTGACGCTGTTGTAAATCTGCTCGATCGGATCGGGATGCGATACTGACATTTGGCCGGTCGCATCCCATTGAATTCCGATCCGCGGGATTTTCTCGTTAGGCAAAATCTTCGGGCGCACCTGCGTCCTGAATTCGATTCCGTTGCGCGCCACCTGGAGCGCGATCGGTGTATCGAGATGCTTCTCCACATAATCGGCAAACGCGACCGGATTATAAATATGCGTGTCGTTATATCCGACGATGACATCACCGCTTCGCAAACCGGCAGCGGCCGCCGGCGTATCCGGCTGAACCTTGTCAATGATCGCCGTTTGCGCTGGATAAATAAGGACCTGTCGCACGCTTTTGCGACGCCAGCCGCGCGTTTCCGATTTGAACGGCGCGACGGCAAAGGTGAGAATTTTCCCGTCACGCTCGATCTTGAATGGAATTGTGGCGCCTTCGCTGCGTACCACGTTCCAAATGATGCTGTTGTTCATTCCGGAAAATCGCGTCACCCGCTTTCCGTCCACTTCGAGAATTTTATCGCCCGCGTGCAACCCGGCTTTTTCCGCGGGTGAGTCGTGCTCGACGTAGCCGATTACCGTCGTCGTGTCCGATTCCGACACCGGGTGGCCCACGACCCAGACGATCACGGCAAAAAAGAGCGCCAGCAGCAGGCTGAAGAGCGGACCCGCGACTGCGACGATGATTTTATCGAGAGCTGAAACTGGCGGAAGTTTCGCGCGATCGGCCTCGGTTTCTCCCTCGATGATGTCCATCGGCGCGAGCTGCGGAACGGAAACAAATCCGCCGAACGGGATCGATCCGAGCGAATATTGGATGCCGTTGATTTTTGTTTTCCAAAGCGGTCTGCCGAACCAGACGCCGAATTTCTCGATCACCAACCCACGCCAGCGCGCGGCGAGAAAATGTCCAAGCTCATGCACGATGATGAGCAGGTTAAAAAGAACGACAACCTCAAAGAGGATGATGAGGATGCGAAGAATGTGCAATAGCATGGACAGATGGCGCGAGCGATCTAGGGAGTTTGGTTTCCGCGCAGCAGGCCCGCGGTTTCCTTTCGTGCCCACAGGTCGGCCTTCAATATTGCATCGAGCTCCGGATGCGCAACGCAGGCGTGACGATTCATGACTTCTTCCACGAGTCCCCAGATTCGCGGGAAAGGAATTTCGCGCGCGAGAAAAGCGGCGACGGCGACTTCATTGGCCGCATTCATTACAGCAGGTAAGGTGCCGCCTGTGACCCCAGCTCGTCGCGCCAGTCCGAGCGCGGGAAAATCGTTTAGCCTTGGCGCGGCAAACTCCAGCTTGCCCAACTTTCCAAAGTCGAGCGGAGGCAATGAATTGGGGACACGGTCCGGCCAGGTCACGGCATATTGAATGGGGAAACACATGTCGGATTGACTCAACTGCGCCAGGACCGAACCGTCGGTGAATTCCACCATCGAATGGACAATGCTTTGCGGATGAATCACAACCTCCACGCGCTCCATCTCGACGCCGAAAAGCCAGTGCGCCTCGATCATCTCGAGTCCTTTGTTGAAAAGCGTGGCCGAATCGATTGTGATTTTGGGCCCCATATTCCAGGTCGGATGAAGAAGGGCTTGCTCCGGTGTGATCTCGGGAAACTTAGATGCCGGGGTCTCGCGAAATGGGCCACCGGACGCCGTCAGAACTATGCGCCGAACTTGTTCGTGGGACAGGTTCCCAGCCTGTAGCTTTTGACTCACAGGCAAGATGTCTACGCCACGATAAAGGCATTGAAAAATGGCGTTGTGCTCGCTATCTACCGGCAAAACACGCGCACCTTTTTCCTTGGCGGCGCGCATCACCGTTTCGCCGGCCATGACCAGGATCTCTTTGCTCGCGATAGCCAAATCCTTGCCCGCATTGATCGCTGCCAGCGCGGGACGCAGTCCGCCCGTGCCAACAATCGCGACGAGCACCATGTCCGCGTCGGCAAGACAAGCAATTTCCTGCAAGCCATTTTCGCCGGAAAAAATTTGCGGCTGATAATCGAGATCTGTTCGCAGTTCCGCCAGCTTCGATTCGTTGACCAGGCAAACCGCTTCCGGTCGAACGGTATTCGCCAGCGCCGCGAGCTTTTTCGCGTTGCTGTTCGCGGCCAGACCGACGATCTCCATCCGCTCCGGAATGTCCCGCGCCACCTTCAGCGCGCTCTCACCGATCGAGCCCGTCGCGCCTAAAAGAACGACTCGCGTCCGTTTCATCGGATGCATTCGCCGACCTGCATGATCAAGTTCCTACGGCACGCGAATGACGAGCCGCAGATAGAAAAACAAAAGCGGCGCGGTAAACAAGAGGCTGTCCACCAAATCAAGCGCACCACCGATGCCCGGCAACATATTACCCGAATTTTTTACGCCGGTGCTTCGCTTTATGATCGATTCAGCGAGATCGCCGATCACCGCTGAAAAACCAAGCAACAATCCCAGCACGGTCGCATGCGTCATGGTCAGGACAGAAAGATGACCCGGCATTAATTCATAAAGCGCAAGGCTGGCCAGCAGCGAAAAAACAAGTGCGCCGCCAAATCCTTCCCAGGTTTTCTTCGGGCTGATGTGCGGAATCATTTGATGGCGCCCGATCAAGCTGCCAGTGAGGTACGCACCCATGTCGGCGAACTTGGTGACGGCAATCAGGTAAAGAACATAAAACTGGCCAGTCACTGCGCCGGCAATCGAACGCGGAGTGACATAAACGATCTTCGTCGTAAAATTGAAAAGCCAAAGCACGTATAAGAGCCCAAATAACGTGTAGGCCATTGTTTGCAGCGGCTCGTCACCGCGCAGGCGCGCAAACATTTGCCGCGCAAACATCGTCAGCAAAAAGAAGAGCAGCACCGCCACTTCAAAGTCGTACGAGCGCGCCGGCCCCATCTTTGCGAAATAATTAAAACTGCCCACGAGCATGACCGCGCCACAGATCATTCCAGTGACCTTGAAATTCGGCAGACCCTTGTGATCGAGCATCCGGTAAAATTCCAGAAGGGCGATCAGTCCGAACACGCTGATCAATAGCCAAAACAAAATTTCGAAACCGGAGAACGCGATGAGGAGCGCGATCGACCAGAGCGCAATCGTGCTGATAAATCTCAAAATGAAAACGGAACGCAGCGTGACAGTTTTCGATTCGGTTTGTTCAAGCGTCGCGGGCATTATTTTCCATCATTCCGGTGGAAAAGAGCTTTGTCCATAGCATTACGCAGATTCGTTCAGGTAGTTTTATCCTCTGATCTCTGACGCTTGATTTCGTTCTTTCCTGCTTTCCTGATTCGCCTAATTTCTTTCTCGTGCAGAAAACGATGCAAGCGCTCGTCAAAGGCCGCGCCGAACCCGGTCTCTGGCTCGAAAAAGTTCCCGTGTCCGAAGTCGGCATCGACGACGTCCTCATCCGCATTCTCAAGACCTCGATCTGCGGCACCGACGTTCACATTTATAACTGGGACGCATGGGCAAAAAAAACCATTCCGGTGCCGATGGTGATCGGCCACGAGTTTGTTGGAGTCGTTGATTGCGTCGGCAGTTCCGTGAAAGGATTTGCGCCGGGCGATCTCGTCACCGGCGAAGGTCACATC
>JBDUDH010000045.1:0-13721 GCA_040003015.1 Verrucomicrobiota bacterium | reverse complement strand
CGCCAGCCGCCAAGGCGGTGGTGCTGTCTTTAAACACTTCATCTGGCGGAAGCGGGGTCCACGCGGATTTTGCCAGATAGAAAATTTTTTCTCCCGGTATGTACGTCGGTATGAGCAGGCGGAATGCATCATTCGATCCCGAGCCGGCAGTTTGGGGAAATAAACCGTCGTTGTCGCCGGCAAAGAGTTTCAACCCGAGACCGATCTGCTTGGCGTTGGAAAGGTCTTTGGTTTGTTGGCCGCGCTCCAGAATGTTAACGAACACCGGCAGCGCGATGCTGGCGAGAATCGCGATGATCGCCATCACAACGAGCAGTTCGATTAAGGTAAAAGCAGTGGAAGCAATTCTTTTCACAAGGTTTTTCATAAGATGTTTATCCGAGGTCGCACCCATACTCGAAGAAAGCGCAGCTCACGTCAAGCACTAAAAATTACGGCTCGAGCTTAAAGGCAACCGTGGTTAGCGGCGGAAGGTTTACCGCGATCGAATGAGTACGCCCCTGCCAGGCCGCATCTTCGGCCTGGATGCCCCCGAGGTTGCCGACGTTGCTGCCGCCATAGGTTGCCGCGTCGGTGTTGACGATCTCGCGGTAGAATCCGCCCGCTGGCACACCAATCCGATAATTTCCACGCACGACCGGCGTCGCATTTACAGCGAAGATGAGCAAATCACCCGCGCGCGATCTGCGCAGAAACGCGACCACGCAATTGTCAGTATCGTGAAAATCAATCCATTCGAAGCCTTCGTGCGAATCATCCTGATCCCAGAGCGCGGGTTCCTGTTTGTAGATATGATTGAGATGTTGCACAAGCCGGCGAAGCCCATCATGCCGCGGCGATTCGATCAGATGCCAATCGAGGCTGCGGTCGTGATCCCATTCGTTCCATTGACCGAATTCGCCGCCCATGAAAAGCAGCTTCTTGCCCGGATGCCCGAACATCCAGGCGTAAAACATTCTGAGGTTAGCGAATTTCTGCCACTCATCGCCCGGCATCTTATTGAGCAGCGATCTTTTGCCATACACGACTTCATCGTGGCTAAGAACCAAAATGAAATGTTCCTGATAAGCGTATAGGAGCGAGAATGTGATGTTGCCCTGATGAAAGCGCCGGTAAATCGGGTCGAGCGCCATGTAATGAAGAAAATCGTGCATCCATCCCATGTTCCACTTGAAGCCGAAACCGAGCCCGCCCAGATGAGTCGGGCGCGAAACGCCGGGCCACGCCGTTGATTCCTCGGCAATCGTCATGATGCCGGGAAAACGCTCGTAACAAATTTCGTTAAAGCGTTTGAGAAAATAAATGGCGTCGAGATTCTCACGGCCTCCGAAAACGTTCGGGATCCACTCGCCCGGCTTGCGCGAGTAATCGAGGTATACCATCGAAGCGACCGCATCGACGCGCAGTCCGTCGAAGTGATATTGATCGAGCCAGAAAAGCGCGTTCCCGACGAGAAAGTTCCGCACTTCATTGCGGCCGAAGTTAAAGATGAGCGTCCCCCAATCCTGATGCTCGCCCTGGCGCGGATCCAAGTGTTCGTAGAGATCGGTGCCATCGAATTCCGCCAGGCCATGGGCGTCTTTCGGGAAATGCGCCGGCACCCAATCCATGATTACGCCGATGCCGTTTTGGTGACATTTATCGATGAAATGTCGCAGCTCATCGGGGGTGCCGAAGCGACTGGTCGGCGCATAATAGTTGGTGACCTGATAACCCCACGAACCTTCAAAAGGATGCTCCGCTATCGGCATCAACTCGATGTGCGTATAGCCCATCTCGAGTACATACGGCAGCAGCGTCTCCGCCAATTCCAGATAACTGAGGGAGCGATCGCCTTCATCAGCGCGGCGACGCCATGAACCCAGATGCACTTCGTAAATGCTGACCGGGCTGCGATGCCATTGCTTCGCTGGCCGCGATTCCATCCATGCGCCGTCGTCCCATTGATAACGACCCAGATCATAAACCAGCGAAGAAGTTTCGATGCCGTGCTGGTTAAAAAATGCGAACGGATCGCTTTTGAGCAGGACTCTGCCGGCCGGAGTTCTGATCTCGAACTTGTAATGCGCGCCCTCCTGCACGCCCGGCAGAAATAATTCCCAGACGCCGCTGCCAAGCAGTTTCCGCATTGGATTTACGCGGCCATCCCAGCCATTGAAATCGCCGACGACGCTGACGCGTTGTGCATTTGGCGCCCAGACGGCGAAATAAACGCCAGCCTCTTCTCCGATAGTGCGAAGGTGCGCGCCGAATTTTTTGTAAATCTCTCGATGGCTTCCCTCGGCAAAGAGGTGCAAATCCACTTCGCCCATGATCGTTCCGTAACTGTAAGCATCAGCGGCGATTTGTTCCGACCCATCCCAACGGACAACTCGGACACGATAAGAAAAATCCCGTGAAGTCTGCGGAAGCACCGCCTCGAAAAAACCTTCCACATGCACTCGTTGGGCCGCCGCGATAGGCGAGGCATCGGCCGCATCGACGATCGAGACTTCCCTCGCGTCCGGACGGAAAATTCGAATCGCCAGGTCATCGCCGGCGCGGTGCGGGCCGAGTATGCGAAATGGGTCTGAGTGAGCAGCGACCAGGAGCGTCGAAAGTTCGATCGGATCCAAGGAATCAATTGA
The DNA here is from genome assembly GCA_040003015.1 of Verrucomicrobiota bacterium. Classification (GTDB taxonomy): domain Bacteria; phylum Verrucomicrobiota; class Verrucomicrobiia; order Chthoniobacterales; family UBA10450; genus JBDUDH01. Next base: position 11,094 of record JBDUDH010000045.1, on the reverse strand, counting down.
AAACAAGCTCATAACAAAGGGCCGAAAACAGAGTAGCGGCGCATCCTGCCTTTGCAATCAACCAGCGTGCCTGATCGCCTTTTCGATTTTCGACATGACCGCGTTTTCCATTTTCATTGGCATCTGACCCGTCGCATAGTTTGGGGACGATGGATGAGAGTTTTACCGACGCCGTGGAAGATCTGCTTCGCACGTATCGCGAGAACGGTGGGATTAATTACGATGATGATGCCGCGACGTTACCTTCGCGGCCCACGATCGACGCCGCGTGTGTCGATCTCTTGAGCATTCTCTTTCCGGGATTCCATGGCGAACCGCTCGTACACGCGGGAGAGCTGCCTGAAGTCACCATCCGCCGCATCAAAGCCTTGCATGCCCGGATGAAGCCGGAAATTTGCAAAAGCCTGGCCGCAAACAGCAGAAAGGATTCACTGGGAAAAACGGCGGATGACATTCTCGCCTACTTCTTTTCGCAGCTGGCGCGGCTGCGGGAAATGCTCTGGGCGGACATCGACGCCGCTTACGAAGGAGATCCGGCGGCGAGAAGTTACGAAGAAATCATCCTGGCTTATCCGGCGATCGAAGCGATCGCGATTCAACGGATGGCACATCTCTTATATCTTCGAGATCTGCCGCTGATTCCACGGATGATGACCGAATGGGCGCACAGTCGCACCGGGATCGACATTCACCCTGGCGCAGAAATCGGTTCCCATTTTTTTATCGACCATGGGACGGGCGTGGTGATTGGCGAGACCTGCGTCATCGGATCGCACGTGAAGTTATATCACGGCGTCACTCTGGGAGCGCGCAGTTTTCAGAAGGACGAACAGGGACATGTTCGCAAAGGCGGGAAGCGCCATCCCAACGTGGAAGATAACGTTACGATTTATCCCAACTCGACCGTGCTCGGCGGCGAGACTGTGGTTGGGGCGCGCAGCACGATCGGAGGAAACGTTTTTCTAATTCAAAGCGTGCCGCCGGATTCGCTTGTTTATTACGAGGAGAAACAGTTGCAGGTCGTGCGCAAACGGCCGCATTTGCAAGAAAACGGCCACGATATTTTGTCCGGGTGATTTACCTCGATTACAACGCGACCACGCCGTTGGTTGAGCCGGTCCGGCGTGCGATGCAGCCGTATTTTGAGCAATACTACGGAAATCCTTCCAGCGTGCATCGGGCTGGACGCGAGACCCGGGCCGCGATTGACGATGCGCGCGATCAATTGGCGTCGCTGCTCAAAGTAAAACCACATGAATTGATTTTTACGAGCGGCGGCACGGAGTCGAACAACCTGGCCGTGATCGGACTCGCGCGCAGCCATGCACACAAAGGACGTCATTTGATTTGCAGTCGCGCGGAGCATCACGCCGTGCTGCACGCCTTCGAACATTTACAGCGCGAAGGATTCGAAGTGACCTGGCTGGATGTCTCAGGTGAAGGGTTGATCGACGTTGAAACGCTCGAGCATGCGCTTCGGGCCGAGACGACGTTGGTCTCGATCATGAGGGCAAACAATGAGACCGGCGTGATTCAGTCCCTAACAGAGATCGTGGGACGCTGCCACGAACATGGCGTGCTGATTCATTCCGACATGGTCCAGTCATTCGCAAAACTGGAGACTGATCTGAGCGCGATGAACGTGGATGCGGCGAGTTTTGCCGCGCACAAATTTTACGGGCCGAAAGGTATCGGGCTGCTTTATCTGCGCGGCGCATTGCCCATTGAACGGATTCAATTCGGCGGCTCACACGAGGGCGAACGGCGGCCCGGCACGGAAAATGTTCCCGCGATTGTCGGGATGGCGGCGGCGGCGCAATATGTTCTGGAAGACCGCGCGGCCGAGCAGGCGCGCCAGGAAAAATTGCGCGATGATTTGTGGCGCGGAATGGCGAGTGTATTTCCAGCCACGCAGTTAAACGGCAGCGCTCGTCGTCGGCTGGCGAACACGCTTAACGTCAGCTTTCCGGGGTGGACCTCCGAGACGCTTTTGATGGCGTTCGACTTGGAAGGCGTCTGCGTCTCGAGCGGATCGGCCTGCATGGTGGGCTCGGTGGTCGCGTCGCATGTGTTGCTCGCCATGGGCATGTCTCCTGAACGCGCCGCATCGGCGATTCGCTTCTCGTTAGGCAAAGAAACAACGACGGATGAAATCGAACGCACGATCGAAGCGATCGCTCGAGTTTTAGATCGGCGGAGATCGCGCGCGGCACTTCCCCGCGATGATGGTTATGCTGTTGTTTGAACAGCTCCAGTTCACGCTTTCTCCTCTCCGCACCGTTCCTTCTCACGGTCGCGATCCAAAATTGGAAACAGAAGCGCGAGAGCTCTTGAGGCGGCACGGCGCCGACAGACTGGCGGCGCGAATCCACGTGTCATGGAGTCGCAGGCTGCAAAGCGCGGCAGGGCAAGCCAATTACCTCACGGCGTCCGTCACTTTGAATCCGCGCCTGCACGATCATGACGTCGCTGAGATCGATCGCACGCTTCGCCATGAGCTGGCGCATTTGCTTGCACAATTCCGCGCCCGGCGTCGTCGGATCACTCCGCATGGCGAGGAATGGCGCGAGGCCTGCCGCGATCTCGGGATCGCTGACGAAAAACGCTGTCATGCCATTGCGTTTCCGATCCGGCGGCATCGGCGTCGTTTTGTCTACCGATGTCCGAAATGCAAGCGGGAGATCGCCCGGGTCCGTCTTTTCCGGCGCTCGTCTGCCTGTCTTTCTTGTTGCCAGGCGTTTAATCGCGGAACATACGATCACCGATTCCGGTTCCGACTCGTCAACGAAAAGGACTGCAATAAGTTTCTACGCAATTCGTCTTAATTTTTTGTGAAGCGCAACGGTCTCATCTCGGCTGCTTATGTTCCGGCTGTTCCAATTCATTCTGTGACTTGTTAAAACGATCCGACTGCATAACTTTTCCGCAGTCTCTATAATTTCTTTCGTTGAAAATTAAATTCTCTCTGTTGATTGCCGCCGCCTTGCTGATGCTTCAGCCACAAGCGTTTTGCTATGTCCTCGAAGGCCAGTCGTGGACGCTGGATCGAACCGTGGTCATGCAACTCTCTCTCCGGCGAAACCAGGTTTTAAGCGACGGCTTTACGTCGTTCGATCAGTCGGCCGAGGACGCGCTCAAAGTCTGGAACCTTCACCTCGCGCACCTTCAATTTTCCTGGATACTGAACTCTCCCGTCACGGCCGCGCAGGGTGATGACGAAATGTCGGTGGTGTTTTCAAGCACTGTTTTTGGCGACAGTTTCGGCGAGGACGTAATAGCAATCACGCTTCTGAATTTTCGCGGGTCGGTCTTGGAGGAAACCGATACCTTGTTCAACACTGCGATCACTTGGGATTCCTATCGCGGACCGCTGCGGCCCGGCGTCATCGATTTTCACCGCGTCGCCATGCACGAATTCGGGCACACGCTCGGCCTCGATCATCCCAATGAACACAACCAGCAGGTCGCTGCGTTGATGAATGCTCATGTGAGCAGCATTGATACGGTGCAACCGGATGACATCGCCGGTGCCGAAAGCCTTTACTCGACCGGACCGGCTTATCAAAGCTCCCTTCCCGCGCCAAATCTGGTCAACATTTCTACCAGGGCATTGATCGGGACCGGCGAGGATGTTTTGATCGGCGGATTGATCATTCAGGGCTCCGCGCCGGCGACGGTGATTTTACGCGCGATTGGCTACTCGCTTACGGCAGCGGGCCTAACGAACGCGATCAGCGATCCAGTCATCACAGTTCACGATTCAACCGGAGGAATCGTGGCGACGAATGACGACTGGTTCACCAGCGCAAATGCAGAAACCATTTCCAGTTTTCACCTCGACCCGCCTAACAGTATCGAGTCCGCACTTTTCCTGACGCTGAATCCCGGCTCTTACACTGCGATTGTGCAAGGCTTTTCCGATGGAACCTCTCCTCCCACGACCGGGATTGGCCTTTTTGAGCTTTACGATTTGCATACTACAAGTGGCCGCGCTGGAAATCTCTCAACCCGCGGCCAGGTGCAAGGCGGCGACAACGTGATGATCGGCGGGTTTATCGTTGGCGGAAGCCAATCGAAGCAACTCGTTGTGCGAGCTATCGGGCCGTCATTGAGTGGTGCCGGCATCGCGAATCCGCTCGCCGATTCTTTCCTCGAACTTCACGACGCGAACGGGAACATCATTCAGTCGAATGATAATTGGCAGTCCGGGCCGGACGCGCAAACGATTGCCGATAAGGGGCTCGCGCCCACGAACGCGAAAGAATCGGCGCTTCTGGCGACACTTAGTCCCGGAGGTTTCACTGCGATCGTGCGGGGCGTGAACGGCGCGACTGGGCTGGCTCTGGTGGAGATTTACGATCTTAGCCCGCCTCCGAACTGATCACGACTCGTTAGGCGGGACAGCATCGAATAATTTCGAACGCATCGGCAGCGAGCCTGGCCGGCGTTTCCCCAAAAGGCGACTCCGACTCGCGGCATTTGCACTAAACGGACTACAATTCGCTCGCCTCGCCATTCGCGGCTTTCTGTCCGCGCAGCTTTGCCTGAATAAAAAGATCGATCTCACCATCCATCACCGCTTGCACATTACTCGTCTCAACTCCGGTGCGGTGATCCTTTACCATTTGGTAAGGCTGAAAAACATAAGAACGGATCTGGCTGCCCCAGGCGATATCCCCTTTTTCGCCATACTGCCGATCGATCTCGGCGCGTTTTTTATCCTGCTCGATTTCGTAGAGCTTCGCTTTTAACATTTTGATCGCCAGCTCGCGGTTGCGTAACTGGCTGCGCTCCGCCTGACAGGCCACCACGATTCCGCTCGGTTTGTGCACGATTCGCACGGCGGTTTCCACTTTGTTTACGTTCTGACCGCCTTTGCCGCCGCTGCGGTAAGTGCCCACTTCCAGATCGGCCGGATTGATTTCAATCGGCGCTGAGTCCGCCACCTCCGGTACGACATCGACACTGGCGAAAGAAGTATGGCGCCGTTTGTTCGCGTCGAAAGGAGAGATGCGCACGAGCCTGTGCACGCCGCGCTCGGTTTGCAAATATCCGTAGGCATGTTCGCCACTTACCAGAAACGTCGCCGATTTAATTCCGACTTCTTCGCCCTGCTGAATGTCGATCGTCTGCGAAGTGAATCCGCTGCGCTCGATCCAGCGTTGATACATACGCAAGAGCATATCCGCCCAATCGCACGATTCGGTGCCGCCCGCGCCGGAATGGATCGTCACGAAAGCATTCGCACGATCGTTTTCGCCCGCGAGAAATTGCCGCAGCTCAAACGCCTCCAGCTTTTGAATGATATGTGCGTGTTCCATGGCCAATTCCTTCTCCGCAGTCGCGCGCGCCGCCAAATCTGATTCTTCGAGGGCAAGTTGCTGGAGCGCTTCGAAATCAGCCGCCTCGCGCTCGAGTTCGCGCAACGGCGCAATCAGCGAGCGTAGCCGTGAAACTTCCTCGACGTCGGCCTGAGCGCGTTCGCGATTCGACCAGAAATTCGCGGCCGCCATCCGTGTTTCGAGGTCGGCTAACTGCGATTGCAATGTCGGGAGGTCAAAGAAACCTCCGCAGCTTGCCCACGCGAGCTTTCAATTCTTCGGCGTTAATCGCTCCGGATTCCGTAGCCATGCCGCAAGATAGTCAGGCCCCAATCCGCTGCCAAGCGCGAGAAATGCGTTTCGTGAAAGCCATTTGCGACCAACGTCGCATGTTACAAACGCGACAAGTCTACTGCGAGCCCGCATTTTCTCTTCCTTCGGAAATGCAGAGCTGGTATTGTTCGATCCGATGCCCGCCACCAGAAACAGCTCGTCAGCCGCGATCACGTTTGCTAAAAGCACGCGATGGAAACCACATTCCGTTTGTGTGTCTTGCTAGTTGGCCTAGGTCCTGCTGCGATCGATTCTGAGCTGAATGAAAGAGGGTAGATCGTTCCGGGGCCGGGTGACGCAGACAGGCACCATTTGGAGACCATCCCGGACGGTGATTCGTAGCCTTATTTTCGCCTCTGCTTTCCTCATTCTCGCGGATGCGGCGACGGCGGGGGACGCAAAATCAATCAAGGGCTTTCGAGACGCCATCGTGGCGCTCGCGCCGGACGTGGATGCGGGCGAGGCTGAACTCGTCTCCGTTACCGCGCACACTACGGCGCGGAGCTTGGCGAGGGAATGGCGTGTGGTGCCACCAGCCATCTTTCAGAACTTCTTGATCCACATCGGCGCGAGACAACGTGGATTCTGCTTCCATTGGGCGTACGGTATTGGCGCACGCCTGAAAGAACTCAGGCTAAAAACGCTGGTGCTGCACTGGGGCGCCGCATATGCGGGCGGACGGTTGGAGCACAACTGCGTAGTAGTGACCGCGCGCGGCCAGCCTTTCCGCGACGGATACATCATCGATGGCTGGCGCAACGCCGGCCGATTGTGTTGGTGGCCGGTGAAGAAAGACGACTATCCATGGAAGGAGGACCTGCGCGAAACCGCCCGGCTGCAGAACTACGGGCCGAGCGAGCAGAAACCGCAAAACGCAACCGCGCAGCGCTGAACTTTACCAGCTATTTTGGGCGCTACGAATTTATCGGTTCGAAGTACCGGTTGACCGCTTACCTTGCCTGCGAAATCTCTCTCAACCAGTCTCTTACTAGCGATTCCGTTAGTGTCAGCGACTTCTCCGCTCGCGGAAACGCAAGTTAGGGAACTAAGTGGCTATAACAAAGCCGGACCCATTGCCCTAAGGCGACGGATAGTCCTCGGGTTGTTGGTAAGGCTACCGCGATGGCTAGGATATTCCTTTGGGCGCATTGGCGACAGAGAATGTTAGACATGTTAGTAGTCAGAACTGCACAGTTTGAGCGGCATTCCTTAGCTCTGAGCCTTTTCCCCTTTTGGAGTTCGGAGTGTTTTTTGAAGTGCGGATTTGTCTTCATGATTGACCGGCGCCGGGTCGCGATGTTTTTCTGGCCGATGCCCAGATTCCTCGCCAGTCTTACGATCCTTCTCCTCGCCGCGCTTGCCGCCCCGCGCGCAAAAGGCGCCGTGGCCCTCGATGCGCTCGGCCAGTACGTGGTGGCTCATGGCTACGGTGGCTGTCAGTTTATTCGCTATCAAAACACCTACCGCCTCCCAATTAATTCCAACGGCAAAGCCGGCGATCTCACCATCGACAGCGGCGCTTCCACCTCCGTCATCTACACGGCGAGCATGAAAAAACTCGGCCTCACTCAGGAGGGCACGGACACGCCCGTCCACGGCGTCTTTGGCAAAGGCCGCGAGAAGGTGGGCATCACCAGAATTCATGCCCTAACGATGGGCAATTGCCTGCTCATGAACGTCAAGGCGGTTGTTCTCTCCGGTCCGGACAGCGGCGGGATTTATCGGCCCTATGGGAGCTCCGATGGGTTGTTCGGGCTGCGCGAGATGCTCGGTTTCGGCGCTGTTTTCGATCTCAGGAGCCACCTGCTTTTTGTCCATCCCGGCGGGCCGGAGAAAGGCCTCTCGGCCGGCATCCGGTCACTCCTGACTGGCCAAGGTTACACCCCGGTCGCTCTCTCGGTGATCAACGGCCAGTTGCGCGTCGCCGCAACCGTGAACGGCACCGCCTGCAACCTGATCGTCGACACTGGCGCTTTCCTCACTGTGCTTGACCAGGAATTCGCCCGCAAGGCACGGATCGGCAGTTACGCTTCCGGCGCGTACGCGCGAGGGTTCGGCACCAAGGCGCGGCCGGTTCGGGTCAGCCAGTTCCCCGAATTCAAGATCGGCGCCTTCCTCATCAAAAATGCGAGCGTCACCATCGCCGACCTCGACCCGGAGCTGCTCGGGCGCGGGAGTAAATCGGAAGCGGCAGGACTCCTCGGTGCGGAGTATCTTGGCATTCACGCTGCGATTTTCGATTTCAACGACGGCACATTATACTTGCGGCCAAAGGCGAAAAACTAATCGCAGCAGGTCAGGAGCCTTCCCTCGCCAGTAGCACCAGCAACGCGATGATCACGTTTGTCAACAGGAGCAACCCGGCATAGCCCCAGATCTTCCACCGCAGCACCCGGAAATTCAACCAATGCAAGGGAGAAAGCGTGAGCGGCCAAAGGAAGCTGACCAACATGGCGCTCCCTAGTCCCGACCAACTCTCCACTGGCGGATGATACCCGAGCAGCCGCAGCGGTGGGGCAGCTAGCAGCAAGAAGACTTCGGTGAAGGGATTGATCATCCACAGGAGCACGCTGATTGCTGATAAGAAGAGGCTGAGAAGCCCAAAGATCAAATAACCCCACCAATTCATCTCATGCACTCCCATCAGCCGTTACTGATGCTATTCCGGGACTGCTCTGCGCCGCTTGTAATCGCCTACCACAACATTGTCACTCTCTACAATACGGAGAGCGGCGAAAAGATGTGCGATCTACGCCCAGGCGATCAATCGCAACTCGTGCGGCTGCATGACGTGGGGATGAATCGGGACGACGCGCACGGTGAATCCATAAGTCCCGCTCTCGGCCGCCGGAACCAAGCCTTCATACAAATAATCACCGTTGCCTTCGGAGTGTTTGCTTTGATCCAGAACGGTGATCGTGGCGTTGCGGATCGCGTCGTTCTCGGCTTCACCGTGGTAAGCTTCGACGCGGACATCTTGCGGATCGACCGCGCCGAGATGCACTCTGGCTGAAATTTGCAACGACTCGCCGACTTGAATATTCAGGCGATCTTTGTTTCCGATCTGCACGTCGAAGATCTTGATCTGCGGCCAATCTTTGCGCATTCGGGCTTTCCATTTGCTCAAATGGGTGGCCGGTTGCTGGCCATCGCTGGAAAACTCGGTGAACGCTTTGGCGGCGGGCACGTAGAGGCGCTCGGTGTATTCCTTCACCATGCGATGGGTATTAAAGATCGGCGTGACGCTGCGGATCGATTCGCGCATCAATTGCAGCCAGGCGAGCGGCAACCTGCCATCCGGTCTCGCATAATAGAGGGGAATGATTTGATTCTCGAGCAGTTGGTAAAGACTGGCGGAATCGACATCGTTTTGAAACTCCACGTTGCCGTCCTGAATCTCGGAGCCGATCACCCATCCATTTTTGTCGTTGTAACCTTCGCACCACCAGCCATCGAGCACGCTGAGGTTGAGGCCGCCGTTCGGCGGGAGCTTCATGCCGCTGGTGCCGCTGGCTTCGAGCGGACGAAGCGGAGTGTTCAGCCAAAGATCGACCCCTTGGACAAGTCGACGCCCGATGTAGGTGTCGTAGTCTTCGACGAAGACGACGCGATTTTCGAAGCCAGGTTCGTGGCTCAATTTGAAAACCTGTTGAATGAGCGTTTTTCCGCCTTCATCGCGCGGATGCGCTTTGCCGGCGAAAATGAACTGCACCGGTCGCGCCATGTTGTTGACCAAGCGAAGGAGCCGATCAGGGTCGTTGAAGAGCAAGGTGCCGCGTTTGTATGTGGCGAACCGCCGCGCAAAACCGATGGTCAGAATTTCTGGATCGAGGATGCCTTGCACCGCGCGAATGCTTTCCGGCGATTCGCCCACGCGCTCGCGCCGCTGCCGCACCCGCTCGCGCACGAAATCGACGAGACGCCGTTTTAGTTGCTGGTGTGTTTCCCAAAGCTCCGCATCGGGAATCTCGACCACGCGGCTCCAGAAATCCGGATCGGTCAGGTGTTCTTCCCAATCGCCGAGATGCTTCCGGTAGAGCGCGGAAAATTCCGGCGCCATCCAGGTTTTCGTGTGAATGCCATTGGTGATGCTCGTGATCGGCACTTCGCTGGCTGGCACGCCGGCCCAAACGTCTTGCCAGAGCGACTGGCTCACGGCGCCGTGCAGCCGGCTGACGCCATTTGCATTCCGGCTCGTCCGCAACGCGAGAATCGTCATGCTAAAAGCATCGACTGGATTCGTGCTGGTCTGACCCAAGCGAAAAAGTTCGTCGAAGGGGATCTGCAATTGCGCGGCGAAATCGCGGAAATAACGCACCATCATGTCGCGCGGGAAAGTGTCGTTACCCGCTGGAACAGGCGTGTGCGTGGTGAAAACATTTGCCGAGGCAACCACTTGCAGCGCGGAATAAAAATCGAGTTTGTTTTCGAGGACATTGAGGCGAATGCGCTCGAGCGAAAGGAACGCGGAGTGTCCTTCATTCATGTGAAAAACTTCCGGATCAATGCCGAGCGCGGTGAGGGCCTTGACGCCGCCAATCCCGAGCATCAACTCCTGCCGGATCCGCATTTCGAGATCGCCGCCGTAAAGCTCGGCGGTGATAAGCCGATCCTCGGCATTGTTTTCGGGAATGTCGGTATCGAGAAGATAAAGAGCGATCCGGCCGACGTTCAGCTCCCAAATTTTCGAGAAGACTTCGCGGCCGAGCAGAGTGACCGAGACGAGCAAATTGCTATCGCCACGGCGCACCTCGCGGATCGGCAGATGGTGGAAGTTCTGGTTTAGATTTACCGCTTCCTGCCAGCCGTCTTTATTGATCTGCTGCTTGAAATATCCGTGCCGGTAAAGCAGCCCGATGGCGACGAAGTTCAGATCGAGATCGCTGGCCGATTTGCAATGATCGCCGGCCAGAATGCCGAGGCCGCCCGAGTAATTCGGGATCGATTCGTGAAAGCCGAACTCGGCGGAAAAATAAGCGATCGGTTTTTTGATCGCGCTGCCGGCGCCGGTTTTGCCGTAGGTGTCTTGGCGCGCGAGATATTTTTGAAAGGACTCGTAAACGTCATGGAGTTCGCGCAGGAAATCTCCATCCTGCGCCACCTCGATTAACCGCGCCTGCCGCGAGAGTTGGAGCATCCGAACTGGATTATGGTTCGTCCGGTTCCAGAGCTCGGGATCGAGATGGCGAAAAAGCCGGCGAGCAGAAGGCTCCCATGTCCACCAAAGGTTGAAGACCATCTCGCGCAGTGGCTCCAGCTCAGCAGGGAGCTTCGGGGTCACGTTGTAGGTCAGAATGTTAGGCATGCGACGGCGGAGGGATGGTCGGGAGAAGGCAGCGGCGAAAGTGTGGCAGGAAAATGACGAGCAGCAAGCGTTCCATGCCGGGCAAAACAGCCGATGCGCGTTAGCGGCAGTCTATCGAGGACATGGGATTCAAAC
>JBDUDH010000025.1:0-13904 GCA_040003015.1 Verrucomicrobiota bacterium | reverse complement strand
GTTTCATTAAAAGCCAGTCTCATTGGATCGTTATTTTCGTGGGCACACTCGCTTTCCTCTATTTTTTAACCGTTAGATTGACCGCCAAAAGGGCGGCGACCGACAGAGACGAAGTGTAGCGGGCGAGTGTAAAGTATTGTGACACAAGTGTCGGTTGGATGGGTGTCTGGCGATCGCTTAATCTTCGATATGTAGGGCTACCGCCTCGTAAAGGCACCAGAATAGATAGGCTGGCATCTAATTTGCTATGAAGAAAGCATGCTATGAAAAAGAATACCCAAATTCTGAAACCCCGTCCGAAACTTTCCCTGGGTGACCTCATCCTCGCGGTGAGCTCGTGCACAAAGAACACGAAAGAAACCGTGGCGGCGGTTGCCGATTTGCTCGGCAGCGGTCAGGTGCGGGTACAGAGCAACGGCCGTTTCAATCGCGCTCGCGTCTGCTAGTCGGCCAAAGTCGAAATCATTTTCCGAACATTGCTCCGGCGGGTGGTACCGTCGGAGCGATTTTTTTTTGCCGCGAAAAACTCTTTTCCAGCCTGCCTCTGGCTCTTATCTTCCTGCGGTGATCGATCGCTATTCCCGCCCGCAGATGCGCGATCTTTGGTCTGAGGCGCGAAAATTTAAGATCTGGCTCGAGATTGAAACGCTCGCCTGCGAGGCAATGGCCGAGCTGGGCCAAATCCCGAAGGTTGATGCGGAGGAAATACGAAAGCGGGCGCGCTTTTCCATTCCGGAGATTGCTGAGATTGAGAAGCGGACGAATCACGACGTCATCGCATTTCTCGAGAACGTGGCTGCATCCGTCGGGCCGGCCGCGCGCTGGATGCACCAGGGTCTGACTTCCTCCGACATTTTGGACACGACGTTGGCCGTGCAGCTGACCCAAGCCTGCGGCATCCTGCTTGAAGATCTAAAGCAACTTCGCGACGCAATCGCGAAACAAGCGCGGCGGCACAAGTTCACACCCATGATCGGCCGCAGTCACGGCATTCATGCGGAACCAATCACTTTTGGTCTGAAGATCGCGCTGATGTTCGATGAGTTTGGGCGCGCATTCGAGCGGCTGACGCAAACGTCCGAACGTATTCGGGTGGGGAAATTGAGTGGCGCGGTCGGAACGCATGCGCATCTCGATCCCGAAGTTGAACGGCAGGTTTGTAAAAAACTCGGACTGAAACCGGCGGTGCTGTCCACGCAAATCATTCAGCGCGATCGGCACGCCGAATTCTGCACCACGCTTGCCTTGATTGCCTCGAGTATCGACCGCTGGGCCACGGAGTTTCGGCATTTACAACGCACTGAAGTTCTCGAAGTCGAAGAATTTTTTGGCGAAGGCCAGAAAGGTAGCTCCGCCATGCCGCACAAACGAAATCCCATCACGAGTGAGCGGCTCTGTGGTCTGGCCCGGGTGGTGCGCGGGTATGCCCTGACCGCTCTCGAGAATGTGGCGCTTTGGCACGAGCGCGATATTAGTCATTCCAGCGCGGAGCGAATCATTCTACCGGACGCGTGCATTCTGATGGATTACATGCTCGTGAAACTCCGGGATGTGGTGGAGCAACTCCAGATCTACCCCGAGCGGATGGAACGGAATCTCGGAATAACAAAAGGACTTTACTTCAGCCAATCGATTCTCCTCGCGCTCACTCGAGCTGGCTTGGAACGCAAGCGTGCTTATGAAGCGGTGCAACGCGCGGCCATGCGCACGTGGGAGGGGTCTGATTCATTCGCGGACAATGTGAAACGGGAACCAGAAATCACGGCTTTGCTCTCAGAAAGCGAAATCGATTCGCTCTGTTCGCTGGACATTCATTTCCAACATGTCGAAGAAACCTTCCGCGCTCTCGGACTCGATAACTAAGCGTTACGAAAACCAGCTCGAGGTCTTCGTGCGCGGGCACGAAAAGTAAATTCGAGTCCGGACTACTCGAAGCGCAAGGCGTCAATCGGATCGAGTGAAGCGGCCCGGTACGCGGGATAGAGACCGAATCCGATACCGATCGCGGAGCAGACGAACAAGCCGGCAACTGCCCACCCGAACGGAAAGATCAGATCGGCCTTCAGCCATAAGGCGAGCAGGTCGCCTCCGATGACGCCAAGAAGAATTCCGAGTACACCACCGGCCTCAGAAATGAAGACCGCTTCCGCCAGAAACTGGCGCAAGATATCGCGATTTCGTGCGCCGGTTGATTTGCGCACCCCGATCTCTTTCGTGCGCTCAGTCACGCTTACGAGCATGATGTTCATGATCCCGATGCCTGCCGCCACCAATGCAATAAGACTGATCACAAAAGCACCGATGCGAACCACGCCGGCCACGGAAGCGAAAGCGCTCTTGAGCGAGTCGTTGGTGTAAATTTCGAAATCGTTCTCCTGATCAGGGCCAAGGCCACGCGCAATTCGCATCGCACTAATCCCTTTGTCTAATGTCCGGTTGTAAAGCTCAGTCGAAAATGGCTGCGTTGCGATGTTAACCGTGCGATTAGCCTCGCCGTAATTCTCGAAAAATCTCGTGATCGGCATCAGGCAAATGTCATCCTGACTTTGCCCGAACGAGGTGCCTTTTTCCGCGAGCACGCCGATGACAGTGTAAGTGTGTCCGCTCATACGGATGACTTTTCCGATGGGCGATTCGTGCGGAAACAATCGCGTCTCGATCGTTTTTCCAATGACGAGAGCGTTGCGCGCCAGAGCAACATCTTCGTCGGTCAGGTTGCGACCATAGCCGAGCGTATAAGCGTTGGCCGTGAGAAAGGCTCGATTCGTCCCGACGACGGTGAGGCTCGGCGTTGTCTTTAAGCCGTTATACACCGCTTGCCCTTTAAGATCATAACCAAAGCACTTGAGGCAAATTTCCTGCGCATCTCCCTGCATCAACTCGTAGTAACGCAACGCCTGCCGATAGGTCACATTGCGCCGGTTCTGATATTTTTTCTTCGTCTCGCCACCCACGTCGATGTTCACCGGGTATTTCGCGAACTGAAAAATATTTGATCCGAGAAAGCTTATTCCGCTTTCGATCGAATTTTGCAGCGCGCCGATCGCGGTCATCACAGAAATGATCGAGAACACTCCAATGGTGATGCCGGTCATCGTCAGGGCAGCGCGCAATTTGTTTGCCCCGAGTGAGGACAAAGCCATTTTTATAATCTCGCTGAATAACATCTTAAAAATCCGAATGTCGAAAATCGAAATTCGAAACAAACCGCAGAAATATCGAATTCCCTTTATTCACATTTGCGAACGATCGCGCCGAATATTTTCATTAACTCCTCGGCCTCGGCTAAGAGACGATCCCGGGCGGATTCCAAGTTTGCCGTCACAATCGATCAAACGAAGCCAATAGCGGCTCTCCTTAGCTTCTCTGCGGCAAGCCTTGATCTTCATCACAAAATCTTTCTTTTCGTTCGCATCGATGTAGTTTGCTCCAACGGAGCCGGACGCACGAATAAACTGCTTCGCGTTCTCAATGTTGCTGATTGTCCGCGGCAACTTCTTAACGAATTGGCGACCGAGCTTAGCAAACTCAACGGTGCGATCTTTCAGGTCGTAGCGCTTTGCGTTTTCGTTATCCGACATGCTTGTTTTTCGATATTCGGATTTCGAATTTTCCTTATTCGTATCTCAATGCCGTCACTGGATCCAAGCGGGACGCTGACCATGCGGGCGCGAAGCCTGAAACCAAGCCGGTCATGACCGAAACGATCATGCTTGTAATGACCAGACCAAACGAAAAGTGAATGGGAAAAGACGGGAAAGCCATGCCAACCAAAAAGCACATGAGAAAAGCAAAGGTCAGCCCGATCATTCCACCAAGCAGGCACAGCGCGGTGGATTCGATTAAGAATTGAAGTAGGATCGTCCGGCGGCGCGCGCCCAGCGCTTTGCGTGTTCCAATTTCTTTCGTCCGCTCCTTCACGCTCACGAAAGTGATGTTCATGATGCCGATCGCCCCGACGAAAAGCGAAAGACCGGTGATGAAAAGCCCCGCGATGGCAATTGAATTTTTGATTGGGTCAAGCGTGCTCTTCAACGCTTGCTGTTCATTAATGCTGAAGTCGTCTTTTTTTTCCGGCGGCAATTCGCGTACGCGTCGCATCAATCCCGCGAGCTCGTCTTTCGCATCCGCCAGCTTGGTTTTGTCCTTCACTTTTACGAGAACCTCCGCTTCGCTTTTGGCGGTGAAATATTTCTGAAAGGCGGGCAGGGGCATCACCACAATCGCATCGAGACTGAAGAGCCCGAGAAACGACCCTTGCCGGGAAATAACGCCGACGACTTTGAAAGGCTGACCGTTGATCAGGACTGATTTGTCAATCGGACTGGCGGACGGGAAAAGCGCATCGGCCACATCGTAGCCGATCACGCAGACATTCGCGCCGCCGCGTGATTCCAGCTCATTGAAAAAACGGCCTTCTTTGAAATCAAATGTCGATGTGATGATGTAATCCGACACCGTGCCGCGGATCAAAACGTTGTTCACTTCGCTGTCGATGTATTTAACGCTGCGGTAAACACTGGAGGTCGGAATAGCGGTGGCCAGATTGGAGTTCGGCGTCATCGCCATCATGCGGTTGAGTCCCTCCGCGTACTCGGTCTTGATCTTCTTGCGGTCGCGATAGTTCCACCAATCATCCACCTTTTTCCACGGCCATTGCCCGACGTAGAGAACATCATCGCCGAAAATGGCCATGCTTTTATCGAACCCGACTTGGATTCCGCTGATGGCTGTGCCCATCAACGTTACGGCCACAATACCGATGATCACCCCCAGGGCGGTGAGCGTGGAACGCGTCATATTCGAACGCATTTGCGCGACCGCGATTTTCCAGCTCTCGCTTAGTTCGTAAAGGAGACGTTTCATTGTCGATCTTAGCTCGCCGCCATCGATTCCATCGCCGGCATCAATCCAGTTTCGTCGCTCTCGATCAGTCCGTCGCGCAAATGCACGGCGCGGCGCGCGTGCGCGGCGATATCGCGCTCGTGCGTGACCAAAATGATGGTATTGCCGCGTTGATAAAGATCTTCAAACAGCGCCATGATTTCTTCGCCGGTTTTTGAATCGAGATTCCCGGTGGGCTCGTCGGCCAAAATAATGGAAGGCTTGTTCACGAGGGCGCGGGCGACGGCGACACGCTGGCGTTGGCCACCCGATAATTCGTTAGGCTTGTGATGAATCCGATCACCCAAACCAACATCGACGAGGACCTGGGTGGCGCGTTCCTCGCGCGTCTCCGGTTTGATGCCCGCGTAGATGAGTGGCAGTTCGACGTTCCGCAAACTGGTTGAGCGCGCGAGTAGATTAAACGTCTGAAATACAAAACCAATCTCGCGATTCCGAATTGCCGCGAGTTCGTCATCGTCCATCTCGGCAACGTTCTTGCCGTTAAACTCATAGCGGCCCGACGTCGGCGTATCGAGACAACCGAGCATGTTCATGAGCGTCGATTTGCCACTGCCGCTCGGGCCCATGATCGCGATGTATTCGTTCTTATGAATCTGCAGCGAGACGCCGCGCAACGCGCGCACGGTCTCTTCGCCCATCACGTAATCCTTCGTGATGGTCTCGATGTCGATCACGACCGGGCCGACTGGCCTGATTGAATCCCGCGTGTCCATCGTTAGATCGACATGTACTCGCGCGGCTACTTCGTCGCTTCCTTGTCGTAGGTGACTTTAGCGCCGTCTTTCAACTTGCGACTGATCGCACTGTAGCTTCCCGAAATCACCTCGTCGCCCGGCTGAATGCCGCTCTTGATCTCCATGTAAGTGTCGTCCGCAATTCCGGTCGTCACTTTGACCAACTGTGCCTTGCTCCCTTTTTTCACAAACACAACCTTCGCCAGCTTTTCACTTTCCGCTCGTTGCGCCGCCTTTTCCTGGCGCTCATTCGAGAACTCGGCGCTGTTATCGCCTTTGTCGCGCGCGGCGATTGTTTCCTTTTTCTTTTCGATCTCTTCCGGGCTCAAGTTGCTGTCGCCCGTGCGGATCGTTACGCTCTGCATCGGCACGGCGACAACGTCTTTGACCATATTCGTTTCGATGTCTGCGGTGCAGCTCAAGCCCGGCTTCAATATCACATCGTGATCGTCAATTCGAATTTTGACCTCGAAGTTAGTCACTTCCTCCTGCGTGCCCGCGCCCGTCGTCTTTCCGGTGTTGGCGATCTGGTAAACGGTGCCGTGAAATTTTCGATCGGCGTAGGCGTCGATCTTCACATTCGCCTTGTCGCCGACTTTCACGTTCACGACATCGTTCTCATTCACATCTACGCGCGCTTCCATGTGGCCGAGATCGGCCACGCGCATCACTTCGGTACCGGCGAACTGATTGGTCGCGACCACGCGCTCGCCCAGTTTGCTGTTTAGAATCGTCACTGTCCCGTCGATCGGGGAATAAATCGTCGTCTTCGAGAGTTGATCGCGCGCCTGACTCGAACCCGCCTGCGCGCGCTCGATTTCGTGCAGCGAACTTTCGAACGTGTTCTTCGCCACGTCGTAGGCGGCCTGCGCGGTGTTATATTCCTGTATCGAAATCGTTTTCTTGGCGAACATGTCACTGGCGCGTTTAAAATCCTGCTCCGTCTTCATCATCGTCGCTTTTTGTTGAAGATTCGTCGCCTTGGCCGAGCTGATTGCCGCTTCCTGTGCCTCGACCAATGCCTTGTACGAATCGGGTTTAATCCGCAGAAGCAGGGCGCCTTTCTTGATCGACATCCCATCTTCCACCGGCAAGTCGGTAATCTCGCCCGCGACTTCTGGTGAAATTTTCACCTCCGTCTCCGGTTGCACTTTTCCGGTCGCCGAAACCGTTTGCACGATCGCTTTTCGCAACGCCTTGTCCGTCGTGACCGGAATTGGTTTCTCGCGTTTGCCCAGAATAATCGACACAATGATCCAAAGCACCACGAGGCCGACTGCCCCGAGAATGATCTTTTTGCGGCGCGACCAACGCCTTTTCGCCTTCACTGGCGCAGTCGCAGGAGTGGTTACGGCTTGATGCATCTTCGGGGAACCGGTTTTCGTAAAAACGCCAGAATTAATTCGTCTTTTGACCTTTGCAAAGGAAATCGCGTTCATTGCGACACCGTTGAGATGCGCTCAACCAATGCTTTGGATTCAACAAATTGCAGCGACTTTGCTCTCACGGCGCTCACGAATGCGAGCGCTCGCCCACCGTGCGTGCTCAACGATTAGCGGCTCGGCATCGCGCGCTGCGCGACCAAGCGCAGGCAAATCTGATTCATCACCCACGTTGCCGAGTGCGACGCAAACGTTGCGCAAAAAGCCACGCCGCTTGATTCGCTTGATTGGCGAATTCCGAAAAAGCGCGCGAAACTGTTCGTCGTTGAGATCGAGATAATCGCACAGCGCCATTCCGACTGTCGATCTTCTCGCGGCGAAAGCGCTCTCGCGCGAAACTTCGGCGAAGCGATTCCACGGACACGCGTCGAGACAATCATCGCATCCGTAAATCCGGTCGCCGATCAAGGGCCGCAGGTCGAGTGGAATGCTTCCCTTCAGTTCAATCGTCAGGTAGGAAATGCATCGGCGCGCATCCAGCTTATGCGGCTCGGTGATCGCGCCGGTGGGGCAGGCGGTGATGCAGCGTGTGCAACTGCCGCAACGCTCCTTCTGCGGCGAATCTGGTGGCAGAGCCAGCGTTGTAAAGATTTCGCCGAGGAAAAACCAGGTGCCGAGCTCCGCATTGAGCAACATCGTGCTCTTGCCGTGCCATCCGATTCCGGCTTCGGCCGCGTAATCTCGCTCCAGGACGGGGCCGGTATCGACGTAAACTTTTTGCCGGCCGCCGTGCGCTCGCAGAAAATCATCGAGTTTAGTTATTCTTCGCTCCATGACTTCGTGGTAATCGTCGCCCCAGGCATATCGTGCGATCCGCCCTTTTTTTTCATCCGAAATCTTTTCCCCTTGCCAGTAATTCAATGCAACGACGATAACAGAACGCGCTCCGCTTAAAACTTTCTGCGGGTTGCGACGTTTATTTGCTCCACGTTCCATCCAATTCATCTCGCCGGCATCGCCTCGGTCGAGCCATTCATTAAACTCGGCCTGGTGACGCGGTGGATCGCATCGCGCGATGCGGCAAGAATTAAATCCGAGGTCGAGCGCGAGAGTCGTCAGCACGGATTTAATTTCGCTCGGTGAAGTCATCTTTGAACACTCAACGTTTTCAGTTCTTTTATCACTTCGTCAGCTACCTCTTCATGGGTCAAATCGGAAGTGTCGATCATGATGTCAGCTGCTTTTTTGTAAATTGTTTCGCGGGAACGAAGCAGCTCTTTCATTGTCGCACGTGGATCAGACGTTTGTAGAAGAGGACGATTTCGCCGGGAGGCTAAGCGCTCAAAAAGTCTTTCCTCATCAGCGTTCAGGCAGACAATTGTTCCGATTTCCCGTAGCAATTGCACATTCTTAGCGCGCAAAATGGTCCCACCCCCGGTAACCACAATCGAATCGCCCTCGCGTGGCAGCTCCCGCAATGCCGAAGTTTCTGCATCTCGAAAACGGTCTTCGCCGAAACGTGCGAAAATTTCCGCGATCGGGAGAGCAAATTTCGCGGCAACAAGTTCATCCGTATCAAACTTCCGCCATCCAGTCCGTTCCGCCAGGAGTTGTCCGACGGACGATTTGCCCATACCCATGAATCCGATCAAAACAATCGCCGTTCCACGTTCAATCATTCATCAAGTATGGATTGCCAAATCGGGGATGCAATTTGAGCCAACGTTGCGCTCGCAATCGTGATCGATCCATTGCGATTACGAGTACGAGCACGAGGAATTGCAAAATCCTCTTTGCAATTCACGCTGTTGTAAGGAAGTGATGATCCAACTTCTGCTTTACGCCATGCCCGATCCAAAATCTTCCGCCGCCCTTGTCGCCGTTATTATGGGGAGCTCATCTGATTGGGAAACGATGCGTCATTCGGTGGAAGTTCTGAATGAACTTGGCGTGCCTAACGAACATCACATTCTTTCTGCTCATCGCACACCGGATGCGACGGCCGATTTCGCACGCAAAGCGGCTGGTCGAGGGTTGCACGTAATCATCGCGGGAGCAGGATCCGCCGCACATTTGGCAGGAGTCGTCGCCGGACTAACTCAGCTGCCGGTCCTTGGGGTGCCTATTGCCTCGTCAGCGTTGCACGGAATTGATTCGCTTCTTTCCATCGCGCAAATGCCAGGCGGCATCCCTGTCGGGACGCTCGCGATCGGAACGGCGGGCGCGAAAAACGCCGCTATCCTTGCTGCGAGTATTCTGGCCCTTTCCGACGAAAAAATTCGCCACAACCTCGAAGCGTTTCGAAAAAAGCAGACCGACACGGTACTCGCACAGCGAGTGCCCAAGTGAAAACAGAAATCGTTCTTTCGCGCACAGCCGAGGAGAACGCGAACGCCGTGTCCAAAGCGGTCGCGCTTCTGCGCGATGGCGAAACGGTAGCGTTACCGACAGAAACTGTTTACGGACTTGCCGCGGATGCGCTCAACCCCGCGGGCGTCGCACACATTTTTGAAGCAAAGGAGCGTCCCCGCTTCGACCCGCTAATTGTGCATCTGCCCGGCGCAAGCTGGCTTGAGCAAGTCGCGCTGATCGAAAATGAAACGCGCCTATTATTGGAAAGTCTAATCGCAAAATTCTGGCCCGGTCCGCTCACATTTGTCCTGCCGCGCAGGAAAATCGTGCCCGACATCGTCACGGCCGGACTCGAAACGGTGGCGGTGCGAATCAGCGCACATCCCGTTTTTGAGAAAATCATTCGCGAATTTGGTGGTGTCCTGGCGGCGCCGAGCGCAAATCGATTTGGCCGAATCAGCCCAACCACGGCCGAGCATGTGCGCGCTGAACTCGACGGCAGAATCCCGCTCATCGTTGATGCGGGTCCGACCACGGACGGAATCGAATCGACGATTGTTGCGGTGCATGGCGACAAGATCGACATCTTGCGACGGGGCCCGATCACGCAAGAACAATTGTCGATCTTTGGCGTGAAGGTCGACATCGTCACTTCCGCAGAAAAAATTTCCGCGCCTGGGCAGCTATCGAGACATTACGCGCCGAAAGCGCCATTGCAGCTAATCGAAAATGCGAACTCATTTTCGCCAAAACCAAATCAACGTTGCGCGTTGCTCGCATGGAACGCGCTTGCGAATGACAAACGTTTCGTCGCCATCCGCAATTTGAGCCAAAGGCAAGACCTGCGCGAAGCGGCCGCGAATTTATTTCGCTGCTTGCGCGAACTCGATGCGCTCGATGTCGATCTTATCGTTGCAGAACGAGTTCCTGATCAGGGACTGGGCGCGGCGATAATGGATCGGCTCCGTCGTGCGTCGCGCGACTTTGATAGGTGAGGCACGCTTGGATGAATCCGTCGAAAAGCGGGTGCGGCTTGTTCGGCTTGCTCTGAAATTCGGGATGATACTGACAGGCAAGGAAATACGGGTGATCGCGCAATTCGATCAGTTCGGCCAGCTGGCCGTCGGGTGACGTTCCGCTGATGACGAAGCCTTTGTGAGTCATCTGATCGCGATATTTCATATTGAACTCGTAACGATGCCTATGTCGCTCCATCACTTCGGTGTCGCCGTAAATTTTCTCCGCCAATGTGCCTTTGGCGATTTTTGTCGGCCAGGTGCCGAGTCGCATGCTTGCCCCTTTGTTGCGCACGCCGCGCTGCTCTTCGAGCAGGGAAATCACCGGCTCTTTTGCGTCCTTGTCGAACTCGGTGCTGTTGGCGCCCTTGAGTTCGCAAACATCGCGCGCAAACTCGATCGTCGCCACCTGCATGCCGAGGCAAAGACCGAGATATGGAACTTTGTGTTCGCGAGCAAAGCGCGCGGCTCTGATTTTTCCTTCGACACCGCGCTCGCCGAATCCACCAGGAATTAAGATGCCAGCCACGTCTTTCAATTGTCGATCCACGCTTTCCTGTAACGTTTCCGCGTCGACCAGTTTCAAGTTGATTCCGCAATCCTGGCCCGCCGCCGCGTGGGTGAGCGATTCGTAAATACTTTTATAAGCGTCTTGCAAGTCGATGTATTTCCCGACGACCGCGATCGTCACCTGTTTTTTCGGACTGACGACGCGTTCAACAAATTTTCGCCAGTCCGTCAGATCAGGTTTCGGAGTCTTGAGCTGCAATAGATCGCAAACGAGTTGGTCAAGGCCCTCCGCGTGCAGCATCAATGGATATTCATAAACCGTGTGTTCGACATCGCGCGCTTCGATCACCGCTTTTTCCGAAACACTGCCGAACATCGACAATTTTTGTCGCACTTCGCGATCAAGTGATCTCTCGGTCCGGCAAATCAAGACCTGCGGCTGCAAACCGATCTCGCGCAACTTCGCCACGCTTTGCTGCGTGGGCTTCGTTTTCAGTTCGGCCGCCGCCTTGATGTACGGGACGAGGGTGACGTGCATGTTCACGACGTTTTGCGCCCCGACTTCAAGAATGAATTGACGGATCGCTTCGAGAAACGGCAGTCCTTCGATGTCGCCGGTCGTGCCGCCGATCTCGGTAACGACAACGTCGTATTTGTTCTCGTCGGAAATTTCGCGAATGCGATCTTTAATTACATCGGTGACGTGCGGAATTACCTGCACAGTTTTGCCGAGATAATCGCCGCGACGCTCTTTTAAAATTACGCTCTCATAAACCTGACCGCTGGTCAGATTGTTGTGGCGTGAGAGGACACAGTTCGTGAAACGCTCATAATGTCCGAGATCGAGATCGGTCTCAGCGCCGTCATTCAGCACGTAAACTTCGCCATGCTGAAACGGATTCATCGTTCCAGGATCGACATTGAGATACGGGTCGAACTTTTGGAAAACAACGCGCAGTCCACGCAGCTCGAGCAGCGTACCGAGTGAGGCGGCGGCCAGGCCTTTGCCTAACGAACTCACAACTCCGCCGGTGACAAAAATGTATTTCATCGAGAAATCCTTTGTCGGGCGCGAGCGAGTTTGCGCTCCAGCGCGACTGCGTCTTCCAGCGTGTCTACGCCGGGCGAGCCATGTTTCGTGATGAGCACATAAACCTTTACACCATTTTCGAGAGCGCGCAATTGCTCGAGCGACTCGGCCCGCTCCAGTGGCGTCGATTTCCACTTTACAAATTGTAAGAGTGTCTTGCGCCGAAAACCGTAGATGCCTTGATGGCGCAAATATTTTACCGGCGCGGAACGATCGCGAGGGAAGGGGATGGCGAAGCGCGAAAAGTAGAGCGCGTTTCCGCGAAGATCGACAATTACTTTCACTTGATGCGGCGACGAAGCTTCCGCTGCATTTTCGAACGGGTGGGCCGCCGTAATCATTTCGAGCGTGCGATCGCGTCTCAGCGCGGCGACAAGCCGGTCGATCAACTTGGGATCAATAAGCGGTTCATCACCCTGGACATTAATGATGTGCGTAACGCCGCGAAGATTCCGCGCCACTTCTGCAATGCGGTCAGTGCCGCTCGCGTGCTGGCTTGATGTGAGCGCCACTTCCGCTCCCCAATCGAAAGCAGCTTCGGCGATTCTTATGTCATCGGTTGCAATGATCAGGGCGTCGAGTGATTGCGCTTGCTGGCACCGCTCCCAGACATGTTGCAAGAGCGGCTGGCCGGCAATCGGGTGAAGCAATTTGCCCGGAAATCGCGTCGAACCCCAGCGAGCTGGAATAATTCCGACCGTTTTGCTCATTTCAATTGCTCGAGGATGATATCCGTTGCTTCAGTAAAATCACACGCAACCCAGTCCGCTCCAGTATTTTCTTCATGCAACCCATAACCGGTTTGAACTAGGATGGTTCGCACCCCCGCGTTTCTTCCGCATTGAATGTCGATTGCCTTGTCGCCGACGAAAAATGAGCGGATCAGATCGATTCCATGATCGCGTTGCGCTTCAAATACCATTGCAGGCGAAGGCTTGCGGCGAATCGAACTCCCGTCTGGTTTATCCCGGCAATAATAGACCGCGTCAATAACGGCAGGTGCGAGTTTCCGACCAACCGCGTCTTGCACGGAGCGAAACTGCTCCTCACTAAAGTAGCCGCGGCCGATTCCGCTTTGATTGGAAATGATGATGAGTTTGTATCCGTTTTGTTTCAGACGCACAAGCGCTTCTGGTACCCCGCTGAAGATTTCGACCTGTTTTGGATCGGAACAGTACTCAACATCCCGCATGATCGTGCCGTCGCGGTCGAGGAATACTGCCGGCGAAAGCTGATCAGGCGCCGGTCGAGTCATCGTTAAAACTCGCGATGAGCTCAGCTGGCGTCACAGTGGCGGTGCCGAGTTTGCCGACAACAACGGCGCTGGCATGATTTGCAATTTCCGCCGCTTCCGTCGGAGTCGCTTCGCAGACAAGTGCCAGAGTAAAAAGAGCAATGGCCGTATCACCGGCTCCGGACACATCAAAGACCTGGCGCGCCTTTGTCGGAATATGATGAGGCAACTGCTCTGCCTCGAAAAGCATCATGCCGTGTTCGCCCAGGGTAATGAGCAATAGTTTCGTGCCCCACTTCTTCAGCAATTTCACACCGACCTCCCTCAGAGCATGATCTTCGGTCGGCGGGTCAACGGGATTGCTCCAACGCACGCCGGCGGAAAGAAACGCCTCGGTGCGATTCGGCGTCACGGCCGAGACGTCCCGCCAATCTGTGAAATGACGGGGATTCGGATCGACCGTCACGATTTTTCGGGACGCTTTGGCATCGAGACAAATTCGCCTAACGAGTTCCGGGCTCAAAAATCCTTTGCCATAGTCTTCAAAAACGATCGCGTCAATCTCAGGCAGAGATTGTCGCACACGTTCGGCGACCCGGCTGACCTGCTCCGGAGTAGGCGCGCGGATTTGTTCGCGATCGACGCGCACGACCTGTTGATGTCGGGCGATGATGCGAG